>JAKSOU010000099.1 GCA_024405435.1 Akkermansia sp. | reverse complement strand
ATGATCAACGAGGTGATACCCTCCACGGACGAGGACAAGGCGCTCTCCTTCCGCACCGCGTTCCTGCAGGCCAAGCCGGATATCCTGGCGGTGACCACGGACGACCACTACATGGAGGAAAAGCGCAAGTTCTGCGAGGAGAACGGGGTTGAATTCGTGGTGATGGAGAAGAACGCGCCGGAGGGCAAGCAGACCACCAGCACGGAGGTGGTGGACCGCATCAAGGCACCCACCCACGTGCCGCTGCGCGTGGATTTCGCCGGCGGCTGGCTGGACGTGCCGGAGAACGCCATCCCCGGCGAGTTCATCGTCAACTGCGCCATCTCCCCCACCGTCTCCCTGAAGGAGTGGCTGTACCGCAAGGGCGCCGGCCTGGGCGGCAGCGGCGGATGGAGCGTGCTCAACGGCTGGGACCCCGTGGCAAGCGAGCTCGGACTCGGCGTGGGCTGGCAGGACCCCGCCGTGATTGCGGAGACGGGCGCCTGCGTGTGGAAATCCGGCCGCTACCCGGTGCTGGACTTCAAGAACACGGGCGAATTCCTGAAAGGCTGCATGGCGGTGTACGACACGCGCATCCACCACGACACGCCGGGGCTCGCCTGCCTGGAGCGCAACTTCAAGAAGATAGCGCAGGCCGGGCGCGCCGCGCGCATGGGCGTGCTCATGCAGGACATCAAGATGCTCTCCGTGGGCATCCAGCTCAGCTACCACCTGCAAATCAAGGAGGGCATGCAGCACCTGCCGGAAATCGGCGACTGCCTGGCGCACAAGTACTGCGGCGGCGGCCACGGCGGCTACGCCGTGTACCTGTACGAGAACGCGGAGGCCCGCGAGCGCGCCCTGGAGGAATGCCCGGACCTGTACCCCGTGGAGCCCTACTGCCGCACCTTCGGCAAGGACGAGCCCGTGGAATGGCAGCCCAAGTACCTGCAGCGCCTCAAGGACCGCGGCGTGATTCAATAAACCCACCTGTTCCACCACCATGCCGAAAGTCTTTGTTTCCGGTTGTTTCGATGTGCTGCACAGCGGCCACATCGCATTCCTGGAGGAAGCCGCATCCTACGGCGACGTCTACGTCTCCCTGGGATCCGACGCCACCGTGATGGCCCTCAAGAACCGCAAGACCATGTACAACGAGCAGGAGCGCAAGTACATGCTGGAGGCCATCAAGTACGTCAAGAAGGTCTACATCGGCCCGGCCACCGGGCAGATTCTGGATTTCGCCCCGCTGCTGGACGAGGTGAAGCCGGACATCTTCTTCGTGAACGCGGACGGCACCAGCGACGAGAAGAAGGCCTTTGTGGAATCCAAGGGCATCAAGTACGTCACCAGCAAGCGCATACCGCACGGCGACCTGCCCACCCGCTCCACCACCTCCATCCGCGGCACCCTGGGCAAATAACCTTTCATTCACATGCAGTCATCATTCCAAACCTACCGCGTGGGGGAAGCCGGGGAGCGCCCCTGGGGCCAGTGGCGCGTGCTGGACATCCAGCCGAACGTTGTGGTGAAAAAGCTCTTCCTCAACCCGCACGGCCGCATTTCCCTGCAGCGCCACAAATTCCGCTCGGAACGCTGGATTGTCATCAACGGCACCGCCACCGTGCGCTGCGGGGATGAAACCACCCAGCTGGGCGTGGGCGAATCCGCCAGCATTCCCTGCGGCGCCATCCACCGCCTGAGCAACGAGACCGCGGAGCCCCTCTGCCTCATCGAAATCCAGCTGGGAGAGGTGCTCAGCGAGGAGGATATCGAACGCTTCAATGACGACTACGGCCGCGCGGGCTGACGCCCCGCCACTCGATTCTTTCGCATTTTTTAACTTTTTTGCCGATTTTCGGCTGATTTGGCTTGATAAATGCGGGTGTTTGGGTGATATTAGGGGTTCACAACTCTGATATGTCGGAACAGAAAGAACGAAAGACACTGGAAGAGCGCAACCAGGCGAGCGACCTGGAGCGTCTGCGCCACTCGTGCGCACACGTTCTGGCCACCGCCATTTGCCGCATCTGGCCGCAGGCCCAGCTTGCCGCCGGCCCCGCCGTGGAAAACGGCTTCTACTATGACATCGAGCTTGACCACAACATCTCCACAGCCGAATTCGAGCTCATCGAGGCCGAGATGAAGAAGGTGGTCAAGGAGAACCAGACTTTCGAGCGAACTACCGTCACACGCGATGAGGCCATGAAGATGGCCCAGAGCGGCGAGCTGGGCTCCGTGGGCCCGCGCAACGTCCCCTCCAAGTTCAAGGTGGACCTCCTGAACCGCATCCCGGAGGGTGAGGAAATCTCCATCTACCGCAACGGCGACTTCACCGACCTCTGCGCCGGCCCCCACGTGGGCCGCACCGGCAACTGCAAGGCCTTCAAGGTGATGAGCGTGGCATCCGCCTACTACCAGGGAGACGCCAACGGCCCGCGCCTGCAGCGCATCTACGGCACCTGTTTCCCCAACCGCACCCAGCTGGACGAGCACTTGGCGCGCCTGGAGGAGGCGCGCAAGCGCGACCACCGACGCCTGGGGCGCGAGATGGGTCTGTTCGCCATCGACGAGATGGTGGGCCAGGGCCTGGTGCTGTGGAAGCCCAAGGGTGCCATCATCCGCAGGGAGCTGCAAACCTTCATCACGGAGGAGCTGGACCGCATCGGCTACTCCCAGGTGTACACCCCGCACATCGGCAAGCTGGATCTGTACATGACCAGCGGCCACTGGGACCACTACAAGGAGAGCCAGTTCCCGCCCATCCCGGACCCGGACGACTTCAAGAAGCTGCGCGACGAGAACGCCACGTGCGCGGACCTGTTCAACTCGCTTGACACCCACGTCATCAGCGGGTTCATGCTCAAGCCCATGAACTGCCCGCACCACATCCGCATCTACGCGAACGACCCGCACTCCTACCGCGACCTGCCCATCCGCCTGGCGGAGTTCGGCACCGTGTACCGCTGGGAGCAGAGCGGCGAGCTGGGCGGCATGACCCGCGTGCGCGGGTTCACGCAGGACGACGCCCACATCTTCTGCCGCCCGGACCAGGTGAAGGCGGAGGTGCAGCAGTGCATCGGCATCGTCAAGCACATCCTCGGCACCCTGGAGATGAAGGATTTCCGCGTGCGCCTCTCCCTGCGCGACAAGGAGTACACCGACCCCAAGTACGTGGGCTCCATCGACAAGTGGAAGAACTCCGAACAGGCCCTGCGCGAGGCGCTCTCGGAAGAGGGCTTCGAGTACACCGCCGCGGAGAACGAGGCAGCCTTCTACGGCCCCAAGATCGACTTCATCGTGCGCGACGTCATCGGCCGCGACTGGCAGCTGGGCACCGTGCAGGTGGACTACAACCTGCCGTACCGCTTCAAGCTGGTGTACACGGGTGCTGACAACCAGAACCACCACCCGGTGATGATCCACCGCGCGCCGTTCGGCTCCATGGAGCGCTTCACCGGCCTGCTCATCGAGCACTTCGCCGGCAAGTTCCCCACCTGGCTCGCGCCGGAGCAGGTGCGCATCCTGCCCATCTCGGAAAAGGTGGCCGCCTACTCCGCCACGCTCCGCCAGCGCCTCGCCGCGGAGGGCGTGCGCGTCACCCTCGACGATGCGCCGGATAAGATCGGCGCCAAAATCCGCAACGCCCGCCTGGACCGCGTGCCCTACATGCTCGTGGTTGGCCAGCGCGAGGCCGAGGAGGAGAAGGTGTCCGTGCGCCACCGCGATCTGGACGACCTCGGGCCCATGGATGTGGACGCCTTCGTGGCCGCCGTCCTGGACGAGATCCGCAACCGCCGCATCCGCCCGCTGCTTCAACCCGTCAAGAAAGACACACCACCCGCCGCACAAGGCTGACGAACCCCTTTGCCGCCGGGCGCACAGGCACCCTGCCCCACGCGCCCGGCGGTGAACATAGAAACAACAACAACACTCCACGTGCCACTACCACCACGACCCAACAAGCCGGCC
>JAKSOU010000098.1 GCA_024405435.1 Akkermansia sp. | reverse complement strand
CACGGCGTTATCGACAACACCGTGCGCGACACCGTCACCCTCCAGCTCTGGGGTATCGACGGCGGGGAGCCGCTGGAGTTCAGCATGCAGGGCAACTGCCTGCGCGATATCGCCGGCTGCCGCGTCACCTTCGTCAACAAGGGCGCGGAGGTGGAGCGCAGCGCGGAGCACCGCGTGCTGCGAACCCTGCGCGACGACCGCCGCACGCCCTACCTGGGCGATATCACGCTCTCCCGCCGCGTGCCGGATTCCGACAACAAGCGCGGGCTGTCCAACCTGCTGTCCATCGAGTTTTTCATCTCGCGTGAGATGCGCGTGCTGATCGAGACCGCGCTGTTCAAGTTCGAGATATCCCTGCCGCAGTGGAGCATGAGATGGGAGGAATCCCGCGCCCAGGCCTTCATGAACATGGAGGCCCTGCGCGCCCACGTGGAGGAGAACGTCAAATCCTTCCGCAGCGCCGCGCTCAACGATATCCTGGACAACGGATTCCCCGGCTGCGACTGGGACCACCGCCTCAACCGCGCGGAGGCCCGCATGAGCATCTACCCCACCATACGCGACAAGTACCGCTTCACCACGGATGCCTCCAACTCCACCGCCTACGTGATGGACCGCGTGGATATCCTGGCGCGCCACGCCGCGGAGGACGAGGCCCACATGCCGCCCGGCGAAACCCGCGACTGGGGCATGCTGGATTTCGTGGAGCCCGCCTACGCGCAGGAGGTGGACCGCGCCATGCGCCACCGCCTCTTCCAGGCCACCAACCGCCTTACCGACCTGGTGCAGCGGCGCGTGCTGGAACCCGCGCAGGGCAGGCTTTCCGGGGATGCGCGGCAGTTCGTGGGCGGGTATTCCGTGCTGGTGTCGCACATCCTGGCCACCATCCTGCTGGTGCGGCAGAAGGAGTTCCCCGCGGATTTGGCCCTGCGCCGCGCCCGCGCCATCTCCGCGCGCCTGGAGGCGCTCTCCCCGTACGCGGAGAAGCTGGATGCCGCAGACGTCCTCGTGCCGGAGTGCAGCAACCTGCAGGCGCGCCTGGACGATTTCTCCGCCAAGCTCCAACTCTGATTTTTCCCGCCCATGTACGTGGCTCACGAGAGACGCGCCTATATCCTGCGCCTGCTGGAGCAGCGCGGTACCATCCGCTCATCCGAGCTCGCACGCGAGATTGGCGTGACCGACGAGACCATCCGCACCGACATGGCGGCCATGCAGCGCCAGGGCCTGCTGCGCCGCGTGCACGGCGGCGCGCAGTACATCCCACCCACCGGCGGTGACGACGATGCCGCGCGCCTGGATTGCCAGCTGGCGGATCTCGCTGCGCGCCATTTCCTCACGGGGCAGGGGAGGTTGACGCTGTACCTGGACGCCGCCGCGTTCGCGCTGGTGCTCTTCACCCGCCACCCGCAGCTGGATTGCCGCGTGGTCACCGCCGATCCCGCCGTGCTGCACGCCCTCTCGCCCGCGCGCTTCTCCCAGGAGGTCTGCCTCGTCGGCTCCCGCCTGGACCGCGCCAGCGGCTGCCTGGAGGGCGACGCCGATGCCGTGATGGCCGCGCTGAAGCCGGATTTGGCACTGCTCTGCCCGCCGTCTGTGCCGGCCCCGCAGCGCGCCGCCTACCGCCACCGCCTCCCCGCGGAATGGGCGGCCGCAGCCTCCCGCCACGCCGCGCGCGGCACGCTCGTCGTCGGCCCCGCCGCCGTCTTCGCGCAAGACCCCGCCGCAACCTGCCACGCCGTCCTGCACAACCAAACCTTCATCACAGAGGAAAACCTCCCGCCCGAATTCCTCTCCATCCCCCGCCACACCGTCCCGTACATCGACCCCGCGGACATCACGCAGGGCGACAGGTTTGACTACTGACCGCGGCAAACATCGCGGAATTCGTTTGACTGCCCAAACTGTTTTTCGTACCATGGGGGGTAATAGGATGGCTGCGGAGAAACCTACAGGCTATGACGGCATGAACGTCTACTGGGCGGCGAGGGATGTTGAATTTTCCCCTGTCGGGAACCACCATTTCGTCATCATGACCTTCCACAGCCTGGAGGAATCGCCCAATCCCGCCCAGACCGTTACGATATCGGACGAGCGCGGCAGGAAGATTCACGTGCTTTGCTATGCCCTGTTCCTCACCGTGCTTGACTGGGGCGTGGAGGTGAAAATCAACGATGACAGCGACCTGAAGGCCTACGAGGAATACTTCTGCAATTCGCAAGGCCTTCTGTGGGACTTCGATTTCGAGGGGCACAAGATTCCGCCGCCCCAGGGAATGGATATGCCCGAATTCATGCGGAAAATCAATGATGCCGCCCTGAAATCACAGGATTATCTCGCGCACCACCCGGGGCAGTACTCGTACAGCTTTTTGGAGCGCAACTGCGCCACCTGGGTGAACGACCTCCTGGCCTACGTCGGCGTTCCCGATGAGGTGCGCCGTGCCCAAAACGACTTTTTCGGGCTTGACTTGGGGGCGGAGTCCACGGCTTTCATGAGTACCTTCCGGTAGACGCTTTCGGCGGTTTCCTTTGACGGGCCCGCCTGTTTTTTGTACAATGCATTCCATGGCAACGGAACAATCCAAGGGCTACGACGGCAGGCGCGTTTACTGGGCTGCCAGGGATATCGCCTATTTCCCGCCTGTCGGCAACCATCATTTCGTCATGATGACGTTCCACAGCCTGGAGGATTCCCCCAATCCCGCCCAGACCGTGGAGATTTCGGATGGCCACGGCAGGCGCATCTATGTCCTCTGCTTCGGTCTGCTCCCCGTTTGGCCGGAGTGCAACATTGAAATCAAGGTCAACGCCGCAGAGGACTTGGAGGCCTACCGGGAGTACTTCTGCAATTCGCAGGGCTTTTGGGTGGACTTCGATTTCGAGGGGCATGAAATCCCGCCCCCGCCCGGTATGGACATGGCGGAGTTCGTGCGCAAAATCAACGAGGCCGCCTTGAAATCCCGGGACTACCTGGCGCACCACCCCGGGCAGTACAAGTACAACCCGCTGGACCAAAACTGCGCCACCTGGGTGAACGACCTCATGACCCACGTGGGCGTGCCGGAGGACGTGCGCCGCGCCCACAACGATTTTGAGGGCCTGGATGTGGGGAACGACGCCACGGCGTTCCTGCCCACGTTCCAATAACAAGCCCGCCCGGCGTTCCACCGGACGGGCTTGCATATCTCAAATCCTAAATCCTAAATCCTAAATCCTAAATCTCGTCGTCCTCCACAGGCGCGGGAGCTTCAGGAGCAGGCACCGGCTTCTCTCCAGCCTGCGGCTGTTCCTGCTGCTGCGGTTGTTCCGCGGGCTGCGGTTGAACCTCCGGTTGGGGTTGTTCCGCCGCTTGCGGTTGTTCCGCGGGCTGCGGTTGAACCTCCGGTTGGGGTTGTTCCGCCGCTTGCGGTTGTTCCGCGGGCTGGGGTTGAACCTCCGGCTGCGGCTCTTCCGGCTTCACCTCCCCAGAGGGCTGCTCGGTCTGTTCTTCGGTCTGTTCGGCTTTCTCCTCCCCGGCGGTTTCTTCCTTGTCAGGCACCGCAACCGGCACCATCTCGTCACCGTTGGAATTGTGGTACAGGCTGGTGTTGTAGCGGCTGCGTCCCTCCCTGCGGGGCAGGGCCTTCACGGCGTCGAGGTACGGCTGGCCGTCCACGCAGAGCATGTTCGGAATCACCGTGCCGTCCTCGCGGTACACCAGCACCACGCTGAACTTGTCCTTCCAGTCCTCCGGAATCTCATAGTCGTTGGGCGTCATGTTGTCCGGTATGTAGAAGTGCAAGCCGTTGTAGTGGGTGATGCCGGAGAACTTGAACGTTGCCGTCACGGTGTAGTGGATTTTCACCTTGTTCTCCCCGTCCCCGCCATCGGCCTCGCTCGCCCCATCCTTGCCCTCATCGTCCGTTTCCACGCGCTGGAGGACAAATTGGTCAAATTCCACATTCATGACGGTGCGGATTTCACCCTCTGCGGCGGTGTCCTCGGC
>JAKSOU010000097.1 GCA_024405435.1 Akkermansia sp. | reverse complement strand
CAGAACATCGAAAGCTGGAAGGACAGCTATGAAATCCTGGCCATCATCCGCGGCACCGGCGGCGGCAGCGAGGAAAACCTCATCAGCAACATCTCGCTCACGGCCACCACGGGCGGCAGCGGCCCCACGCCCCCCACGCCCGGCGGCAAGGTCTTCCACGCGTACATCCTGACGGGCCAGTCCAACTCGCTGGGCGCGGTGAAGGGCAGCCCCGCCCCCGCGGTGATGCGCGAGAAGTACAAGTCCACGGGCCTGCTCTGGAACGGCAACATGAACAAGGACGGCGGGCTGGTCGTAACCTCCCCCTCGTGGCAGACCGTGGCCCCGCAGCTTCCCGCCTACAGCGGCAACAACTGCATGGGCCCGGAGTACGGTTTCTCCTACATGATGCAGCAGAAGGGCTGGCTTATGAACGAGGGCGACACCCTCGGCGTCATCAAGGCATCCCTTGACGGCGGCGGCGACGAGTACTGGGTGAAGGGCGGCGGCCACGGCAACTACGCGCTCATTGTGCAGTCGGTGAAGGACGCCTACAACGCCGCCAAGGCGCAGGGGTACGATAAAGTGAGCATCGATGGCCTGATGTACCTGCAGGGCGAGAGCAACACGCACGGCGGCACCACCGTGCAGACCAACTACACGGCGTTCCTGACCAACCTGAGCACAGACCTGCTCTTGGCGGGCATTCCCGGGGATGCCATCATCTTCAACGGCAACAGCGTGCTCGGCGAGCCCGCCACCTGGAACCAGACGGACACCTCGCTGGGCGGCGAGAGTAACGCCGGGGACACCCACACCCAGCTGGAGAACCTCGCCGCCTCGCGCGACGACATCGGCTTCGTCTACACCCGCGATTTGGATAAAATCACCAGCGGCGACACCATGGGCGTGCACTACAACGGCGAGTCCCAAATCACCATCGGCGCACGCTATGCCTACGCCTTCGCCGTGCAGGGCGGCATCGACGTGGGGCAGGTGCGCGGCAGCAACGACCAGGTGGCCCTCACGGACGCCGCGGCCTGGTGGAACGCCACCGCGCCGGATGCCTCCACCGTGCTGGAGTGGGACATCTCGTCCGTGAGCACGCCCAGCAAGGCCGCCGTGGCCGCGGGCTACGGCAACTACATCGCCGCCGGCACCACGCTGAACGCCAAGGGCATCACCGTCAACGGCGCGTACAAGGAGTGCGTCACCATCAACGGCGGCACCATCTCACTTGGCTCCTCCGGCATCGAGACGCACGAGGCCGACCTCGTGGTCAACTCCGCCATGGTGGCCAACGATTCCCAGACGTGGAGCGGGGAGGACGGATACTCCATCACCGTGGGCAGCCTGAACGTGGCTAGCGGCAAGACCCTCACGCTCGGCGGCGAGGGTGATGTCTTCATCACCGCCGCCAGCACGTTCACGGGCAACCTGAGCGTGCAGTCCGGCGGGCTCTGGCTGCAGAAAAGCCTTTCCAGCGGCAACTTCTCCATGGGAGACGGCTCCATGCTGCATCTGGCGGGCGCGGGCATGATTGCCGCCAAGGACATCTCGCTGGGCAAGGGCGCGGCCATCGACCTCTCGAACTTCGTCCTCACCTCGCACCGCGATATCGCGCTGGCAACCGCCAGCGGCAGCATCGACACCGCGCACCTGAGCGACGTCAAGCTGAAGAACTACATCGCCCCCGCGGGCTACAACGCCACGCTCAAGGCGGACGGCAACAAGCTCAACTTGGCGTTCACCCCGGTGCAGGCCATGGCCAAGGACGACCTGGGGAACGTGATGTACGTGGGCGACTCCATCACGGACGGCGTGAGCGGCCAGGCCTCCTGGCGCTACGCGTTCTTCAAGATCCTGACGGATGTGGGCGTGACCCAGAACGAGGAGGGCTACTACCAGCACACGCAGACCTCCGGCAAGATCACCACCGCGGAGTACCGCGGCGTCACCTTCCAGAACAACCACAGCTCCAAGTCCTCCGCGCGCTCGTATGAGGTGGCGGGTACCAGGAGCGGCGGCCGTTTCGACAACACCAACATCAAGAACTGGCTCGGCCTGTCCACCACCACCACCACCGGCGGCACCTACTCCGGCCCCACCTTCACGGGAGCCAACGCGCCGGACACCTACTTCATGATGCTCGGCACCAACGACCTGCTGTCCGACATCTCCGGCACGCTCACAGACGCCCAGTACGCGGGCGTGCTGAAGGCCGTCCTCGGCTACCAGGACGGCGCGTTCGACGGCACCAGCGGCACGTTCGACGTCACCATGTCGTCCATGGTGCAGAGCAACGCGGATGCGGAGATCGTCATCCTGGACATGCCGACGTGGTACGGCTACCGCACCACCGGCGCCACGCACGCCGAGCAGAGCGACTTCGACAAGCATGAGGACTTCAACATGATGCTGCGCGAGTGGGCCGCATCCAAGGCCAACGCGGACAACATCACCGTGGTGAACGTCAACACGGGCCTCATCGCGCTGGCGGACGCCAAGGTGAACACGGGCATCCAAAGCATGTTCATCGGGGACGGCCTGCACCCCTCCAACCAGGGTGAGCTCATTGTTGCGGGCAACGTGGCCAAGGGCCTGGGCTACGGCGGCCGCACCATGGGCCGCGCACGCCGCGGCGCCGCCACCTTCACCGATTTGAACCTCACCGTGCCCGCCAGCGGCAGCTCCACCAAGACCTGGGCGGAGGCCGGTATCACCGTGAGCGGCAGCTACACCGTGGACGTTGCATCCCTGCTGGTGGGCGACGGCGGCACGCCGGGCCAGCCCTCCACGTGGCAGACGGGCAACGTGTTCTCCCTCACCCTGGGCAACGGCTCCAGGACCGGCACGCTCAACGTGAGCGAGGCCTACATCCAGTGGGGCTCTACCATCCTGTACTCCGCCGACATGTCCCAGAACGCGGACGCGCTGCGCGTGTCCTACATCACCTCCGCGGATCTGCCCGCGGGCAGCACGGAGGGCTACTACGTGTGGCTGGGCGACATGCTCATCGGCGAGGGCCTGGGCAGCAGCTCCGGCACGCTCAACGGCGTGACCGTGGCGCACTCCACGTCCTCTCCCGTGACGGCGGGCGCCATCACGGCTATTGCGGGCGCGTTCGCCCCCACGCTGGACCCCGGCCACTATGAGAAGGCCGCGGACCTGTACTGGGGCGTGAACCTGGGCAGCGGCACGTGGGACACCACCACCCCCAACTGGAGCACCGCGGACGGCGGCTCCGCGGGCCAGGCGTTCACTCCCGGCTGCGCGGTGCACTTCACCGCGGCGGGGCAGGGCGGCACCGTTACGCTCGCGCAGGACATCTCGGTCTCCACGCTCAACGTTACGGGCAATGTCGCCTACACCTTCGCCGGCGGGCACACGCTCAGCATCGCCTCCAAGCTCAACGTCAAGGACGGCGCCACCGCCAACATCAACACCGCCATCGGCGGCGCTGGGCTGAATGCGGCCATCGGCAGCGGCAGCACGGTCAACCTGATGCGCGACACCACCGTGAGCGCCCTCTCCAACTCCGGCCTGCTGGCGGCGGACAACGCCAAGGTCACCTTCGCCAACGCCGTTGCCAACGGCGGCGTGGTGCAGGCCAAGAACGTGCAGCTGGCCGCGGGTTCGGCCAACTCCTTCTCCAAGCTCACCGTCACCGGCACCCTTTCCAACGGCTCCAAGCTGACCGTGGGCACGGGTTCCTCCATCAACGAGTTCAGCGGCGGCACGCTCGCCATCCAGGGCGCGGGTGCATCCGTGGCCGTGCAGAAGGGCTCCATCGATTCCCTGGAGATTGCCGCCGGGCAGTCCCTCACGGGCGGCGCGCAAGGCCTCGCCATCACCTCCACCACGGGTTCCGCGGGCAATGTCAACCTCACGGGCAGCCTGCTGGTGGACGGCGCGGTCAACCTCGCCAACGTCACCGCAGGGTCGCTGGAGATCGCTTCCTCCGGCACGCTGCACGCCTCGGGGGCCCTCACCGCCAGCGGCACGCTGAATGCAGGCACCATCACGCTGGACCGCGTGAG
>JAKSOU010000096.1 GCA_024405435.1 Akkermansia sp. | reverse complement strand
CGGCCTGGAGCTGCTCCTTCTGCACGCGCATGATGATGCGGGAGCTGCCGCCGTACTGCTTGAACACGTCATCCGTGATGCTGAAGATGTCGCGCTTCATGGTATCGGTGACCGTTTGCTCATCTCCCTGGGGAAGGCAGGCGGCATCCTTGTATTTTGCCACAAACCTGTTGAGCACCTCGTGCATGGCCAGGCCGAACGCGTTCGGCTGCAGCTCCGAGAGGTCGTCCGGGTATGCGTTTCCGGGATTGAGGTCCAGCAGGTGGTTGAGCCAGAAGCGCAGCGGGCATGCCAGGAAACCGCGCAGGAACGAGGGGGAGAAGGTCTCCCGCGCGGCGTAGCGGTTCACTACGGGAACGTTGTCCCGGCGGATGATTTGGGAGACGTTGCCCATTTCCCCCTCCGGCGGCGCGGCGGAGCGCAGCAGGCTCCAGTGCCGGTACGGCGGCTTCTCGAACACGTCCTTGGATTCATGGAACAGGTACGCCGCGCGCGCCGCCAGCTCCCCCTTGTCCTCCCCGCAGCGCAGCAGCAGGGTGGACGGCGCCGGCGGCGTTCCGTCCGCCCGCGTGCGTGCCAGGATGAAATGCACGTTGCCGGGGCGGCTGTGGAGCAGTGCGGTAAGCAGGTAGGAATCACGCGCCGTGCGGCTTTCCGAAGACAGCATGCCCACGGAGCAGCGCAGCTCGTCCGGCAGGAACACATCCGTTCGCGGGCGCTCCGGCACGCAATCGTTGTGCATGCCGCAGACAATGAGGTGCTCCCCGCGGCAGAAAGGCAGCTCACGCCAGCCCGCCAGGTCGCCGTTGGTCCTTTCCTTGGGAAGCAGGGGGCGCTGCTTGGCAACGGCATCCTCCAGCTCCCGGCGCAGCAGGCAGAGCCGCACCTGCGGCGTGCACTTCCGCCCCCGGCCGGTGAAATACGCGGCCACGCGCGAGAGCGCGTCCGCCAGCAGGGAGCCGCCGAAGGGCGCGCGGGAGAGGCGGAGCCTGTCGGCCAGCTCCAGCAAGGCCTCCGCCGCCTGCGGGGCGCCCTGCCAGCACTGCTGCAGCAAGCGGCAGGCATCCTGCGCGTACAGGTGGTGGGCGTGTTGCGCGCCGCCCTCCCCGCAGGCGGCCGCAAGCTGCTTGAGCAGGTAGTCCGGGTGGGCGGGGTAGTGCTCGGCCATCACATCGTCCAAACACTTGTTGAAGGCGCTCAAATCCGCCTTGGGCCCGTTTTGCCCGGCGGCGTATGCCTGCTGCATGGCGGCGTTGCGGAGCAGCTGCACCAGGGGGGCCAGCATGTTGGGCTCCTTGATGGCGGCGGTGAGGTCTGCGGCGTTGAAATCCGGGTAGCGGTAGGGGATCTCCAGCGCATCCGCCAGCAGTTCCGGCAGCTGGCCCTCCGCCGAGGCGGCCAGGGAAAGCCCGGACGGGATGTTGAGCACCCACGGGTTCTCTTTCCGGCGCAGGAACGCGGCGTGGATGGCGGGAGCCATGGCGCTGTCGCACGCGCCCACCACCACGCCGGCGGAATCCTTGCCGCCCGCCAGCTCCACGGCCTTGGCGCCCATGGCATCGGCATCCGGCACCAAATGAATGTGCCGCAGCCCCTCCTTGGTCGTCGGCTGCCCGTCTCCGTCCACATGCAGGGGGATGGCATCCGTCAGCCAGCGCGCGTGCCGCGCCCCGTCCGCGTCATTCACCAGGGGCCGCCCGAAGGCGTCGAAATGGCAGAGCTCGCCGGCGGGTGCATTCACCAGCACCAGCACGCGGTGCTGCCCCCGGGCCATGCAGTGGCGCAGATACAGCTCATTGACGGGGGAAAGCTCCGGCACGCAGGCGAGGACGACGAGGCTCCCCTGGTGGCGCGCCCGCGGAGACGCCACGGCCATGGCGGTGATTTCCTCCGCGGTGGCAAGGCCCTGCGCCTTCAGGCGGGCGTCCACGGCGGCGAAAATGCGGCGCACGGCGGCCCAGCGCTCCTGCATGCGGCCCAGGAAGCGCTTCCAGGCATCATTGCGGCGCGCCACAAAATCCGGGTAATAGTCCTGGATCAAATCGCCGTAGCGGGCCGTGAGACATTCCTGCTCCATCTGGTCGCGGAGCTGCTGCAGCTGGCGCGCCATGTTGGCCGCCCAGAGCATCACGTTGCCCACGGGCGCCTTGGGAAACAGGTGGAACCAGTCCCCGTTCTCGTCCCTTTTCACCTCGTCCGCCACCTCCAGCAGAACCTGCAGCCACGCCGCCTCCGTGTCCATGGGCGTGGCGGCGTTCGGAACATCCGGCAGCTCGATGATATGGCCGGGAACGGTCATGCGCGGCATCAGGAGGGGCCGCCCCGCGCGCTGCGCCATGTACTCCTTGAGGCTCCGCCCGCTCTCCGCGGTGGGCACCACGAATGTGGCCCGGCGCAGATCGTCGTCTGCCAGTATCTTCTCGTCCAGCAACTTGACCGCAAGGAGTTCAAGGGCTGGACCGTCCCAGCCTATGGGAATGATTTCCGGATTGGGTGAGGTCATGGATGAATGTTGGGTGACGAAAGAAACAGTGAAGCACGGTTTGGCGCCGAAGTCAAGCAAACAAGAAGCGGATTTGACGCAAAAGCGGCTTGACTTTGCAGCGCGGGATGGGTGAAAATGGTGGCGTGAAACCTTTACTGACGGCATGTGCCGTGCTGGGGGCCGCGGCAGCGGTCTCCTGCGCGCCCAAGACAACATCCCCGGAGCAGCTGCGCGCCGTGCATGAGCAGAACGCGGAGCTGCGCAAGGAGATTGCCACCATGGAGAAAACGATAGCGCGCGCCGGTGCGGAGGACGACGCCAACGTGGCGGAGGACATCTCCCGCAAGGAGCTGCGCCTGGCGGATGCCGTGCGGCGCCTGGATGCCACCAACGCGCGCGAGACGGAGATGAAGCTCCGCGTGATAGAACTGCAGGACCGGCTGAGCGCGTTCCGCGCCTCCTTCCGCCTGCTCCAGAGTGAAATAGCCAACAGCGCCGGCAAGAGATGAGCGAGGAACCCGAACAGAACGTGGAGGTGGAGCCGCAGGCGGTCGTGCCCGCGGAGACAACCGTGCAGCCGGAGGTGGTGGAGGCCCCCTCCCCCGCCGCGCAGGAGCCGGCGGCGCCCATAGCCGTGGATTTCATGCGCCCGCGGAAACGCGAGTGGTCCGGCATCCTGCTGGACTGCACGCTGGTGGCGGCCCTGGTGGCCGTGCTGGGCGGCGGCGCCTGGTACATCAACAAGGCCATGCAGCAGTACCGCGTGCCCACGCCCATGGAGATTGCCATGAGCGAGCACACGGACCTTGCCAAGCGGCGGGATGCGCTGGAGGTGCGCGCACGCAAGGCGGACGAGCAGATCCGCCTGCGCAAGCGCGATGCCGCGCTGGATGCCCAGCTCACCCAGCTGGAGCGCGAGATTTCCACCAAGGAGGAATCCATCACCTCGCTCCACTCCCGAATCCTCGCCCTGCAGCATGAAATCCGCCAAGAGGACAAGACCTCCCGCAGCGTGGCCAAGAGCCTCCTGCCCGGCCTGCCCATCGGAGACGCCACCACCACCACCGGCAAGCGCTACAACAACGCCGTCATCCACCGCCTGGAGGGCAACCTTATCATCCTCCGCACGCCGGAGGGCCAGACCCGCTTCCCCGTCACCCAGCTGGTGAAGGACAAGCTGCCGGACATCGCGCGCTACGCGTTCGGGCTGGACGACATGGTGGACATGAGCGATTTCGAGGCGGTGGCGGGCGCCCCCAAGCCGAAGGCGCGCAAAGGCAAGCTGATTGCCCCGCACGCCCCCGCCGCCAAGGCGGAGAAAACCCCGTCCATAGACCCCTCCGCGTATGAGACGGAGGGCCGCCCCGTGGTGGACACGGATGCCAACAAGACCACCACCGCCACCGGCACCAGCGAGGACGATCCCGCCGCCAATCCCCAACCCAGCCCGGAGCAGTGGACCCCGCCCACGGGCGAACTGCCCATGTGAGGGGGATTTACTAGGTACTATGTACTAAGTCAATTATAATTCGACAAAAAATTCAAAAAGGTCGCTTATCTCTGGAT
>JAKSOU010000095.1 GCA_024405435.1 Akkermansia sp. | reverse complement strand
ATGCCGCACAAGGGCCGCCGCATCCACCGCTCCGGTCTTGCCAAGAAGAAGGGCGGTATCGGCCGCCACGTCACCAAGACCGTCAACCGCACGGTCTACCCGAACCTCCAGGAGAAGCGCATCTGGGTGCCCGAGCTCAACGGCGGCAAGGGCGGCTACATCCGCATGAAGCTTTCCTGCAAGGCGCTGCGCACCATCTCCAAGAACGGCGCGTTCAACACCTTGAAGAAGGCCGGCATCCTCTACTGAAAAATTTTTGAACGGTTGGAGCCCCTGCGGTGTCATACCACCAAGAGCAGGTGCTCCGCGCCGTTGGAACGAGCCTCGGGCGGCGAGCGCCGGCAGTAGTGAATCAAAAACAAACACCCATCAGAAAGATCATGACCCCGCAACATACCAAAATCGCTCTTCGCATCAACGATGAGAACCTCAACCACCACCTCTGGAACAACCGCGGTGTGTGGTGGTGCCACGTGACCGTCCACAAGCCGGACGCCACGGCGGAACGCCTGCGCTTCTCCCTGAAGACGCGCGACATCGAGAAGGCCCGCCGCCTGCGCGACCGCATCTTCGAGGACATCCAGCGCCATTTCGGCATGGCCCTCTAACGGAGCACGGGCAACCCTGACAAAGCATTTCAGGCGCGCCGACCGGACAGGTCGGCGCGCCTTTTTCGTGTGGGGAACGGGACACGCCAACGCATGCCAACCACCCGCGCCGGCTCCCGCCAATGTTTGCGATTCCGCGCCGCTGCCGCGGAAAATGGCAAATAAGGCTAGCCACAAGGGCGCAGGCGTGGTATCATGCCGCGCGTGAAAATCCATGTGTACACGGGCGGGCCCGTTGCCTGCAACGGCTATCTGCTGGAAACGGCGGAGGGCTGCGTGGCGGTGGACGCGCCTCTCGGCTTCGCCGACTGGGCGCGCCCGCGCGTGCCGCATGGGCGTGAAATCACGCACCTGCTGCTCACGCACCAGCACTTCGACCACGTGCAGGATGCGGCGCGGCTGCAGGAGGCCACGGGCTGCCGCATCCACGCGGTGTTCCCGTACAGCAGCCTGCTCACCCTGCAGGAGACCGCCCGCGGCTGGGGAATCCCGCCCGTGGAGCCCTACCGCGTGGACGACGCCTTCGGCCGCGGCGGCGCAAGCGGCGACTGGGGCGGCGAGCGCTGGCACGCCCTGGCCATACCGGGGCACTCGTCGGACGGCGCGGCGTACCACCTGGAGGAGCACGGCGTGCTGTTCGTGGGCGACATCGTCTTCGCGGGGTCGATAGGGCGAACGGATTTCCCGGAGGGGAGCCAGGCGCGCCTGCTGTCGGGCATCCGCGAGAAAATCATGCCGCTGCCGCCGGAAACGCAAATCATGAGCGGGCACGGCCCCGCCACCACCCTGCAGGAGGAGCTGCTCAACAACCCCTACCTCACCTGAAAACCACTTACCTAGAACAAAGCAATGACATTCGAAGAACTGGGGCTCTCCGCCCCCATCCTGGAAGCCGTGAAGGACTGCGGCTATGAAAACCCCACTCCCATTCAGGAGCAGGCCATCCCCTACGTGCTGCAAGGCAAGGACGTCATCGGCGCGTCCCAGACCGGCACGGGCAAATCCGCGGCGTTCGCGCTGCCGCTGCTCACCAAGATGACCCACACCGGGCAGCCGCAGGTGCTGGTGCTGGAGCCCACGCGCGAGCTGGCGGACCAGCTGGCGGAGGCCTTCCGCACCTACGCCGCGCACACGGACATCACCGTGGGCCTGCTCTACGGCGGCGTGGGATACGGCCAGCAGACCGAGGAGCTGCAGAAGGGCTGCGACGTGGTGGTGGCCACCCCCGGCCGCCTGGTGGACCACTTCTACCGCGGCAACATGAAGTTCAAGGAGGTGAAAACCCTGGTGCTGGACGAGGTTGACCGCATGACCGACATGGGCTTCCTGCCCATCGTGCGCAAGATTGTGAACCTGTGCCCGTGGGAGGGGCGGCAGACGCTGTTCTTCTCCGCCACCATGCCGCAGATACTGCAGGGATTCGCCAAGTGGTGCCTCACGGACCCGCAGGAGATCGCCATCGCGCGGCGGGAGGTGGCCGCCACCATCTCCCACGCGTTCTACCCCGTGGGCCTGGACCAGCGCGACGAGCTGCTGCTCGCCCTCATCAAGGCCACCAACTTCGAGAACCTCATGATTTTCACCCGCACCCGCAAGGAGGCCGACACCGTGGGCTCCATGCTCCGCCGCAACGGCTGGGAGAAGGAGGTCACCGTCATGCACTCCGATATCCCCCAGAAGGAGCGCATGGCCAGCCTCAAGGGTTTCAAGGAGGACAAATACCGAATCCTCGTGGCAACCGACGTGGCCGCCCGCGGCATCGATATCAACGGCGTCACACACGTCATCAACTACCGCGTGCCGGAGAACCCGGAGGACTACGTGCACCGCATCGGCCGCACCGGCCGCGCGGAGAACACGGGCGACGCCTTCACCCTGCTGACCGCGGACGAGCTGGATTTCGCCAAGAGCGTGGAGTGCTTCATCAACCAGAAGGTGGAGCGCCGCAAGCTGGAGGGCTTCCCGTACGTGTACACCGCGCTGCTGGACGACACGGTGCGCCCGCTGCGCAAGCCGCGCCCGGCCATGAAGCGCCGCCGCCGCTGATTTTTCCATCCAGCCCCCTGCCCCTCCCGTGCGCGTCGTGAGCATAGACCCCGCCATCCGCAACACGGGCTACGCCGTGCTGGAGGGGGATTTCCGCGCACCCCGCGCGCTGGACTACGGCACGCTCTCCCTGCCGCAGAAAATGCCGCAGAGCGCCTGCCTGCTCGCCATCCACGAGCACGTCTGCAAGCTCATCGACCAATGGCAGCCGGACGAGCTGGCCATCGAGGGCATCATCTACGTGCAATCGCACCGCACGGCCATCTCCATGGGCTCCGCGCGCGCCGCCACCGTGCTGGCCGCCGCCAAGCACGGCCTGCCCATCATGGAGTACCCCCCCTCCTGCGTGAAACTGGCCACCGTGGGCCGCGGCGGCGCCGTCAAGCAGCAGGTGGCCTTCATGATGCGCGCCCTGCTCGGCCTGAGCGAAACACCCGCGCCGGACGCCGCGGATGCGCTGGCCATCGGCTATTCCCACCTGGCGGCCACGGATCCGCTGCGCGCGCACCTGTTCAAGGACCGCAAGTACATTTGAGCTGCTCCCGCAATGCCTGCAGCTCCGCCTCCCTGGCGCGCAGCGCGCGCAGGCGCGCCGCCAGCCCCCGCACCTGCGCCGGCAGGAAATACGCTCGGTTCTTCAGCCCACGCCCCGTCAGCAGCCGCAGCTTCACCTGCCGCAGCATGCCGCACCGCACATACCGCTGCAGCGTGCTGCGCCCCACCCCCAGCGCCGCCATCGCCTCCGCGGCATCCATCAGCCGCTCCGGCTTGCGCTTCACGATTTCTCCCCGCTCCTTCACCAGCGCCAACACCGCGCTGCGCCGCCAATAGTTGCAGCACCCCTTCCCCGCCGCCACCACGCGAAACCCCACATGGTGACGGTGCAGGCAGCTCCGCGCTGCCGCCTCGCTGCACCCCAGCAGACGCGCCGCCTGCCGCGTGCTGATGCCCCACGGCGGCGGCTCCCGGTACGCCTCCCCGCTCCCCCGCATGTATCCCGGCCGCACCCGCAGAACACGCTCCGGGTACACCACCCCCTCCACATCGTACAGGCGAACACCGCCCACGCCCGTCAGCGTGCGCCTCAGGCAATCTCTGCGCACGGGCTCCGCCAGCTGGCGCCCCGGCCGGTTGCTCTCTTCCGCCATGGTTTGGGTAGTTGGGTGGTGGAAATTACTTAACATATCTTAACTATCTGCCCCCATCCGCGCTAAACGGCACGGAAACATGCCCATTGGATGCCGTATCATCAAACGGTTGCGAGGCGCACCCCGTTTCCAAGGGACGTATTCCCCGGCAAGGACTTTGCAGCGACAAGTTGATGGAAGCGATTGATGGCAAGCGGCATAAGGCAAGATTCGGCGTATTACAAAACGCGTGAATTTACAATTGACGATTTACAATTTACGATTTGGGGAATTCGCGCGCCTGTCGGCGCG
>JAKSOU010000094.1 GCA_024405435.1 Akkermansia sp. | reverse complement strand
CATCTCCGCCAGGATGGGGTACACGCTCTGCACCTTGGCATCCGGGTAGGAGGCCAGCAGGGCGGCCTTCATGCGCTCGTTGCGCGTCTGCACGTACGTGTAGCGGCGCGGGTGGGTGTCCACCTCCAGCCACACGCCCGTGGCGCCGGGCACCCACTCCGCCAGCAGCGCGTTGTACTCCTGCGTCCAGCGAACGTCCTTCACGCCGCTGAGCTTGGTGGCCATGGCCTGCGTAAGCCGCGCACCCTCCCATATCACAATCTTCTCGTTCGTCTCGCGCAGCAGCAGCGTGTCCCTGTGGCTGCCCTTCTTGCCCACGCGCATGATGAGCACCGTTTCCTCCTGGTCGATGCCCGTCAGGTAGAACAGGTTGGCGTTCTGGTGGTGCGCCAGCGTGCCGTCGGCGTTGGTGGGGGGGATGTCGTTGGAGTGCACCACCACCAGGCTGCCCTCCGGCAGCTTGGCGGCCAGGCGGTCGCGGTTGCGCTTGTAGAACGGGGCGGGTATCGGCTTGTAGCGGAGTGTATGCATGGTCAATCGGCTTTTCTTCCGCCAGTATACGCCTTGCGCCCCGCACCTGCAATCGCTTTTTTGGGAATTCGGCGTGCATGCCGGTTGAATTTTATCCTTGCGTTGCGCGGGCGCGCTTGCTAACATTCCCGCGGACGGGAATGTCCCTTTGTTCATGATGAAGAAGACCATATCCACAATCACTTTGGCGCTGGC
Organism: Akkermansia sp.; assembly: GCA_024405435.1. Lineage (GTDB taxonomy): Bacteria > Verrucomicrobiota > Verrucomicrobiia > Verrucomicrobiales > Akkermansiaceae > Akkermansia. The sequence goes on along the minus strand of JAKSOU010000094.1, from coordinate 3,369 downwards.
TCTGGCGGCCGCGCCGGCACTGGTGCAGGGCGCCCGCGCGCAGGACGCCGCCTTCGACAACGACAAGGCCGCGGCCAAGGAGGAGGCCAAGGCGGAGGAGGCCGCCAAGAAGGGCGTGCGCCTCATGATTTGCTCGCCCAGCGGCGAGACCCTGCCCAACCCTCTCTACTGCAGGAGCGGCAAGAAGTTCATCCAGGTCACCCTCGCCGCGCGCACGCCCTCACGCCCCATCCCCGCGCAGGACGGCAAGATCCGCTTCTGGAAGAGCGATCCCTCGTCCGCCGTGGCCGGGGCCAAGGATGATGCGGAGAAGGAGGCCAAGCTGCCGCCCGCGGACTACGTGCTCAACGGCGTGCCGTCCGCCGCCAAGACGGTGGGATTCGTGATTCCCACCAAGGATTCCAAGACCCTGCAGGGCCTCTTCTTCAAGGAGAAGGACTTCCCCAAGCAGGGCGTGCACCTCATCAACCTCTCCCCCTATCCCATCCGCATGACCACGTCCACCAAGGGCGATTTCTCCGATGCCAAGAACACCGTGCTCTCCCCCTACCGCAAGGATGACGGCATCAACAAGAAGAACTCCTGGTCCGTGGGCGGGAACGATGGCGAAACCCTCTCCTTCGCCGTGGCGTACAAGGCCAACAACATGCCGGACTACAAGCGCTTCAAGATGTCATCCCTCGTGGTGAGCCAGCGCCAGTCCCAAATCACCGTGGTGGTGAAAGACCCCACGCACGACAGCCCGAAGCTGCTCTCCTTCCAGATTGCAGAGGAAAAGTAAACGCCGTTCCCCCGCACCGCCATGCCCCTTGAACGCCACACCGACGACGAAACCGGCAAGCGCATCGCGCGCATCGGCGACCAGTTCGCCATCAGCGGCGACTTCCTGTACGGGGAGGAGCTGCGCAACGGCCACATCAACACCACCTACCGCGCCTGCTACAAGACGGAGGACGGGCACGAGGACCGCTACATCCTGCAGCGCATCAACGACTACGTGTTCAAGGACCCGGCGCAGGTGATGCGCAACGTGGAGAAGGTGACGCGCCACATCACGTGGAAGCTGCTGCGGCGCCGCCGCAACGCCGCCGGGCAGACCCTCATGCTCTACCCCGCGCGCGGCGGTCGCAACTACATCGACCTGCCGGAGGAGGGCGGCATGTGGCGCTGCTACAACAACATCGAGGACACCCACACCTACGACGTGGTGGAGAACACCCGCCAGGCCTACCAGGCGGGATTCGCCTTCGGTTCCTTCCAGGACCTCATCTGCGATATGAACCCGGAGGACATCAAAGAGTCCATCCCCGATTTCCACAACACCCCCAAGCGCTACCAGAACCTGGAGGCCAGCATCAAGGCGGATGCCAAGGGCCGCCTCGCCAGCTGCACCGCAGAGGTGGAGCTGGTACGCTCCTGGGCCCCGCAGTTCAGCAGGCTCACCGATTTGCAGGCCAAGGGCGAAATCCCCACCCGCATCACCCACAACGATACCAAGATCAACAACGTGATGCTGGACTCCGAGACGGACGCCGCCGTCTGCGTGATCGACCTGGACACCGTGATGCCCGGCCTGGTGCTGTACGATTTCGGCGACATGGTGCGCACCGCCACCTGCATGGCGGAGGAGGACGAGGAGGATCTCTCCAAGGTGGTGATGCAGCTGCCGCTGTTCGAATCGCTGGCGGAGGGCTACCTGGACGCCGCGCACAAGTTCCTGGTGCCCGCGGAGGTGGAGAACCTGGCGTTCGCCGGCTGGCTCATCACCGTGGAAATCGGCATGCGCTTCCTCACGGACTACCTGGACGGCGACCTCTATTTCCGCACGGAGAAGCCGGAGCACAACCTCATCCGCGCACGCAACCAGTTCAAGCTCGCGCAAAGCATCCAGGAGAACCTGCCGCGCATGCAGAAGTACATCGACCGCCTGGTGCGCGCGCACAACAAGAAGTGATGCTCTCCGCCCGCAAAGCGCTGTTCGCCCTGGCGTGGCTTGCCGCGGCCGCGCTGCCGCTCGCAGCCGCCCCGCAGAACATCGAGGCGGCGCAGGAGACCTTCCCCGCAGCCAAGCCCGTGGGGCAGACACTCTGCCTGCTGATAGACGGCGTGCACGTGGCCGTGTTCGGCACGGCGGACGGCGACGTGGTGGGCGTGCTGGCCTACCCGAACCCCTCCAAGAACCCCGCCCTGCTGGAGAAGATGCGCCAGGCCCTGGAGCTGGAGAACACCGATATCAAGTACTTCGGCGACAAGAAGCGCCCCGCCGCCTTCATGCTCTGCAAGGGCGTGGTCGGCAAGTACGCCAAGGCCTCCGCCGGCGCCTTCGCGGAAACCGTCGGAGAGGCCCTCGCCTTCGTGGCCACCGGCGGGGATTTCTCGCCCGACAAGGTGACGGACGACGCCTTCGTGTGGAAGATGAGCGGCTCCAACATGCAGGTGGCCTTCCCCATTGCGGAGGGCAAGATCCAGGCGTTGGAGGCCATCGGCGCCGCCGCACGCAGCATGAACGGACACAAGGCCGAAAAGCTCTGGGAAAAGCTCGGCATGGCCCCGGACGGCAAGGAGGTGGACCGAAACACCAGCAAGATGATTGCACAGTTCCTCGGCTGTGACGCCATCTTCTTCACCAACCGCTCCATGGACAAGGATTTCTGGAAAAACGTCCGCGAGAACAAGCCCGACCGCAAGGGCAAGAACAAGAAGGTCAACATGAGCGTGGTCCGCACGGACGACAAGCGCATCCTGCTGGGCGACGAGGAAATCCTGCGCAGCGGCGACCCCGGCAGGAATGATTTCGACACCCTCTGGCCCACGGAATCCGCCGCCTGGCCCGGCGCCCTGGCCGTGGACGAGACACCCGTGGAGGAGGTGAAGGAGGACAAGCCCAAGAAGCCCACGCACGTGGCCGTGGTGCAGAGGAAGAGCGACCCGGAACCCGCACCCATGGGCGCAGAGCAAAAGCCCACCCTCACCCCCGCCCAGGCCATGGACGAGTACCTGCAATACCTGCAGGGGCTGTAAGGGGGATTTGCTATTTTGGAACATTGCCATCCCATAAAAACGCTCGGAGAGGTGCGACCCTTGGCGTGAACGGGCGTGGTTGATTCGGGCGCGCCCCATCGCGCCCTCACCCCCTTCGGGGGCAAACGCGCTTCGCGGTTTGTCCAATCCGCCTTACCACGCCGCAAGCGGCGCGCCCCTTCGGGGGCCGTCGGCGGCTTTGGTATGCAAACCGCCCCCGAATCCGCCCCGCCGCAGAGCGGCGGGACTCCGTTAATGCAAGCGCGGAGGGGGACACCCCCCAGGTTTCCACCTGGGGCTAACCTTGAGTCGCCATCGGAATGGCTCCATGTTCGCGCGCCTTGCGGC
>JAKSOU010000093.1 GCA_024405435.1 Akkermansia sp. | reverse complement strand
GAGGAGTATCCGAGGAGCCTCTTGGCGTTGTTCTGGTTGATGGCGCCGAGGTTACCGATGAGCAGGGTGGCGGCTGCCACAAGGGCCACAATCCACACGAGCACGTGGCAGAGGTTGTACTCCGGGTGCATGTAGCGGGAGAACGGCGCGAAGAGCGTGCAGAGCACCACGAAGCCGCCGACCTTGGATGCCACGGCCAGGAAGCTGGAGGTGGGGGTGGGGGCTCCCTGATACACATCGGGAATCCAGACGTGCATGGGGGCGGCGCCCACCTTGAAGAAGGCGCCGAGGAAGAGCATGGCCACGGCCATGAGGAAGCCTCCGGCAATGGCGGGGGCGCCGATGGCGGAGCCTTGCAGGGCCACCTGGGCCACCTGCGAGTTCAGCTCGAAGGTGCCGGTCATGCCGAAGTACCAGGCGGCGCCGAAGACGAGCAGTCCGGTGCTCATGGCGCCGAGCACCAAATACTTGATGCCGGCCTCCACGGAGCCTTGGTTGCGGCGGAAGTAGCCCGCGAGCGTGTAGGAGCTGAGCGTGAGCACCTCCAGGCTCACAAAGAGCATGATGAGGTCGTGCGCCTGGGTGAGGCAGAAGATGCCGGCGCAAGCCACCAGGGGCAGGGCGAGGAACTCGCCGTAGCCCTCGGCGTTGTCGCCGCCGGCAATGGAGTCGCAGCTCACGGCATAGTAGTCGTAGGCGAGCAGGAGGGTGAGCCCGGTTGCCACGCATGCGAGGAAGCCGAAGAGGTTGGCCGGCTCGGCGAGCATGAAGCAGCCCGTGGCGATGGCCGCCACCGCGCCGAACACGGCGTACACGCGCTTGTCCAGCTTGGGCAGGAAGGCGTCCGCCATGAGGATGAGCGCCGCGATGCCGACCAGGACGAAGGCCGGGGTGAACTGGCACCAGGTGTAGGATTCAGTAATGGGAGACATGGTGTGAAATGGGATTCAGGTTAGGCGCCGATGGCGGGAACGAGGTTGGAGACGATGTAGGGCAGGATGCCGAAGAGGACGATGGCCACGGTGAGCACGACGGCGGCCGTGGTGTCCAGGGCGGTGAGCCCGGTGGCGCGGTCGGAGGCGTGAGAGACGTCGCCCTCAAAGATGTTGCGGAAGGCGCGGAGCATGTAGACGGCGCTGATGACGAGGCCCCAGAGGGCGAAGACCAGCGTGAACTGCACGGGGCCGAGCCCGCCGAGCCAGTTGGCCAGCGCGCAGCATCCGTCTGCCCCGGGATGCCAATCCACGAAGCAGGAGTAGAAGATGGAGAACTCGCCGGGGAAGTTGGCCAGCAGGGGCAGGCCGATGGAGGCCAGCCCGGCCAGCGCAAAGAGGAACCCGAGCCACGGCAGCTTGCGCGCCAGGCCGCCCATGGATTCCATCTCCAGCGTGCGCGTCTGGCTCTCAATCTGCCCGGTGAGCAGGAAGAGCATGGAAATCGTCAGGCCGTGCGCCAGCATCAGCAGGGCCGCGCCCTTCACCGCCAGCTCGGAGGCCACGGGGCCGCAGCCCGCCACCAGCACCGCGAACGCCAGGAAGAGGTAGCCCATGTGCATGACGGAGGAGTTGCCCAGCATGTCGTCCAGCCTGCGCTGTGCAATGGTGACGATACCCACCCAGAGCACGTTGCCGAGCAGCAGGACGAGCAGCAGGTTGTTCCAGCAGCCGAAGAGTGAGTCAAGCCCCTGCGGGCCGAAGACGTACGCCAGCGTGAACAGCCCGTACAGGCCGAACTTCTTCAGCACGCCTGCATGCAGCATGGCAATGGGCGTGGGCGCGCTCGCATACGCGGGAGCCGCCCAGGAGTGGAACGGGAAGAGCGACACCAGCGTGCCGAAGCCCGCCAGCAGCAGGCCGCCGATGATGCAGCCGTGCTCCGGCGCAATGCCCGCGTGGAACGCGCGCGCCATCATGCTGAAGCTGTAGGCGTGCATCTCCCAGCAGAGCATCAGCAGGCCCGCCAGCAGCACCATGGACGCCAGGCCCAGGTACAGCGTGGCGGTCCACGCCACCGTGCGGCGGTCGCCGCGGCCGTAGCAGCCGATCATCACGAAGGTGGGGATGAGCGCCAGCTCGTGGAAGCCGTAGAAGGCGATGATGTTGTCGGACATGAACGCGCCCATGGCGCCGGTGGAGAGCAGGAGGGCGGAGATGGCCCAGCTGCGCTCGGCGTCCTTGTCGGGGGCCTTCAGGCCGATGGTGGCGGCCAGCGTGACAATCGCGGTGAGCAGCACCATCACCTTCGCCAGCGGCAGCACCGCCGGGTCCACCGTCAGCTGCACGGGGAAGCCGAACAGGGTGGACGCGCAGCAGTCCGCGCCGCAGTGCGGGCAGAAGACCGCGCCCAGGGTCATGAACAGGGTGAGCGCGGCGCTGGCGATTGCCGTCAGGCGGCCGGGTGCCTTCGCCAGGCCGATGAGGGCGGAGGCAATCACAGGGATGAGGATAAGCCAGATAAGCATGGTGGTCAAATCAGGTTAAAATTGATGGTAGAAGACGAAAAGGAAGACAACGACGACGAGGCCGAGGCCGGTGACGAGCGCGTACCCGCGCAGCGAGCCGCCCTGGATCCAGCTGAGCAGCTTGCCCACGCGGCTGGTGGCCCAGGCGAGCCCCTGCACCAGGATGCCGCGGATGAGCGCGGTGTCCACGCCTTCGATGATGCCCGCCAGCAGCTTGTCCTGGAAGAAGCCGATGACCACCTTGTCGTAGAAGCAGTCGATGTAGAGCCTCTTGCGGAGGGCGGTGGAGATGCAGTTGCCGGCCAGGGGGTCCTGGCTGCGCTTGCCGAAGCCGTAGACGATGACGGCGGCGAGCAGGCCGATGACCAGCGCGCCCAGGCTCACGAAGAACGGCGTGCCGATTTCCATGCCGTGCGCGTGGAAGCCCGCGAAGGGCACCAGCTCATCCGCCACGAAACCGTAGCCGGCAATCACGGCCATCACCGCCAGGATGATGAGCGGCAGCAGCATCCACGCGGAAGCCTCCTTGGCGTGCTCCGCACCGTGGTCGCGCGCCTTGCCGAGGAATGCCACCAGGCAGAGGCGGGTCATGTAGAAGGTGGTGAGGGCGGCCACTCCGGCGCCGATGTAGAAGAAGACGGGGGATTTCTCCAGCGCGGCGTCCAGGATGGCCTCCTTGGAGAAGAAGCCGGAGGTGCCGGGGATGGCGATAAGCGCCGCAGTGCCCAGGATGAAGCAGAGGACGGTGAGCGGCATGCGCTTGGCCAGGCCGCCCATCTTCCAGATGTCCTGCTCATGGTGGCAGCAGACAATCACCGCGCCCGCGCCCAGGAAGAGCAGGGCCTTGAACCACGCGTGCGTGTACAGGTGGAACATGGCGGCCTCGCCGGCCAGCAGGCCCACGGCCATCACCATGTAGCCCAGCTGGGAGAGCGTGGAGTACGCCAGCACGCGCTTGATGTCGTCCTGCTGCGTGGCGATAATGGCGGCCATCACGGCGGTGATGGCACCCACGGAGGCAATCACCGTGGCGGCGGTCTCCGTGAAGGCGCCCGCGCCCATGCTCACCTGCAGGCGCACCAGCATGTACACGCCGGCGGCCACCATGGTGGCGGCATGGATGAGGGCGGACACCGGGGTGGGGCCCTCCATGGCGTCAGGCAGCCACACATGCAGCGGGAACTGGGCGCTCTTGCCCACCGCGCCGCAGAAGAGGAACAGCACCACCGCCGTGAGCACGGCCGGGGCCACCTGCGCGGATACCGCGCCCATGCCCGCAAACTGCAGCGTGCCGAAGGCGCCCGCGGTCATCAGGATGCCGATGAGGAATCCGAAGTCGCCCACGCGGTTGGTGATAAAGGCCTTCTTGGCGGCGTCGGCCGCGGAGTCCTTGTGGAACCAGTGCCCGATGAGCAGGTAGGAGGAGAAGCCCACCATTTCCCAACCGATGAAGGTCATCACCAGGTTGTCCGCCAGCACGATGGTGCTCATGCTGAACATGAAGATGCTCAGCCCGGCGAAATAGCGGCTCAGGTTGGAGGTGTCGCCCTTCATGTAGCCCACGGAGAAGATGTGCACCAGCGTGCCGATGCCGGTCACCACCAGCATCATACGCAGAGAGAGGTCGTCCAGCAGCAGGCCCATGCTCAGGCCCTTGGCCGCGTCGCCCCCGCAGGGCAGCCAGTTGTACGCATCCGGCGTGCACGCACCCCCGCAGAACAGCAGGTGGCAGCACAGCGCAAACGTGGCCGCCGCGGACAGTATGGAGAGCGTGGCCGCCGTGCGCGGGCATTTGCTGAAGCAAAGCCAGTCGATGGCGGCCACCACCAGCGGCAGAAGGAGGAATAGCCAGGGAAGGTTGTTCATCATAAGAAAATCTTGGGTTAGTCTTTCATGGTGTTGAGGGCGGTGCTTTCCACCGTTCTGCGTGCGCGGAACATGCAGACGATGAGGGCGAGGCCGATGGCGACCTCCGCGGCGGCGATGC
>JAKSOU010000092.1 GCA_024405435.1 Akkermansia sp. | reverse complement strand
GGCGGCCATGGGCGCCACGGAAAGTCCGTGTCCTGGAAAACTGCCTCGCCCGGCCTTGCTGCGGTTGTGGCCATCTGGCCGCCGCTGCCTTTTCGGGCTGCCCCGGATATAGGGGCGTGGGGGAGATTCTACAGAAACAAAATGGAACGTCAAGCACAATCCTCCATTTTTTTGCAATTTTTTTGGCATGCGCCCGAAAACCCGCACGGCAAGCGGATTCGCGGGGAGGGGTAAATAAAAACCGGCGGACGTTTCGCAACGTCCGCCGGCCAACCAAAACAAAAACTACATGAAACTGCACTCTTAAAAAGAGGGTGCCCACACTCATGGGCTGTATGGGGTAGACACCGCCCGAGGGGAAAGTGTTCAAAGTTTTTTTTGTTTTTTTCGGCAGGATGTTTCGGCGGGGGGCGGCGCGGGCAAAAAAACCGGCGGGCGTCTCGCGACGTCCGCCGGCCAAACCAACATAAAACGCATGAAAAAAACGTATCTCTTCAGCTTTGCCCCACTCGGGGCTTACACAGGGGTAGACACGGCGCCCGGGGGAAGCGTTCAAAGTTTTTTCAACTTTTTGTTAGGGGGCCGCGGGCGGGGCAAAGGCGGGAGTTTACGGCAAGGGCGCGCCGGCTTATTCCTGGGCGTCCAGCCACTGCTTGGCGAGCTGGCGCGCGGCTGCGTAGTCCAGGCGGCCGTTGGGCAGCTCCGGAATCTTGGCGACGGGCAGGATGATTTCCGGGCACCAGTTTTCGGAGTACCCCTCGTTGCGGAGGGCGTACCGCAGGGCCATGACATTGGCCGGCAGGGCCTCCTGCGGCAGGGTGGTGAGCATGATGAGGTGGTCGCGCGCATCGCGGTCCGTGAAGGAGACGATGGCCAACGTGCGGCCTGCATCAGCGGGGGCGTCCAACCCCTCCATGAGGATGTGTTCCAGCATCACGTGCGGGATGAACTCCCCGCGCACCAGGGAGTAGCGCTCCTTGGTGCCGAGCACGTGCAGCCTGCCCTCTGCATCCACCAGGGCCAGGTCCCCGGTGCGCAGCCAGCCGTTGCGGATGTTGGCGATGGTGGCCTCGTCGTCGTCCTCGTAGCCGCGGGTGAGCGCGGCCCCGCGCACCCACAGCAGGCCGGGGGTGTTGACGGGGAGCAGGCGGTTCGGGTGCCGGGGATCGCTGATGCTCACGGCAATGCCCGGCAGGGGCTCTGCGCTTCCCGCGGCGTGCGGTTGCGCCTTCGCCGGGCCGGCGGGTTCCTCGGCGGCGGCGTCTCCGGGGCAGAGCGAGACGAGGCACGCGGTTTCGGAAAGGGTGTAGGCGTTCACCAGCGGAGTGTGCAGCTGAGCCGCCACGGCGCGTGCCAGCGCCGGCGGCACCACGCCGCCCGCCGCCACCAGGTATTTCAGGGAGAGCAGGGGAACCTCCTTGCCGTCCGCCACCAGTTCACGCGCCAAATCCGGTGTGCCGATGGCGGAGACCACATCATGCTGCAGCATGAGCTCGCGCAGGCGGGCCCCCGCATCCTGCGTGGAGGGGTAGGTGACCATGTTGTAGCCGTAGAGCAGCGGCATGAGCAGGCCGGGGATGAAGCCCGCGCAGGAGTGCAGCGGCGCGGCGCACAGGACGCTCTGCCCGGGCTGCAGCTGCATGCGGCTCTGCAGGCTCCGCAGGTTGGCCAGGGCCATCTGCTGGGTGAGCGCAATGGCCCTGGGCGCGCCCGCGGTGCCGCCGCTGAACACCAGCGCCGCCTCTTCCTGCGGCTTTTTGCGCGGCAGGTCCAGGAAGCGCAGCAGGTGTTCCGCCTTGGCGCGGCGCACCAGCTGGCGCCACACGTACATGCGCCCGCCGCCCAGCTCTTCCAGCTTCTCGTCGATGTCGATGAGGCCGCTGGCGTGCTCCTCCCACGGGAAGTCGTGCCGGAGCTTCTTGAAACGGGATTCCGTGATGGACCAGGTGACGCACGCCTTGACCATCATCTCGCGGATGGTGTCCTTGTCGGCGGCGTAGTTGATGTTCACCGGGGTGATGCCCGCGAAGATGCATGCCAGGTTGGCGATGACGGAGCGCTTGCCGGGCGGCAGGATGATGCCCAGCCGCTTGTTGGTGATGCTGCGGCGTAGGGCGCGCGCCAGCATCAGGGAGATGGCCAGCAGGTGCGGATAGGGCAGCTCGGTGTCGTCCACACCGTCGATGATCTTGCTGTCGGGGTGCTCCTTCAGGCTGGCGAGGAGCATGCGCGCCAGGGATGTTTCCCCCGGCTCCGGCAGCTCCGCGAACATATCCGCCGCGCACTCCATCCACGCCTCCAGCACACGCGCCCCCTGCATCACGCGGCCGATTCCCGGCAGCACGCGCAGGCGGATCTCGCTGCAGGGCGTGTGCGCGGTCGCGGCATCGTGCATGCCACCGTTGAACATGCCCACGTACACCGGAACCGCGGAGAGGGAGCAGCCGTCCATGTAGGTGAGCACGCGCCCCGGCACATCCGAGAGCGCGGCGCCGCCCGCGCGCTCCCGCGGGCCGGGCAGCAGCACCACGCTGCATCCGCGGCCCAGCGTGTCGTGTATCTGCTCCGCGAGCATGATGCCGCTGTGCCGCTGCAGGGAGCCGAAGATGCCCTTGGCGTGGCCGGCCCGCAGGGCCTCCATGATTTCCGCGCCCGGCATGCAGGCGTCCACCACCAGCCACGCTACGCGCTCCGCGCCGCCGAGCTGGTGCTCAAGCTCCCGCAGGAGCTCGATGCACGGCATGCGGTTGAGAACGAAGAACGCGGGTTGCGCGGGCAGGTGTTCCCTCCCCTCTATGCGGATGGAAGCCATGGGCGGCCGGGCTGCGCGCTACTTGCGCAGGGCGTCACGGATTTCGCGCAGGAGCTGGATATCCTCCGGCGTGGGTGCGGGGGCTTCCTCCTTGGGCTCCTCCTTGTCCTTGGCGCGCAGCTTGCACAGCACGCGGATGGCAAAGAAGATGGAGAGCGAGATGATGAGGAAATCAATGATGGTCTGCACGAACGTGCCGTACTTGATGCCGTTCCACGCCAGCGTTTCCAGCGTGGTGTTCGGCGAGACCAGCAGGATGGCCGGCATGATGACATCGTTCACCAGGGACGTGACAATCTTGCCGAACGCGCCGCCGATGATGACGCCGACGGCCATGTCCATCACGTTGCCCTTGAGGGCGAACTCCTTGAATTCCTTCACCCAGGCGGGTGTGATTTTGTTTATTTCCATAATGACGATTGGGTTTTGCTAGAGAAGTTTGAAGGCCTTGGCACCCCACTCGCGGCACTGCCAGGCCGTGCCGTCCTGCGAGGTGAAGATGCACACGCCGCCGGTGGGCACCTTGATATCGTGCTCCGCGCAGAAGGCCGCGTAGTCCCCCGTGATGTGCGGGGCGAATCGGATGGCGCCGTTGCTGGAGACGCACAGCAGGCACTCCCCGTCCGCCACTTCGGCGGCCAGCTCGCGCCAGTTGCGGATGATGCGCTCCACATCCACCCGCCAGCCCTGCGGCACCACGGCGCGCGCGTTCCAGAGGTCGATGGCCTCTGCGCCGAGCGCCTGCACCTGTTCCGCGGTGAGCGCGGCGGGCTCCAGGCCCCTCTCCCGCGCGGCGAGCGCGCCCAGGCGCTGCATCACGGCCTCCTCGGTTTGGTTCTCGTCCGGGCCGTAGTCCACCTCGATGAAACGCTCGTCCGCCTGCACGGGGCAGGGGTTGCCCAGCTCCTCCGCGGCCAGCTGCGCGGTGCGCATGGTGCGCTTGAGCGGGGCCGCCAGGATGCGCGCGGGCGTGATGCCCAGCTTCTTCAGGTACAGGCCGATGCCGCGGGCGCGTTCCTCCTCCACCAGCTCCAAATCCGTGCGGGCTCCCACCCGCGTGGGCGTTTCCCCCTTGCGGAACGTGTTTCCGTGACGTGCAATCACCAGTGTTTTCATCTTGCGCTCTCCGCCCCCCTTGGGCTTTTGGTATTCTACCCGCCCGCGCCCCCGCGCGCAAGACAAAAGAATGTGCTTTTTTGTGGAATGCGGCTCCGAATCCACCCCGCGGGTTGGATACACGCCGGCGCATGCTTCCAACCCTTGCCACGCCCATGCCCTGCCGGGCTGCGGGGATCAGCCCAGCAGGTAGCAGAGGGCGGATGCGGGGATGCGCACCAGGGGGCGCTCGGCGCCCTTGGTGCGGGTGTCCAGCCCGAAATCCGCGCTGCCCCTGGTGGCGACGAAGGCGGCCAGGGTGTCCTCGTGGGCGCAGAGGGAGCGGATGGCCTCCGCGGCGCCGATGGTGGCGTCGTGGCGGTACTTGACCTCGCATGCGATGCGCTTGCCGTTGGGGAAATCGGCCACGATGTCCACCTCCTTGTCCCTGCGGCCGAGGCGTGCGTAGCCGAGCCTGGCGGAGCGCGCGAAGGCATCGTGGAAGTGCTTGTAGACGGCGGCTTCCGCGGATTTGCCGAGCTGCTCGGCATCCTCCAGCACGTTGGG
>JAKSOU010000091.1 GCA_024405435.1 Akkermansia sp. | reverse complement strand
GTGTATAATACGCGCAGCGCATGTACGAAGAATCCATCCATATCTATGAGAAGCTGCCGCTGTGCGGAACGGGGGTGGTGATGGGCTTGGTGCTCATCCTGCTGCACGTGTACGGGCTGGCGAGGCCGACGGCGGCGCTGGCGGCGCTTGGGCGCGCGCACGTGGCGTACAAGGCGGGCGCGGTGCTGCTGGGGGTGGATTTCCTGTGGATAGCGGCGCTGCTGTTCAAGGCGGATTGGAACCCGCTGTGCATGCCGCTGTACGAGTTCGACAACTTCCGCGGGTGGCTGCTCATCCTGTGCCCGGTCATCTGGTTTGTGCTGGTCTCCATGGCGAAGGAGCACCTGTTTGCGCGCGCGCTGGGGCTGTTCCTGCTGCTGGCGGCGCTGCTGCCGCTTTCCGCGGCGTTCCTGAAGGACCCCGTGACGCGGCTGCTGATTCCCATCTGGTGGTACCCTGTGCTGACGGTGGCGATGTTCTGGGTGGCCAAGCCGCACCTGTTCCGCGACTGGGCGGCGTGGCTGAACGCGCACCCCGCCGTGTTCAAGGGCATCGCGCTCTTCGGCACGCTGTACGGCGCGGCCGTGCTGGCCTGCGCCATCCTCTTCTGGTAAACCCTCCCTTTTTCCTGCCATGCACATTTACACCGCTGACTATGTAGTCACCCAGAACAACGCTCGCGACGTGATCGAGAAAGGCGCCGTGGGCATCGACGGCGCCACCATCACCTGCGTGGGGCACGCCGACATGATGCGCGACATGTACCCGGACGCCGAGCTCACGGAGCTGGGGCGCGCGGTCATCATGCCGGGGCTGGTGAACGCGCACACGCACGTGCCGATGAGCCTGTACCGCGGGTTCTCGGACGACAAGGCGCTGATGGACTGGCTGACGCAGGACATCTTCCCCGCGGAGGCGAAGCTCACGGCGGAGATGGTGGAAATAGGCGCGCTGTTCAGCCTGGCGGAGATGGTGCGCACCGGCACCACCTCGTTCTTCGACATGTACATGCACTCGGACGCCGTGTTCCGCGCGGCGGACAGCATCGGCCTGCGCGGCATCGTCGGCGAGAACCTCACGCGCTTCTTCCCCAACCTGGCCTTTGCGGACATGGCCGCCTACCGCGAGCTGATGGCCGCCCAGGCGGAGCGGTGCCGCAACCACCCGCGCCTGCGCCAGGCCATCACCCCGCACGCGCCGTACACCACCACGCCGGAGCTGCTGCAGGAGGCGCACGCCATCGCGCAGGAGCACGGTGCCATCTTCGCCATGCACCTGGCGGAAACGGAATCGGAGACGGAAACCTGCCTGAAGGAGCACGGCATGCGCCCCGTGCCGTATGCGGAGAGCCTGGGCCTGCTGCAGCCGGATTCCACCTTCCCGCACCTGGTGCACGTGGATGAGCACGATATCGAGCTGCTGGCGGAAAACCGCTGCGCCGCCGTGCACAACCCCGCCTCCAACATGAAGCTCGCCAGCGGCGTGGCCCCCGTGGAGAAGATGATCCACGGCGGCGTGGACGTGGCGCTCGGCACCGACGGCCCCGCCAGCAACAACGCCCAAAACATGTTCCGCGAGATGTACGTGGCAACCCTCCTGCACAAGGTGGACCAGCTCTCCCCCACCGCATGCCCCGCCACCCTGGCGCTGGACATGGCCACCCGCGGCGGCTCCGCCGCCATGCACGACCCCCTCATCGGCGTGCTGGAACCCGGCATGCGTGCGGACTTCATCGCCCTGGACCTCACCACGCCCAACATGCAGCCCGTGTACCACATTGTCTCCAACATCGTCTACGCCGCATCCGGCCTGGAGAACCGCCTCACCGTGGTGGACGGGCGAGAGCTCTACCGCGACGGCAAGTTCCTCACCTGCGACTACGAGGCGCTCTGCCGCGAAATCAAGGAGCGCGCCGCCTTCTTTGCATGAGCACCCTCGGCCAGCTCGCCTACGCCGCCATCGACTTCGAGTCCGCCGGCGCCGCACCCGGCGAGACCGACTGCCCCGTGCAGGTGGGCATCGTGCGCATCAATTCCCTGTACGACCCGCAGCCGGAGTGCTACACCTCCTACATCGCGTGCGAGCACCCCGTGCGCTGGAGCGCATCGCGCCTGCACGGCATCACCGCCGCCACGCTGAAGGACGCGCCGCCGTTCTCCGCGCTCTGGCCGGACATCAAGCGCCTGCTGGGCGGCTGCGTGGTGGTGGGCCACAACCCCGCCACGGAAATGCGCTTCCTGCGCGCCTTCCCCGGCCACGGGTTCGGCCCCTGGCTGGACACCCTGGCCCTCGCGCGGCAAGCCATGCCCACGCTGCAGGACCACTCGCTCTCCGTGGTGTGCGACGCCCTGTGCATCTCGGAACGCGTGTCCGCACTCGTGCCGGGGCGGCAGTGGCACGATGCGCTCTTCGATGCCGCCGGCTCGCTGGAGGTGCTGCGCGCCATTGTGGGCGGCCTGCACATGGAGGACGCGGAATTGAGAAACATCCCCTTCGCCGTGCGGGAAGGCTAGCCGCCAGGCCCGCGCCCCAATTTTCAAAATTGTAAATCGTAAATTGTAAATCGTAAATCCCCCTAGGCCTTTATCCTGTTGGTGCGGCGGGAATTGGGATCCGTGATGAGGGTCCAGGCCTTCTGGAGGCCGGAGGACTCGAAGTAGTCGAGCTTCTTGAGCTCCTCCATCTTGGCGTTGACCTTGTTCTGGAGGTTGGCCCACTCCTCCAGCTGGGCATCCGTGCCCTTGGTGGGAATGGGCAAAAGGGTGAAGGTGCGGGAGAGCTTGTTGGCCACCTGGGAGGCGGTCTTCTCGTCCACCACCGTCTCCAGCAGCGCCACGGCCTCCTCCAGCGCGGCGAACTCGCGCTTGAAGTTGAACTCCCAGTCCACCTTCTTGTTGGCGTTGCGCTTTTCCTCGCGCGCCTGCCTCTTGGCCTCGCGCTTCTCCTCGCGGGTCATGCCGTCGTACTCGTGCGCGGCGGACAGCGGCAGCGGCAGATACGCCAACGCGGCGGTGATAAGCAGTGGATGGAGGAAACCTCTCATACGCACATGCTACCACCGCCGCGCGGTTGTGTCAAACTCTCAACGGCCTACCTGCGACCGCGGCCGCCGCCACCGAAGTGGCCGCCGCCCATGCCGCCGGAGCGCCCGCCGCCGAAGCTACCGTGGGAGCCGCCGCCGAAACCGCGGCTGCCGCCGCCCATGCTGGGCGCGGAAGGCCTGCTGCCGCCGAAGGACGGGGTGGAGGCGCGGTGCGAGCCGGATGAAGCAGACGGCATGGAGGGCCGGCTGCCACCGAACGCGGCACGGTTGGAGGCGCCGGGGCCGTAGCTCCTGATGGCGCCGCCCTGGGGCGTGGCGGCGCGCTGCATGGTGCCGCGCTGCATGGTGTTATTCTGCATACCGCGCTGCATGGTGCCGCGCTGCATGGCGCTGTTCTGCATACCGCGCTGCATGGCGCCCTGCTGCATGGTGTTCATGCCGCGGTTGCCACGCTGCATGGTGCCCTGCTGCATGGTGTTGCCGCCGTTGCGCTGCGGGGAATAGGTCTGGATGTTGCCGGGCAGGTTCTGGACGCCGCGGTTGCCCTGCATGTTCTGCATGCCGTTGCGGCCCACGTTATGGTTGTTCATGCCGCCGTTGCGGCCCATGTCGCGGCCGTTCTGCATGCCGTTGCGGCCCATGTCATGGTTGTTCATGCCGCCGTTGCGGCCCATGTCGCGGTTGTTCATGGGAGGGCGGCCGCTGTCCGGCACGCCGCGGTGGCTGGGAGCTTTCACGCGCACGCCCTTGCCGGGGTGCGGGCCGTCGTGCGCCGGGCGCACATGCGGGCAGTGGCCGCGCGGGCAGCGCGCCGGTGCCCAGCACCTGTGGCAGTGGCTGGGGCAGTAGTGCACATAGACATCGTGGTGGTGGCACCAGTGCGCGCAGCCCCAGTAGGGCAGGTAGTACGCGGTGGTGAGCGCCGCCAGGGTGAAGATGGCCACGCCCGCCGCCGTGTAGCCGTACACGGGGCGCCCGTAGCTGTATCCGTAGATCGGGTAGCCGTCTGCATCATAGCTGGCATTGGTCCATTCCGCGGATGCGGAGACGCCCACGCCGCCGGGGCCCACGCCCACGGCCACGCCGCCGTACGTGGGGTACGCCGAGTTGCAAGAGGTCACCATAAGGGAGGTTCCGGCCAGAAAGGCCACCAGGATTCCGTATTTCGTTTTCATTTTTTGAAATGGGGTGCGCACGGCGCCCCGGGTTCATCCGTTCAGGCGCGCGGCCTATCCGTTTTTGTTTTGCTTCTATAACTATTTTTTTTGCGGGGTGTCATACACCCGCCCAAGCAATACAATAGCGCATGCGCGCGCGCGTGTCCACCCCGTTTTGGGGGTGCCAGTGCAGATTTTTTTGGAAAAATCGGATAGTTTTGCTTGACGCGGCGGAAATTTCGGGTAAAATGGGCGGCCCAAGAACTTAACCGCCAGAAAAATTTATGTCCAGAATCTGCAATATCACGTTTGCCATGCCGCACAAGGGCCGCCGCATCCACCGCTCCGGTCTTGCCAAGAAGAAGGGCG
>JAKSOU010000090.1 GCA_024405435.1 Akkermansia sp. | reverse complement strand
TAGCGGTAGCCCGGCATGAAGTTGAAGGTGTGGATGCGCGTCTTGGTCCAGAAGTCCAGCCGCTGCGGCATACCCGCGTCATCAACGACGATGGGCCCGGGCTGGATTTCGTTGCTTGCGGGAGGTGTGCTGGGGCTGGGAGAGTGCGGTTTCTTTATTCTTTCGATTATGCGTATGATTGCGGCGATAATCTTGGGATTTTTCTGAACGATGATTTTCATGTTGGACTGGGCACCACCGGAGTATTTCTCCCATTCATCTGCGGGAATCTCCACATCGTTGGCCCATTTTGCACCGCCCCAGGAATAGCCGAAGCGCAGGGTGAGCGCGCTGTGCTCGCTCACGCGGTACACCGCGGTGATGTCCCCGCCGATGCTCTTCACCTCCTTGCAGGGACTCCAATCCTTGTAGATGTCGGGCACGCCCCAGTTGTAGGAGGCTCCCAGCTCCACCTCCCAGGGGGAGGCTGCCGCCGGAACCTGCGGCGCGGGTACGGGAGCCGCGGCAACGGCGGCAGGCTGCCCGCCGAACACGGGCAAGCTCATCATTGCGGCAAGGAAAATCGCTTTCTTCATGTCCATCACCCTTGCATCATACCCCGCCAACCTCCCTATTGCAAGCAAGGAAACCGCCCCGCTTGGCGGCAGCCCTTCGATATTTCCGCGTCTAATTTTGGATTTCGGATTTGGGATGTAGGATTTGAGATTTGGAAGGTGCGCGCCAGACGATGTGGTAGGCGGGGTCGAGGGGACGGATGGCCTTGGGGTTGTCTTTGGCGAACTGCAGGAGTTGGGGCAGGAGGTCGCCGGTGGCGAAGGCGTGGAGGTTTTCCTGCACGCTGGGGGTGAGGGCGGGGCAGGCGTCGTAGCAGCCGATGAGGAGGGTGCCGTCGGCATCGTGCATGAGGCGGAGGGGCCAGATGCGGCACTCGAAGGGGCGTTCCTCGCGTGGCAGGGTGCAGCCTTGGGCGGTATCCAGCAGGGGGCAGAGCGCCACCTCCTCGGGGTCGTCGGAGAGGAAGGGCAGGGCAATGGTGTCGGCGCCGTTGGCGTGTTTGGTGAGGGGCACGTTCATCTTGCGCAGGCGATCCACGGCTTCGGGTTCCAGTGCGGGAGTTTCCCAGGCGGTGCGGCGGTGGAAGTTGCAGCAGAGGCGGCAGTGGGCGCAGGCATCCGGCGAGAAGAGGTGGGTCAGCATGGCAGGAGGGAGATTTTGGGGAGCAGGAGGGCGGGGTGGTAGGATTCCTTGGCCTTGCGGAGGCCGGGCTGGTCCAGGTCCTCCTCGCGGTTGATGTAGGTGGTGTTGAGGCTGCGTGCGGTCTCGCGGTTGACGAGGGTGTAGGCGTCGCGCCAGTCGGGCAGGCACTTTTCGTAGTGGATGTCGGCCACGTCCGGCGTGATGTGGGAGACGACGGCCATGCCGACGGGTGCGGCGTCCACATAGAGCACGCCGCCGGTGAGCTGCAGGGGCTCGCGGAGGTCGAGCGCGTGGCAGATGCCGCGGAACTCGTGCTGCAGGGCGGGGGAGCCTTCCCCGGCGTCCAGCCAGGCCTTGGCGATGCCGCGTGCGTCGTCCGCGGTGGCGGCGTCCAGCGGCTTGAACACCCAGTTGGGGTGGAGGCGCGTGAACTTGGCGATGTGGTTGCGTTTCTTGTGGAACTCGCTTCCGGGCAGCTCCGCCATGTTGGCGCGCAGGTAGAGGTAGTCGGCGTCGCCGCGCCGGGCCTCCGCGCGGAAGCGTCCGGGGAAGCGGCGCTGCAGGTCGGCGGCCTGCTCCTCGGTGAGCAGGCAGAAGCGCAGCTCCGCGCCGCGTGCGGCGGCATCTTCCTCAATGCGGCGCAGGGCAGGGGAGGGGTCTGCGGCGCCGAGTGGGTAGGCGTAGCCGTTCAAGCGGGAGTTGCCGCTGTAGCGGCGGTACAGCACGCCGTCCACCACCGCCGCCTCCGTGTGGTACTTGGCCTGCAGGAGGTACATGGATGCGAACGCGAGGTCGTTTCCCCGCCCGCCGCACGCGGCCACGATGGAGCGGATGCGTTCGGCATCCTCCAGGCGCGGCGGTGCTAGCGGCAGGGGTGTTTCCATCTGGCAGAGAGTATACGCGCGCGGCGGATTCTGTCAAGCGGAGGGCGCGTGCTCAACCTGTTGGGGTGCGGGCGTCACCCTGCGAGGTCGTGGCAGTTGAAAAATGTGCTTGCAAGAGTATACCGAATTAGTATACAATCCATCATTGGAAGGAGCACTTATTATCATGGAATACTACTATCTTGCCAAAAACAACCAAATCAAGGGCCCATTCTCTGCGACGGGAATGCGGTGTCTGGCGGCGCAGGGTGTCATCGACGAGAACACGAAGATTGTACCGGATGAATCCATCTGCTGGCAGCGGCAGCTATTCATCAAGCAGCCGGGTGACCTGGGTCCTTGCCCGCACTGCGGAGAGCTGCTGGAGGGAACGGAGGTACCGGTGGTCTGCCCGCACTGTTGCGGGCCGCTGCATCCGGGCACGGAAAGCCCGTGGGGCAACGTGCGCTACTCGTTGAAGCGTTTTTTCTCCGGAAAGGGGCGCGCCATGCGGCGGGAATTCTGGTGCTATCTCGTATTCTCCCTGTTGGTGGTCGTGGGGATCGTTTTGTTGGGTCTTTCGTTGGGCGAGCTTCATAATGATTTAGCGGATGATGTTGCCATGGTGTTGGCGCTTCTGTTGGTGCCATTGCCACTGATCGGGATTGCGGTCATGGTCCGGCGCATGCACGACTGCGGGAAAAGCGGGTGGTTCATATTATGCGGCGGGCTGTTTTTGCTGTTCTTCAAGCGCTCGCAGCCGGGCCCGAACGAGTATGGACCATCCGTACCCTACCCGCATGGTTGAGCCTTTGCCATGCCGGGCGGGAATTGCCGCGGATGCGGGTGCAGTCAGGAATCCATCCGCTTGCGGCCCTGCATGGCGCGCATGAGGGTGACGGCATCCGCGTGGCTGAGGCCGGCGCCGGCGGGCATGCCCTGGGCGATACGCGACACGCGGCAATCCAGCGCGGCGAGCTGGTTGGCGAGGTAGAGCGCGGTGGCCTCGCCCTCCACGTCGCTGCCCACGGCCAGGATCACCTCGCATCCGGGGCGGTTGCGCACGCGCTCCATCAGCTTCTCGATGGAAAGGTCCTCCGGCATCACGCCGTCCAGCGGGGAAATCTTGCCGCCCAGGCAGTGGTAGAGCCCGCGGAACGCGCCGGAGCGCTCAATGGGCAGCACATCCGTGGGCTGCTCCACCACGCACAGCAGCGCGTCATCCCGCGCGGCATCGCCGCAGGCGGCGCAGGTCTCCCCGTGGGGTGCAAAGAAGCCGCATTCCGGGCAGGTGGAAACGGAATCCGCGGCGTCCACCAGGGCGGTTGCGAGGTTGCGTGCATCCTGCCTGCCCTGCTGGAGGAACCAGAGAGCGAGGCGTTCCGCGCCGCGGCTGCCCACGCCGGGCATGCGCTTGAGGGCGGAGATGAGGGCCAGCACGGCGGGCGGGTATTCCTGGGCTTTCATGGCAGGTTGGCCCGCACGTAGCGGTAGTAGAGGAACTTGACGAGGGGCTTGAGCTCCACCGCCAGCCAGGTGAACAGCACGCACAGGCAGGGCGCGCTCATGTTCAGCACACCGTGCCACAGCACGCACAGGATGCCCGGCAGCGCCAGCGCCACCAGCAGCAGCAGCGCGTATTGCGCGCGCTGCAGGAACGACGGCTCGCGCAGCAGCAGGAACGATGCATACAGCGTGACCGGAATGCAGATGCAGAAAACGCCGCCGGGGCCGAGCAGGTCCACCTGCGCCTCCAGCGCATCCATGTAGAAGGGCTCGCCCGCCAGGAAACGCACCTGCTGCAGCCCCAGCTCATAGATAACCCCGCTCAGCATGAGCAGCAGCACCACCGCCAGCACGCTGAACGCCAGCACCGCCCATTCCAGCAGCATGCGGTCCGTGCTGCCGTGAAGCCGCGCCGGCGCCAGCATATCCACCATGCGCGCCAGGCGCGCCAGAAGGCGATCTGTGAATTCCGGTGACATGCGGGTGGGAGGCGCCGCGGGCTACTCCGCGAAGCGCTTGACGACGAGGGTGGCGTTGTGGCCGCCGAAGCCGAAGGAGTTGCTGAGCGCCACATCCACCTTGTGTTCGCGGCCCTTGTTGGGGCAGACGTCCAGGTCGCACTCGGGGTCCTGGTTGAACACGTTGATGGTGGGGGGGATAAAATTGTCCTGGATGGCCTTCACGCAGGCGATGAGCTCCACGCCGCCGGCCGCGCCCAGCAGGTGGCCGGTCATGGACTTGGTGGAGCTGATGACCAGGCCGTTCCCGGCGTGCGCGCCGAAGGTGCGCTTGATGGCTTTGATCTCGCAGACATCTCCCAGGGAGGTGGAGGTGCCGTGGGTGTTGATGTAGTCCACCTGTTCGGGTTTGAGCCCGGCGTGCTGCAGGGCGATTTCCATGCAGCGGCTGGCGCCCTCTCCCTCCGGCATGGGGGAGGTGAGGTGGTAGGCGTCGCAGCTCAGGCCGTAGCCCGCCAGCTCCGCGTATATCTTGGCGCCGCGCGCCTGCGCGTGCTCCAGCGTTTCCAGCACCACCACCGCCGCGCCCTCGCTCATCACAAAGCCGTCGCGGTCCA
>JAKSOU010000009.1 GCA_024405435.1 Akkermansia sp. | reverse complement strand
TTACACAAAAAAGGGAGAGGCCCGAAGGGTTTCTCCCTTTTTGTGTATCTGATGGTACTCGAACTCGGAGAATCACGGCTTTCAGCCGCTGATGTTGATTCGGCCCCGCCCCACGGGGCCTCACCCCTGCGGGGCAAACCGCTGCGCGGTTTGTCCAATCGCCCTTACGGCCGTCGGGCGCTTTGTGGGCTGGGCTTGCCGGTGGCAAGCCCAGCCCCCTCGCCGCCAAAGGCAACTTTGGCGGGTATCCGCGCGCAGCGCGGACGAGGGGGGCGGCCCCGGAGGGGGAGTCCCATCAGGATGGCAATGATTGCCGATTGCCAATCAGCGGCGGCGGTTGCCACCGTTTCCATTACCGCCGCGGCCGCCCTGGCCGCCACGGTTACCGCCCCCGCGGTTGGCGCCTCCACCGCGGTTGCCCCTGTTTCCGCCGCGGTTGGCGCCGCTGCGGTTACCGCGCTGGCCGCGGCCCATTCTGCCGCCGGTGGTGTTCTCCGCGGACGAGTTGGGCGGGCGGTAGGTGATGATGCGGATGAACCAGCGCATGGAGTTTGCCACGATGCCGTTTCGGAGGGCATCCGTGCAGTTGGGGGAGCCCTTCTTGTGCACCTCCGCGCGGGAATCCGCGCCCAGCAGGCGGCACATGCCGGGGAACACGTAGTCCTTCAGGTCCTCCGCGTCCTTCTTGCTGCTGTTCTTGTCGGCCTTCTTATCATTGTCTTTTGGAGCAGTGCCATCGGTGTTCTTCTGGTTGCTCTGGCTGCCCTTCTCCTTTTGGTCACCCTGCCCTTCCTGCGAATCATCGCCGGAGCCTTCCTCGTCGGACTTCTCCTGGCCGGGAACCATGTCGGTGGGCAGCAGGCCCATGGTGCCGTCCACGGTGGAATCGATGAGCTCCTTGGCATCCTTCATGAACTGGCCGGGGGTGGAGGTGTCCTCTTCCTGCTCCTGCTGCTCCTTTCTCTTTTCCTCGTCCTCCTTCTGCTTCTTTCGGGAATCGGTGTCGCAGGAGGCGTAGAGGGCATCCACGCCGTTGCCCTGGATATCGCGCACGCGTGCACCGGCGGCGAGCAGGCGCCACCCCCAGCGCTCCTCCTGCTGCTCCTTGGCGTCCATGGACTCGTACCCGCAGTAGCAGAGGGCGTTGGCGTGGGTGAATCCGTGGCGGTCGTTCAGGTAGGCGCCCTTCTTCATGATTTCATAAATCATGCCGCTGTTGAGGTCGTTCTTGGCCAGGTCTGAAGCGGCGCGCATGAGGGCGGTCTGGCCGTTGGCGTTCACGGCGTTGGGGTCCGCGCCCTTCTGGAGCAGCATATCCAGGATTTGCGCCATCTTGCGGTGCTTGTTCTCCACGTCCTTGCGGTTCTCCGGGTCCAGCGGGGCGCAGAGGATCATGAGCGGGGTGTTGCCGGCGAAGTCGGCGTCCTGGGCATCGCGCTTGTTCTTGAGGAGGGCGCGCACGCGGCCGACCTTGAGCTTCTCGATGGCATCCATGAGCGCGGGGTTGGCACCGCCCCAGCCTTTCTCCGGCTGCATCTCGCCGCGCTCGGCCTCCGGGTTGGCGCCGATTCCGGCCAGGGTGGTCATGGCCTCGGCATCGTCCATGGCCTTGGCGTAGAGGTAGGCGGTGAGGCCGCTTTCATCGTAGTGGTTGGGGTCGGCATGCACGCGTGCGAGCTCCACCATGGCCTCGGTGTGGCCGTTGATGGTGGCGAAGATGAGTGCGGTTCGGCCGCGGTTGTCCTCCTCGTTGGCGAGGATGCCCACCTTCACGCATTCCAGTATGAGCTCCTTGTTGCCCACGGCTGCGGCGAACATGAGGGCGTTCTGGTCGGCCTCGTTGGTGAGCCGCAGGTCCACGCCGTCCAGGATGAGCATCTTGGCCACCTCCTCCTTGTTGTTGCGGATGGCGTGGAGGACGGGCGTGTTGCCGCGCTTGTCCTGGGCGTTGAGGATATCCAGGCGGTGGGGGTCGCGGTGCAGGCGGGTGAGGAAATCCTGCACCATCTCGCGGTGGCCGCCGGCGCACATGGCCATGAGCGCGGTCTCGCCGTCCTTGGCCTCGATGGTGTAGTCTCCCGCCTTGTCGAGCAGCAGGTTGAACATGTCCAGGTTGCCGCGCTGGGCGGCGTAGTGGAGCGGGGTGTAGCCCATCATGTTGGCGGTGTTCACGGGGGCGTCGCTCTTGTCGCCGCCGTGGAAGGTGCCCAGCTTGTTGAGCAGCTCCGCCAGGATGTCGCGGTCGTTCGCGATGATGGCGTAGTGCATGGCGGTCATGCCGTAGGCGTCCTGCCCGGTGACCTTGTCCTCGGCGTCCTTGCCCTCCGCATTGAGCAGAATCTGAATGACCTTCTTGTTGTGGCCGAAGGTGGCGAGCATGAGCGGGGTCTGCTTCTCCAGCACGGTCTTTTCGGGGGATGCCTTGCCGGTGTCCAGCAGGGTCTCCACCATCTTCTCGTCACCGTAGTATGCGGCGAGCGCCAGCGGCGTGAGGCTGCCCAGCTTGTTGACGTGCGCGCGGACGAGCAGCTCCCGCTGGTCCAAGCGCTGCTTCAGGGAGTCCTGCGCATCCTTGGTGAGGCTGCCGAAGCAGACGTCGGAGTTGATGTCGCGCTTCTTGGATTCATCCGGCTCGGCGGTGGGGTCCGCGGCTGCGGGCTGGGCCTGCTGCTTGCCGTCGGTTCCCTTCTTGGCGGGGGTGATTCCTGTTTCCGCCTCCTCGTAGAGGTCTGCGAGGTCGTCCGCCCTGTGGTTGACGATGGCCTGGAAAATCTTGTAGGTGTCGCTGTCGGTGCCCTCGCTTCCGGTGTCGGGCGCGTCCACGTACTGGCCGCGCTCGGCGGAGGTGCGGTTGTCCTCGAACTGGCTGTCGGCCTGGTCCTCGGCCTTGCTGACCTGCTGGCGGTTCTTCCGGCCGCTGTCCTGCTGCTGCCCTGCCGCGCAAGCCACGCCGGGGCATGCCGCCAGGCACACCCACGCCCAAAATGTCAAGATGCTCCGCTTCATTGTCATAAGGCTATCATTCGCCGCGCCAAACGCAAGCAAATTCCAATGGGGGGAACGCTCCCGCCGCGCAAAAATCAACAGGGGCGTGCCAGCCATGTTCCTGTCGAAAATGAACAAAATTGCACCCAAGTTCCTGTCGAAAACGGACAAAATCATACTCAAGTTCCTGTCGAAAATGCACAAAATTACAAAATTTGATTGAAATATCAATCATTTGCGAACGAGCGCGGGATTCGCAAAAATCCACCCTGCGCGAGGTGGGGAAAAGCCCACTGAGAGATGCGGAAATTGGCATGGGCGAGCGTTTCCCCACGCATACCCATAATTTGTACATTGCACATTGTACATTGTACATGTCTTGTGCTAGAATGCGTGCATGGCGATATCGGAAGAGCTGTATGAGCGTGCGCGGCGGGTGATACCCGGCGGGGTGAATTCACCGGTGCGTGCGTTCCGGCGGTTGGAGCGTGCGCCGTTTTTCGTGACGCGCGCGCAGGGCGCGCATTTGTGGGACGAGGACGGGAAGGAGTACATCGACTACGTGGGCACGTGGGGCCCCGCCATCCTGGGGCATGCACCTGCATGCGTGATGGAGGCGGTACAGCGCGCGGTGCCCAACGGCCTGGGCTACGGCATCCCCACGCGCGTGGAGGTGGACATGGCGGAACACCTGTGCCGCCGCGTGCCCGGCATGCAGATGGTGCGCATGACCAACAGCGGCACGGAGGCCACCATGAGCGCCGTGCGCCTGGCGCGCGGGTTCACCGGGCGGCCCTACATCATCAAGTTTGCGGGCTGCTACCACGGCCATGCGGACAGCCTGCTGGTGTCCGCCGGAAGCGGTGCGCTCACGGGCGGGCAGCCGGACAGCGCGGGCGTGCCGCCGGAGTTCGCGGCGCTCACCATCGTGCTGCCGTACAACAACCCCGCCGCCGTGGAACAGGCGTTCAAGCAGTACGCGGGCAAAATTGCGGGCGTGATTGTGGAGCCCTACCCCGGCAACGCAGGCTTCTACCTGCCCAAGCCGGGGTACCTGGAGTTCCTGCGTGCCATCACGGCGCGCGAGGGCGCCCTGCTCATCTTCGACGAGGTGATGACCGGGTTCCGCATCTCCACCGCCGGCGTGGCGGGCAAGGAGGGCATCACCGCAGACATCACCACGCTTGGCAAGGTCATTGGCGGCGGGCTGCCCGTAGGCGCCTTCGGCGGGCGGCGCGACATCATGGAATGCATCGCTCCCCTCGGCCCCGTCTACCAGGCCGGAACGCTCAGCGGCAACCCCGTGGCCATGGCCGCCGGGCTCGCCCAGCTCACCCACCTGGAGGAGCACGACTGCTACGGCCGCCTGGAAGCGCTCGGCGCGCGGCTGGAGGAGGGCGTGCGCGCCGCGCTGCACGATCTGCACCTGCCGCTCACCTTCAAGCGCAGCGGCTCCATGTTCTGCCTCTTCTTCACCACGCAGGACGTGGTGGATCTGGAGACCGCCTCCACCGGCAGCTTCCCCATGTTCAAGCAATACTTCCTCTCCATGCTGGAGCAGGGCGTGTACGTGGCCCCCTCACCCTACGAGACCGGGTTCATCTCCACCGCCCACACAGAGGACGACATCGACCGCACCACCGCCGCCATCCGAAACGCCCTAGCCGCGCTTTCAAAATAGTACCTAGTACATAGTACCTTGTAAATCCTATGGACTTCCGCATCATAGCCGCCGCCAAGCCGAGCATCCCGTACACGCGTGATGGCGTGCGCTTCTTCGAGGAGCGCCTGCGGCCTCTCGGCAGGGTGGAGCTGCGCTATGTGAAAGACGGCACGGCGGAGGACGTTTCCGCGCGCCTGCTGGAGGCCTCGCAGGGCTGCCTGCGCATTGCCATGGACGAGCGCGGCGAGAACTGGAGCACGCGCGAGTTCGAGCAGCGCGTGCGCGGGTGGCAGCTGCACGCCGTCAAGCACGTGGCCTTCCTCATCGGCGCGGCGGACGGCCACACCCAGGCCCTGCGCGACGCCTGCGACCACGTGCTCTCCCTTGGCCGCCACACCATGCAGCACGAGCTGGCGCTGGTGGTGCTGCTGGAGCAGGTGTACCGCATCCACACCCTGCTGGCGGGCAGCCCGTACCACCGAGACTAACCAACCTTTCACCATGTCGCATACCACCCTTTTGACAACGCTGCTCCTGCCGCTCTGCGGGCTTGCCGCAGCAGACGAACTGATGCCGCCGCCCTACGTGTGCCAGCGCGCCGTGCAGGAAATCACCATCGACGGCAAGGGAGACGAGCCCGCGTGGCAGCACGCGCGCCCGCTCTCGCCCCTGCGGGACATCGAGGGTCCCGCCGTGCAGGACGGCACCACCATCCGCATGCTCTGGGACGACCGCTACCTGTACATCCTGGCGGACATGCCGGAGGAGAACCTCTGGGCCACGCAGCGGGAGCACGACAGCATCATCTTCCACGATCCCGACTTCGAGGTGTTCATCGACCCGCTGTGCGAGGACAACCACTACATCGAGCTTGAAATCAACCAGCTCAACACCGTGTGGGAGCTCTTTATCGCGCGCACCTACCGCCATGCCAACCCGGTCATCCTGCACGACTGGGACATGCCCGGCCTGAAGCACGCCGTGCACCTGCGCGGCACGCTCAACAACGCTGGCGACACCGACAGCGGGTGGAGCGTGGAGATGGCCATCCCGTGGCGCAGCATCACCTCGCACGGCGCCCTGCCGCGCGCAGACGAGCCGCCGCAGCCCGGCACCGCCTTGCGCTTCAACTTCTCACGCGTGAACTGGCAGGTGCAGAGGGACGCCGCCTCCCCCACCGGGTATGCCAAGTGCAAAGATGCACAGGGCAACACGCTGCCGGAGAGCAACCACGTGTGGGCGCCCACGGGCGTGGTGAACATCCACCAGCCGGAGCACTGGGGCCGCGTGGTATTCTCCGCACAGCCCGCGGGCGTGTGGGAATCCGCGGAGCCCGACCCCGAGGACGACGCCCGCCTGGCCCTGTACGCCTACGCCGAGCGGCAGGAGGAACACCGCCGCCAACACGGCGCATACGACACCGCGCTCATCCCGCCGCACGGCATGCGCGTGATGGCGGATGCCCGCTTCTTCTCCGTGTCCACCACCTGCGCGCGCACGGGGCGTGAGCTGCGGCTGGATTCCAACGGTGCGTTCACCGCGCAGCAGGTGGCGCAGCCGCAGCCGGAAATCTACCTCTGGATACACGGCGGCAACCGCACGCACGATGCCGCGTTCTGGAACAAGCGGTTCGCAGACTACGCCGCGGCGGGCGTGGACACCGTCATCATCGGCGACACCGTGGAGCAGGTGCAGGCACTCACGCCCTGCGCCCGCCAGGCCGGACTGCGCGTCATCGCCTGGGTGTGGGCGGTCAACCGCCCGCAGGACAAGGAATTTTTGAAGGCCCACCCGGAACGCTACGCCGTGAGCCGCGACGGCAAATCCTGCGCCGTGGAGAAGGAACGCCCGTTCGTGGGGTACTACCAGTTCTTCTGCCCCAACAACCCCACCGTGCGCGAACACCTGTGCCACGTGGTGGACCAGTTCGCCGCCATCCCCGGCGTGAGCGCCATCCAGCTGGACTACATGCGCCTGCCGGATGTCATCCTCCCCCGCGGCCTCTGGGAGAAATACGGGCTCACCATGGACCATGAGATGGCCCCGTACGACTTCTGCTACTGCGCCACCTGCCGCCGCCTGTTCCGCGAGCAATACGGCCGCGACGTGCAGGAGGACGCGGAGCACGATGCCGAGTGGCGCGAGTTTCGCCTGCAGAGCGTGGCCGATTTGGCGGGCGCGCTGTGCGAGCGGGCGCGCTCGCACGGCCGCAGCGCCGCGTGCGCCGTGTTCCCCACCCCGCAGACCGCCGCCAAGATGGTGCGCCAGGACTGGAGCCGCTTCCCGCTGGACCTGGCCCTGCCCATGGACTACTTCTCGTTCTACAACGAGCCCGCCACCTGGGTGAACGACATGGCGGACGCCGCCGTGAAGGAAACGCAATCACGCTTCCCGATAGCCCCCGGGCTGCACCTGCCGGACTACACGCCGGAATCCCTGCAGCAAGCGCTGGACGACCTCCGCGCCCGCCGCGTGCAGGGCATCTCCCTCTTCAGCGACGAGGAATTCAAGCCCGCGCTGCAGCAGGCCCTCAAGGCGTGGAAGACGGGCAAGCGGAACTAGGGAACCCGGGGGCGCGCCCGCCCGCATCATTTCACGGTCACATCCGAGCAGTTGCTCTGGCGCACGTTCTCCTGCGGCGTGCCGTTGGAGAAGCTGTTGCCCTGAATGAGGACATTCGCGGTGGATTTGAGGGAGACGCCGTTCTTGTTGTCCATGAGGAACTTGTTGTTCAGGATGGAGATGCCGGAGTGGACCGCCTTGGCGTGCTCGCGGTTTTCCGGGGCCACGTTGACGACGGGGCCGCCGCAGTGATCGAAGGTGTTGCCCTCGATGGTGAGCTTGCGCACAAAGCCGGACTCGAACCAGCTGCGGGCATCGTCCGCCACCAGGATGGCGCTCATGTGGGAGCGCACAAACACATTGTCCTTAATGGTGACTGGCCTGCGGGTGGTGAGCAGGAAGGCGCGGGTGGGGATGCACTCCACGCGGCAGTTGGTCACCACCACCTCCGGGGTGGCGGTCACGTTCTCCAGGCAGTCCTCGTTCACCGCCACATCCGCGGGCAGGGGCTTCTCCAGCTCCAGCTGCATGGAGCGGCCATCTTGCGAGAGGGTGGCGGACACCACCTTGTTCATGCCCTTGGAGTTCAGGTTCCTGCCGGAGATGACATCCACCTCGTCGCCCTTGCGGAAGCCCTCGAAGCCCCAGGTCTGGCCGTGGCAGAAGCGCACGGTGACATGGCGCGGGTCCTTCATCTCCGTAATCTTGAGGTGCGTGCCGTGAATGTTGATGGCGTCGTCGTTCGCGCCGTGGAAGAGGACGTTGTTCACGGAAATCCTGCCGTAGCAGCCGGAGAAGTGCAGCATGTCCGCCCAGGAGGCGCAGGTGCGGCCGCTGCCCTCCCGCGGGGCAATGGTCACGTGGTCGAACGAGAGGTTCTTGGAGAACTGGGAGACCACGCCCATGCCGTGCATGAAGTGGAATTTCACGCCGATGTACGAGATGTCTGAAGAATTGTTGCAGAAGACGGAGGCGTACTCGCGGCGGATTTGGCGGTGCTGGTAGGTGGCGCCCCGGTGGAAGCCGGGGTTCTTGTCGTAGGTCATGCGCACCTTGCCGGGCTCAATCTCCTCCACCGGGCCGGAAAGGCCCTTGTTGCCGCCCACATTGGAGACGTGCAGCGGCTCCGCGGTGTACTCCTGCACAAAGCAGCCGGGGCCCTCCTTCCAGCCGTCGCCCACCCAGCTGAGCTTACCGTTCTCGATGACGTACCTGCTGTCCGGGTGAATCTGGAACACGGCCTCTTTCTCGCCCACCTCCAGCGCGGTGTACTCGGAGATGGTGGGGCGCGCGTAGTCGATGGCGATATCCTTGAACGCCACGTCCCGGCACTGGTCCATGTGAATCTCCATCATGCGGCCGCGGCAGAGCAGCAGCGCATCCTTGCCGCGCACCTCCAGGTGCCGCGCACCGTGCAGGTCGATCATCACGCGCTTGGGCATGTCCGGGGCGTCGTTGGTGTTGGAGATGTGCAGCCTCTCCTCGTTCAGGCCCTCCGCCTGCCACTCGTAGGTGCCGGGCGCAAACTTGACGACCACGGGCTTCTTCGCGCCGCCCTTCACCTTCGGCGCCAGCGAACCCACAATCGTGCCGGGCTTCACCAGCAGCTTGTCCCCGCCCTTCAGCTCCAGCTTGTTCACCGGGGCCATGGTCTTCCACGGCCTCTCCACGCTACCGGGATTCGCATCGTCCCCCTTCACGGGATCCACGGCATAGGTGGCGGCATGCAGCACTCCCGCCCAGAAAACCAGCGCCGCCACGGCGGCTAACGTGTGTATCGCTCTCATTTACGCGCCATTCTACCCCACACTCCCGTCAAGGCAAGCAAAAACAGCTATCACCGCGCCCGCATGTTCACCGCCCCTATCAATCAGTTGAAGAAATCGGGGGAGTCCTGCAGGATGATGGGCACCAAGCGCTCTATGAGGTCGCACTTGAAGGGGATGGAATCATCGAGGGAGTGGCGGTAGGCGTTGTGCAGGAGCTGTGGCGTTAGCGGGATAAAGCGCTTTGGCATGCCTCGTTTGGCGTAGTCGGGGTAGATGTCTGCAAGCAGGGGCATGTACTCGTGGCTGTGCAGGGGGGTGCGGCCGCCCTTGCAGAGGGCTATCCACCGCTGCACGGTTTCGTCGTCCTCGTGCATGACCAGAACGTCCTCCAGGTTGTGGCGGGAGAACAGGATTTCCGGGATGTCGGGCGAACGGCGCTCGTATTGGTCGCGGCACTTCTTTTCGTTGCGCTCGTACAAGTCGGAGTCGGCCCAAATCCACGGCAGGGCCTTGCACGACTTGTCGCGTTTCCGCATGCATTTCCTGTATGCGGCCTCCAGGAACTTGAACAGGCCGCTCCCGGCGGACTCGGCCTTGAGGCTGATGTGCACGCCCTTTTCAGAGAGCAGCCTGTTCAAGGCGGCCAGATACGCTTTGTCTGTGCTGCCCTCGCAGGCAATCCAAACCACGACTTGCGGGACATAGCGGTAGGTCATGGCTCACAAGGCGGGGAAAGGAATGCCGGCGAAGTAGCCGTTCAGGTAGCCCAGGCGAAAGTTCTTCACGTTGCGCACGCCCTGGAAATCGCAGAGGCGGCACAGTTGCGCACCCTGCTCCAGGTTCTTGCGCACCACGCCCACCTCGGAGACGCGCAGGTCGTCGTCGTCCAGCAGCTCTGTGTTGTGGACGGTGAAAACGAGCTGGGCGTTGTTGGGGTTGTACGCCTTGTCGGTGAAGAGCCTGACCAGTGCCTTGAGCACGATGGGGTGGATGGAGCGGTCCAGCTCGTCGATGACCACGGTGGTGCCGCGGTGCAGTGCGTTGAGTAGCACGCCGAGCAAGCCGAAGAGCACCTGGGTGCCGCGGGATTCCTCTCGCAGGTTGAACCGCTCCTCCGTGCCGTCGGTCCGCTTGTGGTAGGTGTAGATGTACTCGAAGATCTTCTGGTTCTTCCGGAAGAAGACGGAAGCGGGCTCGTCTCCCTCCTGGTATGGTTCACCCAGAAATTGCACGGGCTCGATTTCCTCGACCTCGCGCGCCAGGGCCATCTTGTAGATGCCCAAATCCAGCTGGGTGACCAGTTCCTCAATCTCCGCGAATGCCTGCTCCACGGGGTTCTCCTTGAAGTTCCCCGCCAGCAGGTTCAGCGCGTCCGATGTCTGGATATCGTTGTCCAGCCAGATTTGCAGGTCGTGGCACAGGTAGTCGTGGCAGAGCACCACATCCCGGTTCAGGCCCATGTAGGCGTAGGCCAGCTTGGCGATGAAGGGGACCTGCTGCCTGCCGTCGTTGCAGCATTCCGTGTTCAGAACGGCCTTGAGGCGCTTCTCCGGATAGTCCGCGGTGGCGATGGCTCCAAACTGGAAATCCTCCATCACATGGTCCACCAGATACAGCGGCGCGCCATCCTTGTACAGCGCCTCGCGGCGGATGCCGGCGGCGTTGTACTCCACCTCGAAGCGGTACAGGGCGTGGCGGGCGATAAACTGCACGTCGAACAGCGTGGTGTGCAGTTCCGGGTGGAGCTTGTTCGGCTTGTATTCCAGCCGCGGCGTCCTGAACCCCGCGTTGTGCACGAACGCGGTGATTTGCCTGACGGCCTCCACCAGGGCGCTCTTGCCCCCGGCGTTTTGGCCGTAGATGGCGAGCACGGGCACCACGCGCAGCGGCTGCGCGGGGCGTTCCGGGTTGCGGACGGCGGTGTCCTGCAGGAACGGCAGGCGCGGCAGCTCCTGGTACCCGTTGGGTGCCTTGCCTTCGCCGTAGCGCATGTCGATGGTGGTATCGACGATGGCCTTGTAGTTCTTGATGTGTATGGCAACGAGCATATCCTGTCTCCTTTCCCGTTATTTTACCACCCGCCTCCCCTTTGTCAAGCAATATAATCAAAAAAGTTGATTATATTTTCCAACGCACCTTGCCTCGGGCGTGCAACGGCCCCATCCTGCGGGGAGGATGGGGCCGTGATTTTGTGCGGATAGGTTTACTTGACGACGGTGGGGGTGATTTTCTCGGTCTTGCCGTTGACGACGAGCTTGACGGGCTTGGGCTTCTCACTGGTGGTGGTGAGCTTGTAGCTGGTGACCTTGCCGTCCTTCCAGGCCATGTCCACGGTGATGTTTCCGCGGGCACGGATGCCCTTGATGGAGCCGTTGGGCCACTCCTTGGGGAGTGCGGGCAGCAGCTCGATCTGCCCGGCGTGGGACTGGATGAAGATCTCGCTCATGCCGCCGGTCATGCCGTAGGTGCCGTCCATCTGCATGGGGGGATGGTTGCCGAACATGTTGTCCAGCAGGTTGTACTGGATGTATCCGCTGACCATCTCGTAAGCCTTCTCGCGGTTGCCGAAGCGGGCCCAGAGGGCGGTGCGCCAGGGCCAGGTCCAGCTGCGGCGGTTGTCGCCGCTCATGCCGCGCAGCTCCAGGCTCTTCTCTGCTGCGGCGGCGAACTCCGGGGTCTTGACCTTGCTGATGGTGGTGCCGGGGAAGACACCGATGAGGTGGGAGGTGTGGCGGTGGCCGGAGACCATGTTGGGGCGGTCCACCACCCACTCCTGGAGGTATCCTCCGGCGGCCACCTTGTTGCCCACCAGGCGGTCGCGCTTCTGGATGAGGCCCTTGGCCCAGGCGGCATCCGTGCCGAGGGCCTTGGCGGCCTTGGCGGTGTTGTCGAAGAGCTCCCAGATGAGCTGCTGGTCGTGCATGCAGCAGTCCTCCACGGGGCCCTGCTCATGTGACCATCCGTTGGGGGAGACGAGCGAGCCCTTCTTGATGCCCTTGAGCTCGGGGTGCTCTGCCACGGTGAGGGGCTTCTTGCCGTTGTCGGTCATGAGTCCCTGGCCGTCCTCGCCCACCTCCTTGAGTGAGGTTTCCCAGAACTGGCAGATGCTCTTGAGGAGGGGGTAGCCGGTCTCCTTGAGGAACTTCTTGTCCCTGGTGAACTGGTAGTGGTCCCAGATGTGGAGGGCGTACCAGGCGTTAACGGGCGGGTTCCACTTCACCCAGCCGCCGGCGCCCCAGATGTTCTGGGAGATGCGGGTGGTCCAGCCCTTCTTGTCGTTGCCGAACTCCTTCTGGGTCATCTCGTGCAGGGGCTGCTCCATGGCCTTCATGAAATCGATGAAGGTCAGGTGGCACTCGGAGAGGTTGGCCACCTCCGCGCCCCAGTAGCACATCTGCAGGTTGATGTTGTTGTGGTAGTCGCAGGCCCAGGCGGCGTGAACCTTGTCGTTCCAGATACCCTGGAGCGTGAGCGGCAGGTTGCCGGGGCGGGAGCCGGCAATCAGCACGTAGCGGCCGTACTGGTACACCAGGGCCTCCAGCTCGGGGTCCTTCTTCTCCTCCTTGTACTTGTCGATACGCATGTCGGTGGGCAGCTTGGCGGTCTCGGGGTCGGTCTTGCCCAGGTCGATGTCCATGCGGTCGTAGAGCGCCTGGTGGTCGGCGATGTGCGCCTTGCGGATGTCTGCGAGCTTCTTGCCTGAGATGGCGGAGAGGACGGCCTTGTTCTTGGCGGCGGGGTCCTTGCCCTTCCAGTTGGCCTTGTAGTCCTCCTTGTAGTCGGTGGCGAGGGAGACGTAGATTTCCACGCTGTCCGCACCCTTGACGGTGATGTAGGGGATACCCTGTCCATCGAACTTGGGGCGTGTGCCGTCGCCGCCCCCCTCGTACTCCATCTTGACCTCATGGGAGGAGCCTGTGACGGTAGCGGAGCCGCCGTGGGTGCGCACCTGCATGCGGCCCTCGAACTTCTCGCCGTTGGCGAGGGTGCCGCTCATGACGATGGTGTCGGAGCCGGAGGTGCTGAAGGAAACGGTGTGGCAGGGTGTGAGGCCGATCTTGGCATTCAGGCTGCCGGGCTTGTCCACCTTGGCGGTGTAGACCAGCACGTTGTCCGGGTGGCTGACGAAGCACTCGCGCGTGTGGCGCACGCCGCCGTTGGTGAAGTCCACGGAGGCGATGCCCGTCTTCAAATCCAGCGTGCGGCTGTACTTGGCAGTGTCGTCGGCCTTCACGTCGTCGAACTCCAGGAACAGGTTGCCGAACGGCTGGTAGGCGCCGAACTCATCCTTGCCGGAGGTGGGGCCATAGGAGTACCCGCTGCCGTTGTTGGGCAGGTTGGGGCCGCCGGTCCAGAGGGAAACCTCGTTCAGGTTCACGCGCTCGCGGTGGTCGCCGCCGAAGATGGTGCCGCCCACGCGGCCGTTGCCGATGGGGAGGGTCTGGGATTCCCAGGTGTCGCCGGTCTTCTTGCCCACGGCGCCTGTGGCGCAGTAGTTGCTGTTCACGGCCAGGGCGTCCTGCCCGCCGCCGCCGTAGTTGCCGCAGGGGGTCTTGCCGGAAGCCCACGGCACGGACATATCGGTAACAACGGCCGGTTGCGCGTACCACAGGAAATGGGATGAGGGAAAATCAGCCATCGCCACGGGGGCCAGGCTGCCCAACGCCAAAGCTAAAAGTGTGCTCTTGTGCATAATTCTGTGTAGTGGCTTGCATTCTACGGCCTCGCACGCGGGAAGTCAACCTAAAACGGCGCGCACACAACGATTAGCACACGATTAACGGATTCAGCGGCGGCGGGAGAGCTCGTTGGCGTAGGTCTTGCCCAGGGAGTCGGCGTGGCATGCCACCCAATCGCGGAGGCTGCGGCGGCCCGCGGGCGGGCAGTCCACCGCCAGGCGGTCCTGCGAAAGTCCCGCGATTTCATCCCGCGTGAGCATCACATCACCCACAATGCTCCCCGGCACGCGCGCGGCCAGCAGCCCGAACCACGCCGGCACGGGCAGGACGGGGCGCCGCAGCCCCATGCCCTGCGCCAGCATGCGCCAGAGTTCGCGGAAGGTGTAGGTTTCAGGTCCCGTGGCGTTGACGATGCGGTGTTGCTCCCCGCTCTCGGCCTCCCGCAGGGCCAGCTCCGCGAAATCCTGCACGTGGATGGGCTGCAGGCGGTAGCGTCCCAGGCCGAAGGTGGCCGCGGCGGGCAGGTGCCGCAGGGTCCAGGCCATGTTGTTGATGAGGATGGACACCTCCGGCGTTTCTCCGAACAGCACGGCGGGACGCAGGATGCTGTGCGGGATGCCCGTGGCGGCAAGTGCGTCCTCCAGCTCGGCCTTGCCGCGGAAGTACGGCAGCTCCGATTGGCATCGGGATGCGTGATGCCGGTGTGCACAATCCGCTTCACGCCCGCCGCACGCGCCGCCGCGAACAGGCGTTTCGTGTTCTCCACCGCCACTTCATGGCTGAACGCCGCATGCCCCCTGCCCTTGTAGCTGAACCGCACCCAGTAGGTGTTCACCAGCACGTCCACCCCCTCCGGCACGTTTGTTTCCGCGCTCCACGGCATGGGACGCAGCTCGTAGACCCGTGGGTTCGGCAGACGTCCCGCAGAATCCGTGAGACCAACGACACGGTACCCGCGGCAATGTAGCGCCCGCTGTACCCCAGCACTCCCGTTACGGCGATTGTTTTCATATTTCTGTAATTTGAGAAATCTAATTCTAAAAAAGGGTTCATAGCTTGGCGAGCAAGGCCAGCATGCGGCTGCCCATCTGCGCGGCGCGCTTGAAAACGGAGGTGGGATAGTTCTGCGCAGCGGCGGCCACGGTGTCCGCCGCGCCCAGCAGCTCTTGCAGGGCCTTCATGCGCTTGGTGAGCAGCTTGTCGCCCTCCCGCTTGGCGGAAGCCAGGCACTCCTGCACCGCGCTCACTGCGCCCTCGGTCTCGCGGCGGCGGCGTTCCTCCAGGATGTGGCGCGCCATCTCCCACACATCCGTCTCCGCGGTGAAATAGCTGCGGCGGTCGCCCGGCACGCTCTGCCGGTACACCAGCCTGTAATCTTCCAGCTCCCGCAGCGAGGTGGACACGTTGGAGCGCGCCAGGCCCAGCGTGTCGCATATCTCCTCCGGCGTCAGCGCGCGGTCGCAGATGTACAGCAGCCCGTGCAGCATGGCCGTGGAACGCGGTATGCCCCACCGCGTCCCCATCTCTCCCCACCGCCTCACAAACCTCTCCTGCGTCGCGCTCAACTGCATGACCCTATTTTCTGAAATTTCAGAAATTTGTCAAGCCTAAAACAGGCAGCCCCGAATGCTCGCGGCAATCACCCGGCGTCTAGGGGGAGAATGAAGCGGGGTTATGAGATTTGGTTGGCATGCGGGGACACCCACAGGTTGACACATGTGGGATTACATACAGTTTTGCAAATATGGCTTGCTACAATATTCCAAATACTGTATACGTAGCCAAGAGGGGGCGAGTCTCCACGTCTATCGCCCCGGGGAACCACTAAATGATGACAACAAGAAATACCATTGAAGCGCTGCCGGAGCGGCACATGACGGAACACGGTCTGGAAGTGAAAGCCAGGCTGGTGAGCGAGCTGGGCGAAAAAGTGTTCACCACGGTCATCGGCGGGGTAGAGAACGAAAGCCAGGTGACCACGCTGATGGACCCGTGGCTGCGGCTGCTCAGCTTTGACATGATGGAGGTGGGCGGAGACTGGGAAGTCCGCGGCACGGTCTCCAGGAGCTGCCTGCGCAACATGGAGCGGTTCAACGACTATTGGCACAGCATTGACTCCACCTGCGCGATTGTTCACCTGCACGCGGAAAACGTGTTCGACGATTCCGCAGAGGCCACAGACAACGGGGCACTCCTGCCATTCAGCGGCGGGCTGGACGCCTCCTACACGGCGTACCGCCACACGCATCACTTGGCCGACCACAAGAACCTGGACATCAAAGCGGCGCTCATGGTCCACGGGGCGGATATCCCGCTGGACAAGCAGGAGCAGTTCGATGCGGCGCTGCACCACAACCAAGAAATGCTGGCGGACCTGGGCGTGCACAAAGTGCATGTGATCCGCACGGACTACCGCACGTTTGGCACCCAGAAATTCGACTGGGGATACCACACGCACATGGCGGTGCTTATCGGGTTGGCCTCCTTCCTGTCCCCCATGTACAAAAACGTAGTGACCGGCAGTTCCAGCCCGTTTCCCGTGGTACCGAAAAAATGGGGAGACAACCCGATATCCGACTACATGCTCGGCTCGCGCATCTTTGAGGTGCACACGGATGATTTCTCAAAGAGCCGCACGGAGAAGGCGGAACTGGTATGCAACTGGAAAGTGGGCATGGAAAAGCTGCGGGTGTGCTGGGAATCCTCATTTGACGGCACGGGCACCCACAACTGCGGGCACTGCGAGAAGTGCATCCGCACGAATTTGAACTTCCTAGCGTGCGGGGTGCAGCTGCCGTGCATGCCGGTTCTTTCCCTCAAGGAAATAGCGGCGAATCACGGGGAAATCCACCTGATGCGCGTGTACACTTCACTGCTGGATTACGCGCACGCCCACAACTGCACAGATCCATGGGTGCCCATTATGGATCGCAAAATCAAGAAATACCAAGCGCGGCTCGCCTGGCCCAGACTGCTCAAGCGGGTTTGGAACAAGGCGGTGTTTATCACCTCCCGATGGAAATTCCGCCACGTCTCCACGCAAAAGGAACTTTGGGCGCGCTACAACTATTGGCATAACCGCACCATCCCCTTGTGATTGTCAGCGCCGGAACAGGCGATTGGCAAGGTTTTTCAATTTGCCCGCCACCTTGCGGCGGGCTTTCCCCACCAGCCAACGCAGAAGGCGGACGGGGGAGTTCAGGCGCTTCCACGCACGCTCCAGCTCCGGCGTGAAACGCCCGTCTGCCAGCAGATGAACGGACGGCTCATTGCCCAGGCTCTTCCGGTACACGCCGCTGAGCTTGCGGTAGGAGTTGTCCAGCATGTACACCTCCACCCCGGTTTTCCAGCACATGATGGCCACATGCAAGCGGTCCGTAACCACCACGTCCGCCTGGCGGACAGCATCCGCGAACGCCAAGAGCATATTGGCGTTGTAGCGCATTTTGCGGCCGCTGGTATTCCAGGCGACTGAGATGTCATAGGTGAAGGGCGAGCAGTAGGAAACGCCTTTTTCCGAATCATTGCGCAAAAGGAAAGCCACGCGCTTTTCCTCCCCGTGAACACTTGAACGGACGGAGGCGGATCTCACCGATGCCTTCATTCTTTCCGGCAATCCGCCCTTCAACAGGCACAGCGTGCTCGTTTCCTCCTCATTGAGCTGCTCCAACGGCACATCCAGGGGGTGGCTGTCCAACACCTCCAAATCCAAGGCAATTGCCATATCATTGGCAATGTAGCAACGCGCGCCGGAATTCACGGAAGTGCAGTAGTCGTAGGAAGGCTGCTCCCTGCATATCAAGTGGCGGTCAGGCCCCAGTCCGGCCATCAGCCCATCCACACCGTTGATGCTGTGCGGCAAAACAACGGCCGTTTCCACAATGGGGGACAGCATAACTTCCTCCGCCTCTGCCGAGCACCAATTTGCCGTGAACCGGGCGCCCCCTGCAACGACAAGCGAAACACGGCCCTCCAACGGGGCTGCCGTTCCAAGGGACTCGAATTCCCGATATTGCAGGCCGTATCTATCAAAGAACTGCCGCGTTCCCTCGGCAATGAGCAAATCGCCCAAGTTGCCATAATTGGGCCAGTAGTAAAAGGGGCACAAGGGGCGCAAGAGCCCTGCCATTTCCTGTTCGCTCAATTCATTCATAAAAAGGGAAATGCGGGGCTAATCCAAAACGACCTCGAACTGATGCTTCTCACGGTACCGTGCGAGAAACGGGAACTTACGTTCCAGCCTCTGCCAGAGCTTGGAGGGGTAGACGGTGTTCATAATCATGCCGAACGAGGCGTCCCTGGTGCGCTGCAGGACGAGGAAGTACAACACCACGGACGAAAGAGGCCCCAGGAAGGCGGCAATGTAGTACGGCGTGTTGCAATACTCCAGCATCATACCGGGGATGTTCACCAAAACCGCCATGATGAGGTAGGGGTAGAAATCCCGTATCTGCTGCCTGGCGGACATGTCTGACACCTTCAGCGTATAAGTGACGGTCAATATCACGTTGAAGACATTTTCAAGCATAAACGCCCAGCAGACGGCGGCAACGCTGAAATAGGCGCCGACCAGCATGGCGGTTATTCCGAAAGTGCGCAGGATGACCTCCCGCCGCAACAACAGGTCTGTCCTCCCCACAACCATCAGGTAGTTGTGGTTCACGCGAATGACGGTGCTCAATGCAAATCCGTAGCAGAGGATGCGCAGGTAGGGCACGCAGGGAAGCCAGGTGGAGCCGTACAGCAGGCGGACCAGCGATTCCGCGTTGCTGGCAATGGTGACCATGAGCCAGAGATTGGGGCACAACAGCACGCGCATGTACTGCCGGTACGCGCGGTCCAGGCGCTTCCGGTCATCATGGATAGTAGAGAGGATGGGGTAGATGATGCCGTCGATCGGCCCCTGTAAAAGGGAGATGGGCATCTGGCAAAGGCGGGTTGCCCGATCGTACAGGGCAAGCTGGCCGGGGGAATAGAACTTGCCGATCACCAGTTTGCGCGATTCCACATACACGTTCCACACCAGTCCCGAAAGGGAGAGCTTGATGCCGAAGTTGAAGAATTCACGGAAGGATTGCCAAGAGAAGACGAGTTTGGGCTTCCACGGGGAAACGATCCAAATAACCGCAAGGGACAGCAGGCCCTGCATCACGCCCTGCATCACCACCGCCCAGTAGCTCCAGCCAGTGTATGCAAGGTAGATGGTGACGGGCATAACCGTCAGGGTGGTTGCAATGCCGATGATGGCGGGCGTCTTGAACTCCCGGCGGGCGGCATAGAGGGTCCAGTGTACGCTCCCCGTGGCGTTGAGAAGCATCATCACGGCGGAAACGCGCGTTATCCACAGCAGGGCCGGCTGGTGGAAGAAATCCGCGAACCAGATGGCGGCAAACCAGAATACAACGGCAACAACCAGGTTGGCGGCAATGTTGTACCAGAAAACCGTGCTGCAATCAACCTCCGTTCTGTCCTGCTTGCGGATGAGGGCCGCGCCGAGGCCGGCCTCCTTCAAAGTGGAGGCAATGGCGAAAAAGAGCCCGGTCAATCCCAGGATACCCATTTCATCCGGGGAGATGAGACGCGCGAGAATCATCCCGAAAACAAACTGCACGGGTTGCAGGGTCAACTTGGAAATCATTGACCACTTCGCCCCGCTCAGGGTTTCCTGTTTCAGTCTGCCCACGCGCGGCGCGGATTGTAGGGTATGGTTATGACGCTGTCAAGGTTTTCTTTGTACAAAACCGGGGTAAACGGGCAGCAGCTGGCGTCTTTTGTCGTGCAAATCGACCCAAGGTGGTATACCATTAAGTCCATGAAGATAACGTATCTGGGAGATATCATGTGTTTTCGCGGGCGGGGTGGCGAAAGCGAAAATCCCCATGCCCTGGAAGGTTTGAAAGGGCTGCTGCATCTATCGGATTATGTGGTGGGCAACCTGGAAACACCCGTGGCACGCGCCATTGATGCCGCCAAGCATCAAACCGGGCGCTACCGATT
Source organism: Akkermansia sp. (assembly GCA_024405435.1). GTDB lineage: Bacteria > Verrucomicrobiota > Verrucomicrobiia > Verrucomicrobiales > Akkermansiaceae > Akkermansia. The sequence continues at coordinate 33,671 of JAKSOU010000009.1, read as the reverse complement.
CGTTGTCCCCCCCGATTTTGCCCGGATCGTCAGGGAAACGGGCGTAACCCATGTTTCCGTGGCCAACAACCACTGCCTGGACCAGGGGTTCGAGGGGTTGCTGGAGACACTGCGTTGCGTGAAAGAGGCGGGGCTGGTTCCCGTTGGGGCCAGGGAAAGGCCGGGGGAACCGGCATACGCCGTCTTGGAAAAGGGCGGCATCAGGGTTGGCTTGGCGGCCAGCACCTACGGCACCAACGCCATGGAAAACAAGGCAAGGCTCTCAAGAGCCCATGCCAGGCACCTGAACCTCACCCAGAACCAAGAGCTCTCCTCTCCCCTTGTCCGCTGGTTGTTTGAACGCCGCTCCAAATGGTACTACCGGTGGAAAAAGCTGACCAACAGGGAAGCTGAGGACTGGTTCGACAGGAAAGAGTTCTCATGGGGGAAGCGGCGGGCCCTGGCCAGGGAAATGAGAGAGGCCCGGCGCAAGGTGGATTTTCTTGTTGCATACCCTCATGTGGGCGGACAGCACAGGCTGAAGCCCATGCAAAGCGTACGCAGGGCATACGACTGGTTTTTCCGGCACGGGGCGGATGCCGTTATTGGCAACCATGAACATTGCGTGCAACCCGCGGAATTCATGAAAGGCCGCATGGCCGCGTTTTGCCTGGGCAACACCCTCAGTGCCCTGGGGGTTGATGTCCGCGCGGGAGACGAGTGCATGGAGAACCTGTCCATCGCCTTGCACCAGTATTTGGAAAGGGAAGCCTGCGGCCCGCTTTCCGTGCACTACACCTTCAGCGTGGTCAAGACGTACAAGGACAGGAACGGGGCGTACCACACCCGCCCCATGCACGAGCTGATAGCCGAGGCAGCGGACGATGGTGCGCGCCACACCCTCATAGACGAGCTGAACATCATCGGCAGGCGCTTTCTCGGGCGGGAATGGGCCGCGGCAGAGCCCACGGCTGCGGAGCAGGAGATTGACACATGATTTCCGTACTCACGGTGCAAGTCCGGGGCAAGAAGGCACATCCGCTCACTTATGAAACGGGCGCAGCCACCAGGCCGTGCGGTAAGCCAGCTTGCCGTTCCTGTACATATTGCTCCACACGGGGAACCCTAAAAACCTGTAGGTTTCCTTATGAGGATGGCGGGTAACCCACAAACGCTTCCACCGTGACGCATGGTGCATACAGAGGATGCGGTAGTCACGGGGGAAGAATGATGCCAAATCCTGCTCCCCGATGAATTCCCCGAAAATATCCTGCACCTCCCTGTACTCCCTCTCGGCCGCATCGAGTACGGTCTCAGCGTATGAAATGAAAACATAGGTGAGATAAAGCTCGGCAGATTTTTCCACAATCCCGTGCTTTTGATAAAAGTCAAAAAGGTGGCGCCATACGCCGGCATAATTGCGAGCATTCGCAATACATGAACGGTCGGAATGCATAATGGAGCCTATGCGCTGCACATAATTGTAGCCCACAACATTCAAATAGTACACATGGTTCGCGACTGCGGCGAACATGCAAAAGAAGGCGTTATCCTCGCGTATAAACCCTTCTGGAAAACGGATGAGGTATTGCTCAATGAGGGTGCGGCTCCATATTTTGCCCCAGAAGCTCAGAGGCCCGGCGCAGACCACCTCCAAGGACAACCCGCACTTGCCATGGTATTTGAGCCTTTGATACTCTTCCAGCCCCGGATTGGGAGGCACTCCCTCATCGTACACAAAATTGGTTTCGAAAAAAAGGGCGTCCACCGTGCCATCCAAGAACGGTGCAGCCTTCTCGAATATGCCAGCCTCCAAGAAATCATCGGAATCCACACCCGTCACGTATTCTCCGGTACAGATATCCAAGGCGGCATTCCTGGCTCCTGAAAGGCCCCTGTTTTTTTGGCTGATAACCTTCACCCGTGAATCTTTTGCCGCGTATTCCTGGAGAATCTCAAGGGAATGGTCCGGGGATTCGTCATTCACACATATGATTTCCAAATGGCGGTAGCTTTGGTTGCATATGCTGTCCAAACACTTGCGGAGGTACCGCTCCGTCTTGTAGACGGGCACAATAACGGAAATCAACGGTCCCGCCTTTCCTGCACCCTCTCCATTCATGGTACACATTCTATCAAATTTGCAGGCAGGTTGTCAACTTCCAGTCCTGCGAAATATAGGCAAGCATGAGCGAGGCGCGGGGTACGGCTCAAACAGGCGGAATTCACCTGCCGGTGCAGATTTTCGATAAAGGGGGGACGCACCTGATTAGGCGGATGAGCTGAAGCACCACCCAGCACAAGAAGAGGGACAACAGGGGTACAAGCACCCAGCGGTACAGGAAAAAGCATCCATCAAAGGGGTTTGCATGCCCCGAAGCAAGATAGCAGGCAAAGCCGCAGCGCAGCAGGATTTCCACCACCACGGACTGCACAACGTACACAGAGAGGGACCACTCCCCCAGCTCCCGTATCAATGAGCAAAATGCCGCGAACGCGCGGTTGCCGTGCAGTGCCGTCTTTGACCTGAGAATGCCGTGCGCCAGGTACAGGGAACCGGCGAAACCGATGCTGCCGAGAAGGGCAAGGGAATCCCTGTAGGCAATGAGAACAAGGTGGCGCTTCCAACCTTGCGGGCCCAGGATATATGTGCCCGACTCCCAAACGCTCCACCCATGGAAATGGTGCATATAGTCATTGCAACTCCAAACCGCGCAAGCTGCCGCAAGGCAGAGCGGGAACACCCAGCGGGGAACCCTGCCCGCCACGTTGAAACGGTTGCACATATAACCGCAGTAGAAAAACGGGAACATGTAGGCGACATTGTACGACCACCCGGGAACAAAGTGCAGCCCAATGGCGACAAACCCCGCGCACACGTACTCCACGGCCGGGCAGGTAAGTTTACCTGCATAATAACAAAGGGTTCCCAGGGTGATGCAAAAATGATGGATGGCAGGAACCACGGGCATCCGTCGTTCAGCTCAGCGGTCGGGAGGGAGAGCGTGCCAGCAGCCACACCGTAGAGGCGCACGCGAGCCAGCAAAAGCCCGTGGGGATGAGTAGTGTTTGAAGCTTGTTCCACGCAAGAGAGCCAATGCTCCGCCTTTCCACGGAATACCTGAAGAAGCACCCCGCCACAGCCATGAACAGCGGCATGTGCCATGCCCACATGACATACATGGCCGGCAGTGTTGTTTCATGGGGAGCCATGCCCAGCCGCGTTAGTCCCCCGTGTGCGCGGCAAGCACGGTAAAAACAAGAATGCCCTTGAGGTAATCGGCATAGGAATTGCGCTTTCGGCTCGACATGGGAGAGATTTGGTGCGGGTAAGCATGCCGTATTCACTATACAGTAGCAAGCCTATTCTAGGAAAAATCCCGTCAGCCCACCATTTGTGCACCCTTCCCTTTCGCTTCCGGCAATGTGGCAGTTTACATCCTCCCATAAATATGGTGCAGTGCAGAAAAAAATCACGCCTCCGGCATCAAATCGCGCCCTGTGCGGTTCTGGTAGTCTTTGCGCTGGTCTTGTGCAATGGGGCCCACGGCGAAATAGCGTGCCCGGGGGTGGTTGAGAAGGAGGGCGCAGACGGAGGCGGGCGGGTTCATCATGAAGGAGTCCGTGAGGGTGGCACCCGTGTGGCGCGTGGCGTCCAAGAGGGCGAAAACGGTTTGCTTTTCCGCGTGGTCGGGCTGGGAGGGATAGCCGCATGCGGGGCGGATGGAGGAACTGTCCACTGCTGGCCAGATTTCATTGACCACGGTGTGGGCGGCTTCCGCCAGGGCCTCGGCAAGCATGTTGCAGAGGGCGGCGCAGAGCAGCGCGTTGTAGGAATCGTGCTGCTTCTCGAACTCGGCCGACCATTCGACACCGCCGGACACGGAAACCTGGAGCGCGCCCGCATAGCCCCCCTGCCCTTGCGGCGCCACGAAATCGGCCAGAGCCAACCGCGGCTTCCCGCTCTGCGCCTGCTGCCGCAGGGTGTGGAGGACGACCCCGCCGCCATCGGTGAGCACGGCGATGTCGTCCTGCCGGCGCTCGGCGTTCCAGATTCCGGCGCATGCGCGGGGATGCAGCCTCTGCTCCGCCTGGGCCTGGGCCAGCATGCGGCGGGCGTCCGCCAGCAGCTTGTCCGCCTCGTGCCGCTTCTCGGCGGGGGCGTCGTCGCGCAGGGCATCCTGCAGCTGGAAGAAGCGCAGCAGGATGCTCCAGTCGGCGGCATCCTCCAGCGTGGACCACTCGATGGCGTAGTCGGGAGTGAACGTGTCGTCCTGCACGCCGAGGGTGAACACGCCGGTGCGGGCGGGCACAGGCTGCGGCTGGACGTTCCAGTCGATTTGCAGGGCGTGCGCGCGGGCGTCCGCCAGGCTCATGAGCGGGGCGGCGTCCCTAGTGGAGAATTCTTGGCGGATTTGCTCCTGCTCCTGCAGGATGCGTGTGCGTTCGGCTGCGGCGTTGGCGCCGATGAGCGCGGCGAGTTCCGGCACCACGGTGGAGGCGTCCGCCGTGCGCACCACCACGCCGTGCGGGTACTTGGGGGCTATCTTCACGGCGGTGTGGCGCGGGCTGGTGGTGGCCCCGCCGATGAGCAGCGGCATGGTCATGCCCACCGCCTCCATTTCCTCCGCCACGTGCGCCATCTCGTCCAGCGACGGCGTGATGAGCCCGGAAAGCGCGATGCAATCGGCGTTCTCGCGGCGCGCGGCCTCCAAAATATGCTCGCACGGCACCATGACGCCGAGGTCCACCACGCGGTAGCCGTTGCAGGAAAGCACCACGCCGACGATGTTCTTGCCGATGTCGTGCACATCACCCTTGACGGTGGCGAGGACGACGGTGCCGGCGGCCGCGGCGGCGTTCCCCTGCTCCATGAGCGGGGTGAGCACGGCCACGCTCTGCTTCATCACGCGCGCGCTCTTCACCACCTGCGGCAGGAACATTTTTCCGCTTCCGAACAGCTCGCCCACCTGCTTCATGCCATCCATGAGCGGACCTTCAATCACTGCGAGCGGCGAGCCGCACTGCTGCAAGGCCTCGCGGGTGTCGGCCTCCACGAAATCCGTGACGCCGTTGACCAGGGCGTGGGCGAGGCGCTTCTCCACGGTCCCGGAGCGCCAGTCGGCAGCGGGTTTGGGGGGTGCAGGTGCGCTGCCCGCCGCGGCCTTGGCGGCCTCCTTGGCGGCGGCCAGCTCCGCGGCGTGGGCAATCAGGCGCTCCGTGGCGTCAGCGCTGCGGTTGAGCAGCACATCCTCCACCAGCTTGCGGCGGTGGGCGGGAATGCTGTCGTAGTCGGTCATGAGGGCGGCGTTGACGATGCAGATGTCCAGCCCGTCGAGGGAGGCGTGGTGGAGGAACGCGGAGTGCATGGCCTCGCGCACGGGGTTGATGCCGCGGAAGGAGAAGGAGACGTTGGAGATGCCGCCGGAGATGTGGCAGAGCGGGTGGCGCTTGGAGATTTCAGCGGCGGCTTGGAAGAAGTGCAGCGCGTGGTTGGCGTGCTCCGCCATGCCCGTGCCCACGGTGAGCACGTTGGGGTCGAAGATGATGTCCTCCTCCGGGAAGCCCGCCCACACCAGCAGCGCGTGCGCGCGCTCCGCGATGGCGATGCGGTCGTCCAGCCCGCTGGCCTGGCCGTTCTCATCGAACCCCATCACCACCACGGCGGCGCCGTAGCGGCGGATGAGGCGCGCGCGGCGCAGGAATTCATCCTCGCCGTTCTTGAGGGAGATGGAATTGACGATACCCTTGCCCTGCAGGCAGCGCAACCCGGCCTCTATCACCTCCCACTTGGAGGAATCGATCATGCAGGGCACGCGGGCGATATCCGGCTCCGCCGCCACCAGGTTCAGGAAGCGGGTCATGGCCGCCGGGCCGTCGATGAGTCCGTCGTCGAAGCAGAAATCAAGCACCCTGGCACCCTTCTGCACCTGCTGGCGCGCGATGGAAAGGGCCTCTTCAAAATTGCCCTCGCGGATGAGGCGTGCGAACTTGGGGGAGCCTGCCACGTTGCAGCGCTCGCCGATGAAGAGGATGCCGTCGCTGCGCTTGTGGGAGAGCGGCTCCAGCCCGCAGAGCCGCATGGTGCCGTCGGAAACGTGCTGCGGGATGCGGCGCGGCGGGAACGCCTGCACGACCCCGCGGATGGCGGCGATGTACTCCGGCGTGGTGCCGCAGCAGCCGCCCACGATGTTGAGCAGGCCCTCCTCCGCGTAGCCGCGCAGCATGTCCGCCATCTGCGCGGCGGTGTGCTGGTAGCCCGTGGGGCTGAGCGGGTCCGGCATGCCGGCGTTCGGGTACAGGCACACCGCGCAATCCGCCACAGCCGCCAGCGTGCGCGCGAACGGCTGCATGATGTCCGCCCCGAGCGCGCAGTTGATGCCGATGGCCAGCGGGCGCGCGTGGCGCACGGCGTTCCAGAACGCCTCCACGGTCTGCCCGGAGAGCGTGCGCCCCGCCTTGTCCGTGATGGTGCAGGAGACGATGACGGGCGGCAGCCCGCCGAGCTCCTCGCGCAGCTCGTCGATGGCGAACAGGCAGGCCTTGGCGTTGAGGGTGTCGAAGACGGTTTCCAGCTGCAGGATGTCCACCCCGCCCTCCACTAGGGCCGCCACTTGCGCGCGGTACGCGCGGCGCAGCTGGTCGAAGTTCACGGCGCGGAACGCGGGGTCCTCCACATCCGGCGAGAGGGAGGCCGTGACCGACAGCGGACCGATGGAGCCGGACACCAGGCGCGGGCGGCCGTCCGCAGCCTCGGCGGCATCCGCGGCCTCGCGCGCAATGCGGCACGCCGCCAGGTTCATCTCGCGCACCAGCGCGGCCAGCGGGGCGTCCGCCAGCACGCGGTCGAAGTACGCCTGGTCGTGCCGCGGCGAGCCTTCCTCATGGTGGAAGAATTCATGCTGGCCGATGCAGGTGGCGGAGAAGGTGCAGGTGGTGATGATGTCCGCCCCCGCCTGCAGGTAGGCGTCCGCTATGCCGCGCAGGATATGCGGCTGCGTGAGGGAGAGGACGTCGTTGTTGTTCTTGAGGTCGGCGGGGTAGGCCTGGCGGTCGGCGAAGCGCCCGCCGCGGTAGTCGGCCTCCTCCAAATGGTGGCGCTGCACCATGGTTCCCGTGGCGCCGTCCAGGATGAGGATGCGCTCGGCCAGGGTGTCCTGCAGATACCGTTGGCGGGAAGACATGGGCGTGCAGCGGCTGGGCCGCGCGCAATTAGAACTTGCGCGGGGCGGGGTTGCGGTGCCAGGTGATGACACCCTTGCCCACGGCGTACAGGTAGGCAATCATCAGCACGCCGATGAACACGGCCATTGCGCCGAACGCCGCGCCGTTGTTCACCACAAAGTCCTTGAAGCCCAGCGCCCACGGGTACAGGAACACCACCTCCAGGTCGAACACCAGGAACAGGATGGCCACCAGGTAGAACTTGATGGAGAACATGGCGGGGGCTCCCTCGCCCTCCGGAACGTTGCCGCACTCGTACGGCACCTTCATCGCGTTGCGCATCTTCGAGCGCCGCCCGAACACGATGCTCAACACGATTATCATCCCGGCGAAACCGAAGCCCGCCACCAACTGGATCAACGCTGAAAAATACTCCTGCATGGCTTTCTTGCGCGCGAATTATATACGCCCCGCCACCGCATGTCAACGCTTTTTGCTCTCGCAGGGGGGGGCGACGCCGGTTTGCGAATGCGGGATTGAAAGGGGCCATTGACAAAGCGGGCATCTGATCCGGCTTCGTATCGCATCATCTGAACACAGTTCAGATGATGCTCGTCTACGCGGCGTCAGGCCTAGATGGCCTGCCTGAGCGTAGACAAAAATGTGCATCAGGTTTCCTGATGCACATTTTTCACGAAGTGGAGCATAGCGGGTTCGAACCGCCGAGCCTCAAAAATGCCAAAAAGCATTCATTTTGGCGGCATGTAGATGTTGTTGTAAAACGTTCTAACAACGCTCGTTAGCGCACCCAAAAGGGCGTGCGGGAAACCCTCGTTGTCCTAGCGCGCCGCACCCCTTGGATAGGTCATTCCCTTGTTGGGCTCCCGCTCCATCACCTCCCCCGTATACACACAGCCCGCTGCAGCCTTTCGCGGTCGCAGCGGGCTTCCAGCCTTATCCGCCCCGCGCGGAGCGGGCGGCGGAATGTCCGGCTACTCTCTGGCGCCTGCGGCCTTAAGCAGTTTCACGCAGGCGTCGTGCCCATTCTTGCTGGCCACCCTCAGCGCGGTAATGCCTCTTTCGTCCACCTTTGCATTAGCATCGGCCCCCGCGTCTAGCAGCAGTTTCACGCAGGTATCGTGGCCTTCCCAGCAGGCCCCCATCAGCGCAGTCATGCCACGCTTTTCCTTTGCGTCGGCATCGGCGCCCGCATCCAGCAGCAGCTTCACGCAGGCGTCATGCCCCTTCGCGCTGGCAACCATCAGCGCCGTCTCGCCACCTTTGGCCTTTGCCTCGGTATCGGCCCCTGCGTCCAACAGCAACTTCACGCAGGAGTCGTGGCCATTCACGCTGGCCGACATTAGTGCGGTCATGTTTTTGATGTCCTCCTTTGCGTCGGCATCGGCTCCCGCGTCCAGCAGCAGTTTCACGCAGGTATCGTGGCCTCTCACACTGGCCGACATCAGCGCGGTAATGCCGTCGTCGAGCTTAGCGTTGGCATCGGCTCCCGCGTCTAGCAGCAGCTTCAGGGTGGCAGTATCATTCTCCATTACAGCATCAAACAGGGCCTTGAACCCGATTCCCGACTTGACGTCCATGGCGGAACTAATGACATCCTGGCTGATGAGTTCCTCGATAGCCTGCTCGGAGGAATCTCCGCAGCAAGGGAATAACAGTAAGGCTGCGACAGCTGAGAGGGAGAGCCGGAAATGATGTGTTTTCTGATTTGTTTTCATTTTGTCTTTAGAATGAGTCTCATGTATATGGGCGAGAAATACGCGCCTTCTGCGCCACCCCCAGATGATACTGGGAAAATCCTCAGATGTCAAGGAGACAGTCGTTTTTCCGAAAGGTTTCCAAACGCAAAACGAAACCTTACACCCTCCAAAACGCGCCAGAGCGCCCGGAGCCTACCATGGCCGCAGCCCCGGGGGCTTCCACCTGCTTTGCGACCTCCCCGTTTTGCGAAAAAGCTCCCGAACCGAACGTAGAACTAACGCTCTTCCCCCGGTTTTAGGAAAAAATCTGGGATGAAACAGAGATGCCAAACTCGGGAGGCTTGCGGAGGCGCGGGCGGTTTGGGTAGGCGTTTCCAGAGGGCGCTACGCCTATTAAAACGAGCCGTGTTGCAAGGCGTTAGGAGGGGGAACCAGCATAACCATGCGGAAAACAAGGAGGGCGGGTCAACCTGGAAGATTGACCCGCCCTCTGGGGTTAAGTGGACCTTGCAAAAAATGAACCTCCGCGCCTTGAAGCGGTAGAACAATGTTCAGCCGTCAGATATAAAGGGGAAATTTATGGCAAGCCTAGGTGCTTGATGGCCCATTCCCCGCCGGAGTGAGTTTTGAGATAGCGTTCCAGGCGTTCCGCTTGTTCCTCGGTCTGCACGGCTATGGCGGAGTGGATTTCCCATGGGGCAAATTTGGATGTATGGAGAACCTGCTTGGCATTGTGGGTGGCTAGGCGGGCATGAAGGTTGTCGGTGTGGCCAACGTAAAAGTGCGCGTGCGTGGCTGCATCCCATAGGACGTATGTGTAGAAGAACGCCATGGGGTGAGGGTAACATGTGTATGTAGGCTATACAAGGAGAAATGGCATGCTGTGCGGGAATGAAAGGGGCCATTGACAAAGCGCGCCTCTGGTCCGGCTTCGAGTCTCGCTGCGCTCGCTTTCTACGCCGAGACAGGCTTCATATCGCATCATCTGAACACAGTTCAGATGATGCTCGTCTACGCGCCGTCAGGCCTAGATGGCCTGCCTGGGCGTAGACAAAAAGTGCGTATCAGGTTCCCTGATACGCACTTTTTACGAAGCCTGGAGCATAGCGGGTTCGAACCGCTGACCTCCTCAATGCCATTGAGGCGCTCTACCAACTGAGCTAATACCCCGTGGAGTCTTGCGACGGGCGAAATATACACGCAGTCGCCCAGACTGTCAACCACAATTTTGAAATTTTTGAGATTTTTTTACTGCCATCCCCAAAAAACGCCGGCGCCCTGCAAAAAGGGGGTTGACAGCGTGGACCGCCTTGCATATTCTGGGGGCACCTTATGAATAACAATCCACCACCAACACCCATGAAGGAGGCCTGCGCCCTGGCGCTTAGGCAGTTGAAGGAGGCAGACAGCAGCATTGCGGGCGGCGACGGCCAAAGCTGCGCGACGGCCATTGTGCTCACCATCGCAACCGGCGAGGCCGTTCACCAAGAATACGTGATCTACCGCGCGGTCTACGGGATGAGGCCCGAGCGGCAAGTTCTGCTGCAGGAACGCGGGCGCCACTACGATGTGCTCATCAACGGGGAGCTCCGGCTGTACTTCGACATCACGGCCTATTGGGAACACAACTACGGCAGGAAATAGGGAAACGCGCAGTCCTGTCACCCCCTTGCCCCGGTGACGGCGATCCATTGCTCGCCGGGCTTGGTGTGGATGCGTACGCGGTTGAAGCCGGCTTGCCGGAAGAGGGTTTCGAACTGCGCGCGCGTGGGGTTGAAGAGGTTGTAGAGGCTGATTTCCCTGCGGTCGCGCTCGGAGAGATCGGCATCCCCAAAGATTTCCGCGATCAACAGGAACGTGCCGCCGGGCTTGAGCACGCGGTGGACCTCGCGCAGGTTCTCCTGCGGCTGCGGCCAGAAGTAGAAGCTCTCCACCGTGGTGACGACATCGAAGGCGGCGTCCGCAAAGGGCATGGCTTCCACGGAGCCATGGAGCACCTGCATGCGCCCGCTCTCCACGTCTGCGCGGTTGAGTTCCGCAGAGCAGGCCACGGCCACCTCCGAGTAGTCCATGCCGGTGATGCGGCCCTGCGGTGCGCGCGCGGCCAGGCGGCGCAGAGTGGCCCCGCCGCCGCAGCCGATATCCAGCACATCCGCACCCTCCGGCATATCGATGAGGGAGAGCCCCCACTCCGTGAGCGGGCCGTGGCTGGCGTTCATGCGTGCAAGCATCTCCGCGCCCGCATCACCCGTGGGCTTGGCGGGGTTTCCCTTTTGTGTGACGGACGGTTCACCGTGGTTGCTGGATGTGGAAGGCATGCCCCAATCATACACCCAACGCGCGCGTACGGCAACTGCATGCTGATTTACGATTTACAATCACTGCCGTCCCATAGCGCTCGGAGAGATGCAACCCTTGGCGTGTATCCACCCCGCGCGGAGGCGGGGTTCCGTTAGTTGTAAGTGCGAAGGGGGACACCCCCCAGGCTAACGCCTGGGGCTGGAAAAAGTGAACGCCGCAAGGCGGCTCAAATTCTGCGTGCTCCGCACGCGGAGACTCGAATTTCACATGGCGTCGCGCCGCAAGGAGCGCAATATTGAGCCGCCTTGGCGGCGACAACTTTTCCCAGCCCACGGCGTCAGCCGTGGGGGTAACCACGTTGATTTGTTCGGCACGCAACCCCGCCTTGCGCGGGGTGGATTCGGGGGCGGTTTGCATACCAAAGCCGCCGACGGCCCCCGAAGGGGCGCGCCGCATGCGGCGCGGTAAGGCGGATTGGACAAACCGCGAAGCGCGTTTGCCCCCAAAGGGGGTGAGGGCGCGATAGGGCGCGCCCGAATCAACCACGCCCGTTCACGCCAAGGGTTGCACCTCTCCAAGCGTTTTTATGGGACGGCAATGATTTGCAATTTGGAAATATAGCGCGCGCAAAGTGCGCGCGGGGCGGATGCGGAATCGGTCCGCATGCGTACCTAAAAAACCGCCGTTCCCTTTTGGGGGGAACGGCGGCTGAATGCTTGGCAAGCGGTCTTTACTTGAACTTGGCGATGAGGGTCTGGCGCTGGCTTTCAAGCTCTGCGGGCAGCTTGTCGCCCACGTTGTTGAAGAGCTCGGTCTGGGACTCGAGCTCAGCCTGCCATTCGGAATCGCTGAGGTTCATGTTGACGTTGAACTGCTCCTCGGTGTAGCCCTGGAGACCCTCGGTGTCCAGCTCGCTGTAGGCGGGGGAGATGCCGAGCTTGGTCTCCACGCCTTCCACCTCGCCACGGCAGCGGCGCAGCACCCAGTCGATGACGCGCATGTTGTCGCCGTAGCCCGGCCAGATGAAGTGGCCTTCGGCGTCCTTGCGGAACCAGTTCACGTTAAAGATCTTGGGCAGCTTGCAGGCGCAAGTCTTCTCACCCATGTCCAGCCAATGCTGCCAGTAGTCGCCCACGTTGTAGCCGATGAAGGGCTTCATGGCCATCGGGTCGCGGCGGACCTGGCCAATCTTGCCGAAGGCGGCGGCGGTCATCTCGGAGCCCATGGTGGCACCCACGTAGACGCCGTGCTTCCAGTCGCGGGACTGGTAGACGAGCGGCATGGTGGTGGCGCGGCGGCCGCCGAAGAGGAATGCGCTGATGGGCACGCCCTCCGGGTTGTAGTACTCCGGATCCAGGGTGGGGCACTGTGCGGCGGGAGCGGTGAAGCGGCTGTTGGGGTGGGCGCACTTGATGCCCTCCTTGCCCTTCTCCGGGGTCCAGTCGTTGCCCTGCCAGTCGATGGCGTGTGCGGGGGGCTCGCCGTCCATGCCTTCCCACCACACGTCGCCGTCGTCCGTCAAGCCCACGTTGGTGAAGATGACGTTCTTCTTGATGGTGTCCATGGCGATGGGGTTGGTCTTGTAGGAGGTGCCGGGAGCCACGCCGAAGTAGCCGTTCTCCGGGTTGATGGCGTGGAAGGTGCCGTCCTCATGGGGCCAGATCCAGGCGATGTCGTCGCCGATGATGCTGGTCTTCCATCCCTTCTCGCGGAGGGGTGCGGGGGGCACGAGCATGGCCAGGTTGGTCTTGCCGCAGGCGGAGGGGAATGCGCCGGTGATGTAGGACTTGCGGCCCTGGGGATCCGTGACGCCGAGGATGAGCATGTGCTCGGCCATCCAGCCGTTCTTGCGGGCCTTGGTGGTGGCGATGCGCAGGGCGAGGCACTTCTTGCCGAGCAGGGCGTTGCCGCCGTAGCCGGAACCGTAGGAGATGATCTCGCCGGTCTCCGGGAAGTGGCAGATGTACTTCTCCTCGTTGTTGCAGGGCCAGTTCACATCCTTCTGGCCGGGCTCCAGGGGAGCGCCGACGGAGTGGAGGCAGGGCACGAAGTCGCCGTAGCCGTCACGCTTGGGGTTGCCGCCGCCCTGGGTCTCGTCCTCCAGGCGCTTGAGCACGTTGGCGCCCATGATGGTCATGATGCGCATGTTGGTGACCACATAGGCGGAGTCCGTGATCTCGATGCCGATCTTGGCGAGCGGGGAATCGAGCGGGCCCATGCAGAAGGGAATGACGTACATGGTACGCCCCTTCATGCAGCCGTCCAGGAACTTGTTCAGGATGGCCTTCATCTCTGCCGGGGCCTTCCAGTTGTTGGTGAAGCCGGCGTCCTCCTGCTTCTCGGAGCAGATGAACGTACGCTCCTCCACGCGTGCCACATCGGAGGGAGTGGAACGGGCCAGGAAGCAGCCGGGGCGCTTCTCCGGGTTCAAACGAATGTAGGTGCCTTTTTCCACCAGCATGTCGCACAGCTGGGTGTTTTCCTCGTCCGATCCGTCGCACCAGTAGACGGAATCGGGCTTGCAGAGCTGGCGGACTTGCTCCACCCACTCAGCGGCCTTCTTATGGGTTGTACCAGTGATTTTCATGGTGCCCGCATGATAGCACACCCACCCCGCGGATGCAACCGAAATTTTGCATACGGCCCAAGAAAGTGCGCACTTGCGGGAGCGGGGGGGATGTGGTAGGATGGCGGGGATATGGAAACGGGGATGAGCAGCGGGGAGAGGCGGCTCTGCACGCGGCTGGGATTGGCCGCGGAGGACGCGGAGGCGCTGGTGGATGCGATGCGGCGCGGGGAGTCCGGCCGCACGGCGGTGGTGCTGGCCCCGAACGCGCCGGAGGGGTACGTTCCGCCGTTTCCGTGCGCCGTGGACGTGCCGGCGTGGCTGCCGCCGCGGGTGTACCTGCCGGCGGAAGGGGTGCGCCCCGCGCTGCATGGGGACTACGCGGCGGGGTACTATTATATCCTGGATGCATCCTCCTGCTGGGAGGGTGCGGCGCTGGGCGTGGTGCCGCCGCCGGCGCGCAGCCTGGACCTTTGCGCGGCGCCGGGCGGCAAGAGCATGCTGCTGGGCGCGCGGTTCGGGTATGGACACGCGCACACGGCCAACGAGGTGAACGCGGCGCGCCGCGGCGTGCTGCGCCAGAACCTGCTGCAATGCGGCTGGGAGACGGCGCGGGTGACCGGGCTGCGGCCGGACCAGTGGGCCGCAAGCGGGGAAACGTTTGATTTGCTTCTGGTGGATGCGCCGTGCAGCGGGCAATCCCTGCTGGCCAAGGGCATCAAGAACCCCGGCTGCCTGGGCGCGGGCATGGTGGGCGGCAACGCCAAGCGCCAGCGCGGCATCATGCTGGCCGCCGTGCGCTGCGTTGCCCCGCGGGGCCACCTGCTCTACACCACCTGCACGTACGATCCCGAGGAGGACGAGCGCGTCGTCGCCTACATCCTGAAACGCCACGCGGACTGGCGCGCTGTGGAAATTCCGGCGCTCTCCGCGTTCCAATCCACGCTGGCCCCCTTCCCCGCGTACCGGCTGCTGCCGCGGCACGGATTCGGCGCGGGGGGATTCTGCTGCCTGCTGCAAAACACCGCCACCGAATAGCCCCCTCCATGAAGACAACGCTCCTTTCCCTGCTTCTCTGCCCCCTGCTCTGCGCACCCGCCGCCGTGGCCATCGACGCGCAGGACGTGCTGGACGCCGTGGTGGACTACGCGCGCAAGGCCATGTACCCGCAGGCGCCCATCCCGCTGGAGAAGGCCGTGGCGGGGCTGGTCTTCATCGGCGGCATGGCGGACGAGTGGACCGGCATCATGCACCACGTGGCCAACCACACCCCCTGGCTGCCCATCGACGGCGAACAGCTGCGCGCCTACCACCACTGGCACATGGGCGACGCCGAAAACTTCGACCTGGCGGCAGACAAGCTGGCGGAGCGGCTGCAGGCCTTCCGCACCATCAACCCCACCGCGCCGCTGGTACTGGTGGGCCACAGCCTGGGCGCCTCCACCGCCCTGCAGGCCGCAGCCAGGCTGGACGGCAAGCCCGGCGGCCCCGTGTACCTGGTCACCCTGGACCCCGTGGACCGTCTCACCAACCCCACACGCCCCAAATGCGTGACCTGGTGGGGCAACAGCTACATCGTCAATTCCCAGGACCCGCGCGACATCATCCCCCAGGTGGGCGGGCGCTGGAACGCATGCAAGGAGGCGGACGTGAACATCTGCATGGACGGCCGCACGCGCGACGACTACGGCTACTACTACCAGCACGGCGGCGCCATGAGCATGTTCTTCTGCAAGGGGGATGCCGCGCAGTCCCTCTACCTGCAGCTGTGCGACCAGGTTAGAAAGGCGCGTCGATAACGCCGTAGAGGCGCAGGGCCCAAAGGCAGAGCGCCGCAAGGGCGGCCAAATACCAGAGGACCACGCGGTGGCGCAGCACGCGGCGGCGCGGCGTGTTCACGGTATGCCCCCGGCTCCGTGCAATCTTGGCCATCTGCTGGCGGTACACGATATCCGGGTTGGGGTGCAGTTCCTCCTTCACTGGGAAATACCATAGCAGAGGCGCACACCTATGGCAAGGGCATTTCTCGGCACCCGCGCTGCATTCGGCACGAGGAAGGCGCGGAGAGCGCCATAGTGCGCCGCTTCCCTAGTCCTTGGCGGATTTGGGGTCGATGGCGTCGCGCAGGCCGTCGCCCAGGAAGTTGAGGGCCAGCAGGGTGAGGCAGAAGAAGAGCGCGGGGAAGAGCAGCAGCTCCGGGGAGACCTCCATGCGGTCGGCGCCCTCCTTGATGAGCGTGCCCCAGGATGAATTGGGCGGGCGCACGCCCAGGCCGATGAAGGAGAGGGTGGATTCCGTGAGCATGATACCCGGCACGGCGAGCGTGGTGTAGACCACGACCGTACCCAGCAGGTTGGGAGCAATGTGGCGGAAGAGGATGCGCGCGTGGCCGAGGCCGAGAGAGCGCGCGGCCAGCACGTACTCCTGCGCCTTGATTTCCATGGTCTGGGTGCGGACGATGCGCGCGAGGGTGAGCCAGCCGAGGGCGCCGATGGCCACGAAGAGCGGCACCAGCCCCAGGATGGGCGCCACGCTCTCGCGGCTCCAGCCCGTGGTCTCCACCACCCAGGAGGTCAGCTCCTTGCTCGGCTCCTCGATGCTCAATGAAAAGACGATGACCAGCACGATGAACGGCAGCGCGAACAGCACGTCCACCGTGCGCATCATGAAGGCGTCCACGCGCCCACCCGCATAGCCCGACACCAGCCCGTAGGCCAGCCCGATGGCGAAGGACACCACCGTGGCCACCACGCCCACCAGAAGCGAGATGCGCCCGCCGTACAGCACGCGCGCCAGCAGGTCGCGCCCCAGCTGGTCCGTGCCGAAGAGGTGCTGCCAGCTGCACCCGGCGGCAATGTTGCCCAAATCCGTGGCGTTGGGATTGGCAATGCACGGGAAGAGCGGCAGCACAAAGCACGCCAGCACCATGAGGACCAGAAACACCAGGGACGCCACGGCGGCGCGGTTCTTCATGAGCCGGCGGCGGGCGTCGCTCCAGAGCGAGTTTCCCTGTTGGTATTCGGTCATGGGTTGGAGCGGAGTCTGGGGTTGAGGGCGACGAGTGCGATATCCACGGCGAGGTTGGCGGCCACGATGAGCACGCCGTAGCAGAGCACCAGCCCCTGGATGAGGAAGTAGTCGCGGTCGGTGGTGGCGTTCACGAAGTGCAGGCCCATGCCCGGCACCTGGAAGCAGCTCTCCACCACAAACGAGCCCGTGATGAGCGCTGCAAACGCCGGGCCCAGGTAGGACACCGCGGGCAGCAGCCCGCTGCGCAGCGCATGCACGAACAGGATGCGCGCCGCGCCCACGCCCTTGGCGCGCGCCGTGCGGATGAAGTCCGCGGAAAGCACCTCAGCCATGCCGCCGCGGGTGAGGCGCGCAATGTACGCGGCGTTCACCAAACCTAGCGTGAGCGCGGGCAGCACGGCGCACAGGGCGTCGTCCCAACCCGCCACGCTGAGACCCGGAATGTGCATGCCGAGCGTGATTCCCAGCACGGGGGCAATCACGAACGCGGGGATGCAGATGCCCGCCATGGCCAGCAGCATGATGAGAGCATCAGGCCAGCGGTTGCGCCAGTACGCTGCCAGCATGCCCGCCGGAATGCCCGCCAGCACGGCGATGAGCATGCCCAGCACGCCCAGCCAGAGCGACACGGGGAAGGCTTGCGCGATGATGTCGCTCACCTGCACACCCTCGCGGATGAGCGAGGGGCCGAAATCGCCGTGCAGGATGATGCCCTTCCAGTAGTTGAGGTACTGCACCCAGGCGGACTGGTCCAACCCGTAGAGGTTGTTGAGCTGGTCCATGATGTGCTGGGGCAGCTTGCGCTCGCCGAGGAAGGGGTTGCCCGGCAGCTGGCGCACCAGGAAGAACGTGATGGTCTGCAGCACCACAATCACCAGGATGCCCTGGCCGAAACGCTTGAGGAGCATGCGTGTCATGGCTGCGGTTGACGCCCCACTTCCACGGCGTCCAGGGGGTGGTCGTCCAGCAGGCGCGGTACCCAGCCGCGCACGTCTGCGGATTTGAGATAGGTTCTGCTGCTCCAGTAGAGCGGGATGACGGGCAGCTCCTGCAGCATGGTGGATTCCGCGCGCTGCAGGGCATCCGTTCGGGCGTCCTCGGAGGTGGCGGCGCGGGCCTCTGCCAATGCGGCGTCACAGGCGGCATTGCCCCATCCGGTGCAGTTGTTGCCGCCGCCGCTGCGCCACAGCTCCACGAAGGTGGCGGGGTCCAGGTAGTCGCCGCTCCAGGAGGAGGACGAGATGTCGTACTCCATGTTCTGCTGGGCGGCCTTGTAGGCGGTCCACTCGCAAGAGCGGATTTCCACGTGGATGCCCAGCGTCTTCTCCCACATGGACTGCACGGTTTCCGCCATCACGCGCTGCACGTCGCGCGAGGTGGTCATGATTTCCAGATTCGGGAACCCCTTGCCGCCGGGGTAGCCGGCCTGCGCCAGCAGGTCGCGCGCCGTCTGTTCGCGCTGTTGCTCGGTGAGGGCGGCGTCCGCGGGCTGCGGCAGGGTGTATCCTGCGCCGGGCGGTGTGAAGGTGTAGGCGGGGGTGCCCGCGCCGCGCACCACGTCGGTCACCAGGGAATCGCGGTCGATGGCCAGGTAGAGCGCGCGGCGCACCAGCGGGTTGTCCAGCGGCGGGCGCGTGGTGTTGAGGCGGTAGAAGATGGCGCAGTAGTAGGGGTCCTGGCAGTACTGCTCCCCTGCCCGTTCCTTGGCCATGGCGATGAGCTCCGGGGGGACGTTGTTGGTGATGTGCAGCTTGCCGTCGAAGAACATGCGTGTCTCCGTGTAGCCGTTGACGATGGGCATGAAGCGGATGCCGCGGTTGCGGACCTCGCTCGCGCGCCAGTAGCGCGGGTTGGCGCGCACCTCCAGGAAATCGTTGTAGCGGTGGGCGTGCAGCACGTACGCGCCGTTGCCCACCCAGTTGCCCGCACGCGTCCATAGGCTGCGGCGGTCCAGCATGCCGCCGTGCGCCTCCACCGCGTGCGCGGGCACCGGGAACCACGTGTAGTGCTGCACCAGCTTGGGCAGGTGCGGCGTGGGGCCCTCCAGCGTCAGCCGCAGAGTGCGCGCGTCCGGCACCTCCACGCCCACGGCCTCCCACTTGCATTGCCCGCGGTTGTAGGCCTCCGCGTTGCGGATGGGGTAGAGCATCTCCGCGTACTTGCCGCCGAAATCCGGGTGCAGCAGGCGGCGGTACGCGTAGGCGAAGTCCTGCGCGGTCACGGGGCGGCCGTCGCTCCACTGCGCATCCCGCAGGTGAAAGGTCCATACGGAGGCGTCCGCGTTGTGCTCCCAGGTTTCCGCCATGCCGGGGTGTTCCGCGGGCATCAGCCCCTCCAGCATGGCGCAGATGATCTTGCCGTCCGCCACGGCGGTGGCCTTGTGCGGGTCCAGGCTCTGCGGCTCCTGGTTGTTGCCGACGATGACAATCCCCTGCTCCGCGGCGCGCTCCGCACTGCTGCGGCCGTCTCCGCAGGCGGCCACGGCCAGGGCCAGCAGGACTGTCAGCAGGCGGCGCACGGCTTAGTGCTTCTTCTTGTCCTTATCCTCCGGCGCGGGGGGAGGCGGCGGGTCGCGCCGCACAATCTTCACGCGCGTGCCGATGGGGCACTCCTTGAACAGATACTTGGCCGTGCCCTTGTGCAGGCGGATGCAACCGTGCGAGGACGGCCTCGACCGCATGGGCCCCTGGTGCATGCCGATGCCGTCGTTGGTGAGGCGCATGAAATAGGGCATGGGTGAGTCGGGGTAGAGGTTGGACTCGTGATAGCGCTCCTTGCCGATGATTCTGAAGTCGCCTGTGGGGGTGGGCTTGCTCTTGGTGCCGGTGCACACGGGGAACACGGCAACCACGCAATCGCCCTGGATGAGCTCGCCGTTCTGCGTGGCCAGGTTGATTTCAACGTGCTTCGCCCCGGACGGCTCGAAAGCCTCCTCCTGTATAGGCTCCGGGGTCTTGCACTGCGTGGCAACCAAGCCAATCCCCAACATACATATCAGCGTAGCTATCTTGCGCATGCGGAAATCCTACCATCTCCCGCCAGCCTTGTCAACGGCGCGTTTGGCTCGTTTCGGCGCGTGAATCGCGTTTTTCCTTGTCTTGCGTCACCGCATGGAATACTCTGGCGGCATGGGGACTCTTGACGAGGAATTGCTGGAGGCTGCCTACTGCGGTGACCGCGTGAGGGTGCAATGCCTGCTAGATGCCAGGGCGGATGCCAAGGCTGTTTCGCCGTACGGGGAAACGGCCCTGATGGGTGCCTGCCAGTATGACGATACAGAGACGGTGCGGCTGCTCATTCAAGCGGGTTCGAATGTGAACGCCGTGAGGGATACGGGAGAGAACCTGTATCTGCGGGAAACGCCGCTGACCAAGGCGGTGGGCTACGGCCATGCCGCCGTTGTGCGCCTTTTGCTGGAATCCGGGGCGGAGTTCGACTTCTTCAAGGATGATGCGCGGTGTCTGCTGTACGCGGCCTGCCTCTCCGGAAACGCGGAGACGGTGGAGCTGATTGCCGGGCTGGGCGCCATGCCGCCGGATGAGCTGCCGCCGCTCAGCTACGCGATTGTGCGCAATCGGATGGATGAGGTGAAATCCCTGCTGGAAGCGGGAGAAGACCCCGCGGAGACGGATGCCGAGGGAATGGCTCCTCTGGAGTGGGCCGCCCTCTTCGGGCGGCTGGAGGCGGCAGCCCTGCTGGAGCAGGCCGGGGTGTGCGTGAAGGATTGCCCCGCCGCCCTGCATGCCGCCGTGCGCAGCGAGCATGTTGACATGTGTGTCTGGCTGCTGGACCGCGGTATCTCGGTTGAGGCTCGCGACGAAGATGACTGCACTCCCTTGGAAACCGCCATCTGCCACAACAGCATGCAAGCCGCCGAGTGCCTCTTGCAGCGTGGCGCGAATCCCGTTGCTCCGACCTCGTTGAGGCAGGTTCCGCTTGCCTTTGCCGTGGAGATGGGGAACCTGCCCATGGTGGAGCTCATGCTGCGCCACGGCACGGATATCAACGCCGTTCCCTATGAGGGCGGCAGCACCGCCCTCATGGTTGCCGCAAGGGAGGACAATGCGGATATGGTACGCTTTCTGCTGGAGCACGGCGCCGACACTGAGGTGGCGGATGCGGACGAGTGGACCGCCCTTTTCCATGCCCAAAGCGCGCCTGTTGCCCGCCTGCTCCTGCAACACGGTGCCAATCCCCATGCACGGGATATCGCCGACTGGACTCCGCTGCAAGCGGCGCTCAAGCTTGACAAGGACGATGCCCTGGTGGCCCTGCTGGAAACCGCCCCAAAGGGCAGGGGAAACTAGCCGCGGCTTCACCCAATCTCCGTCGGCTCATCCTGCGTTTTGAGCAGCTTGTCCTGCTTGGGGCGTGCGCCCATCTCGCGCAGCATGTCCACCTGGCGCACAAAGTTGCCCTTGCCGCGGCACAGGCGGTCCTCCGCCTGATTGAAGGCGCGTGTGGCGTCCGTGAGCTTCTTGCCCACGTCCTCAAAGGATGAATAGAAGTCGGAGAACTTGTTGTACAGGTCTCCCGCGCGCTTGAAGATGGCCTCCACGTTCTGCACGCGGGCCTCGTTCTGCCACAGGTTGAAGGCAAGCTGCAGCGCCATGAGCAGGTTGGTGGGGCTCACGATGAGCACGCCGCGCCGGTACGCCTCGTTCGTCAGATCCGGCTGCGCCTGCACCGCCGCTATGTAGCTGGCCTCGTTCGGGATGAACATCAGCACGTAGCCGATGCTGTCCTGCACCACGCGCGAGTAGTCCTTGGTCGCCAGCTCGTCCACGTGCTTGCGGACGGATACCACATGCTCCTTGAGGGCGGCGTCGCGCTCGGTGTCGTTGTCGGCGGCCATGTAGCGGGCGTAGGCGGTGAGGGAGACCTTGGAGTCGATGACGACGCTGCGCTCGCGGGGGAAGCGCACCACCACGTCGGGGCGCAGGCGGCGGTTGTTCTCGTCGCGCACCTCCTCCTGGATGACGTAGTGCTCGCCGCGCTTGAGGCCGCTGTTCTCCAGCATCTGCTCCAGAATCATCTCACCCCAGTCGCCCTGCTTCTTGGAATCCCCCTTGAGGGCGTGGGTGAGGTTGACGGCATCCGTGCCGATTTTCTGGGTCTGCTGCATCATCTCGCGGATGACGGCATCCAGGGAGGCCTTGTTCTTGGCCTCCGCGGCACGGGCGTCGGCCACGGCCCTGCCGAGGCCCTCCAGCTGGCTTTGCAGTGGCTTGATGATGGCGCTCATCTGCTCATTGTTGGCCTGCTTGAGCTGCCTGCCGCGTTCCGCGAGGGTATCCGCGGCCAGCGACTTGAATTGGGCCACCATGGCCTTGCGGCCCTCGTTCCAGCGGCGCTCCAGCTCCTGCGTCTCGCGCGCGTGGGTTTCGCGGGTCAGCTGCAGCTCCCGCTCCATGAACGCCTTCCGCTGCGCGGCCTTCACGGCGGTCAGGAGCCAGCAGAAGAGGAAGATAAGCGCCAGCCCGCCCAGAATCAGGGTGACGGCGTGTTCGCATGCAAGGTTGACGAGGTTCTCGGGGGTCATACGGTAGATGCACGCACCGTACCGCGATAGTTAGGAAAAGTCAAGCAAAATTCCGGGGCTCACACCGCGGAAAACCGCCCGCCGGACTGGGTCTGGATGCGGCGCTGGACCTGCAGGCGCATGAGCATGGGGGTGATTTCCCCCGCGCCCATGCCGAGGGCGGAGCAGAGGGCGTCCAGGGTGTCGTGCCCGGCGCGCAGGGCCGCGATAAGGGCGCTTTCGGGGGAATCCGGGAGGTCGGCCTGCGAGGGTTCGCGGTCGAAAAGGCCCAGCTGGCGGGGTTCACCCCACCCCATGTCCTCCATGAGCTCGTGCGGGGAGGTGCAGAGGATGGCGCCGTCGCGTATGAGCTGGTGGCAGCCCGCGGAGGAGGTTTGGGTGACGGCACCGGGCACGGCGAAGACGTTGCTGCCGTAGTGGTCTGCGGCGAGCCTGGCGGTGTGGAGCGCGCCGCTGTGGGCGGGGGCCTCCACCACGAGGGTGGCGCGGCTCCAGGCGGCCACGATGCGGTTGCGCTGGGGGAAGGTGTTGCGGTTGGCGCGCATGTAGAGGGGGAACTCGCTCACCAGCGCGCCGTGGCCGTCCAGCATGCGCTCCACCAGCTCCGCGTTCTCCGGCGGGTAGAGGTCCGCCAGGCCGAACCCGGCCACGGCGATGGTGCGGCCGCCCGCATCCAGCGCGCCGGTGTGGGCGGCGGTGTCGATACCGCGCGCGAGGCCGGAAACGATGGTGCAGCCGGCATCCGCCAGCTCGCGCGCGAACTTGCGCGCCACAGTGACGCCGTAGGGTGTGGCGCGGCGCGTGCCCACGATGGCCACGCCATGCACACTGTCGCACTCCTGCCAGGCGCCGCGCACGTACAGCACCACGGGCGGATCCGCCATGCGGCGCAGGGCGGCGGGGTATTCCGCATCCTGGAGGGTGACCATGCGCACGCCCAGGCTCTCCGCGGCCTCCATCTCCGCGAAAACGTTTGTGCAGCTCTGCCAATCCGCGATGGCGGCGGCCTGCGCGGGGCCGATGCGGGGCACCTGCTGCAGCATGGCGGCGGGTGCGGCGAGGGCAAGCTCCGCGGAGCCGAAGTGCTCCAGCAGGGCCTGGATGCGGATGGAGCCCAGCCCCGGGATGAGGTTGAGGGTGATCAGCGCCTCCCTGGGAGTGAGCTCCGGCATGTTCAGCGTTCCACCGTGAAGTCCAGCCCCAGGTCGAGCGAGGGCACGGAGTGCGTGAGGCAGCCGAAGCTCATGAAATCCACCCCGGTCTCCGCCGCGGCGGGCGCCGTGGCCAGCGTGAGCCCGCCGGACGCCTCGAAGTACGGCTTGGCCGCGGACCCGCGCATCTCCACCGCGCGACGCATGTCGTCGTTGCCCATGTTGTCCAGCAGGATGTAGTCCACCCCGGTGAGCTTGAGGAAGGATTCCACCTGTTGCAGGTTGTCGGCCTCCAGCTCCACCTCCACGCCGGGCTTCTCCCGGTGCAGGCGGTTGATGCAATCCTGCAGGTGCGCCACGTCGCCATCCGTCATGAGGTGGTTGTCCTTCACCATGGCGCGGTCGTACAGGCCGAGGCGGTGGTTGTTTCCGCCGCCGTGCACCACGGCGGCCTTCTCCAGCAGGCGGTATCCGGGGGTGGTCTTGCGGGTGTCCAGCAGGCGGCACTTGGTGTGGGCGATGGCCTTCACGTATCGGCGGGTCATGGTGGCCACGCCGGAAAGGCGCTGGATGAAGTTGAGCGCGGTGCGCTCCGCCCCCAGGATGGATTGCGCCCTGCCCTCGATCATCATCACGATGGCCTCCGGGGAAACCTCGTCGCCATCGTGCAGGTACACTTCCACGCGCAGGCTGGGATCCACCGCCTTGAACACGGCTTTCGCCACCTCCACGCCGGAGAGCACGCCCGCCGTGCGCGGCCGCAGCAGCGCGCGCGCCTGCAAGTCCGCCGGCACAAAGTAGGTGGAGGTCACATCCCCGTCGCCGAAATCCTCGTCCAGCGCCAGGCGTATCAAAGCGTCCACGTTGTCGGAAACCTTCTGGTTGGTCATGCCCCACATATTAGACGAGGGCGGGCGCAATGTCAACACCGGGCGTCACGCCTGCGCGGGCGGCTCCGCGGGCTGGGCGGGCTTGGCGGCCGCGGGCTTGCGGTCCAGGGTCTTCCACACGTAGCGCGTGAAAATCACCTTCAGCGCGGCGGTGAGCGGAACCGCCAGCAGCGCACCCACGATGCCGCCCAGCACGTAGCTCCAGAACAGCACGGAGAACATCACCGTCATATCGTGCATCTTCAGGCGGCTGCCCACCACCCGCGGCTGGATCACCCAGCCGTCCAGCTGGCTCACGCAGGCAAAGATGGCGGTGACCACGATAACCATGTTGACATCGTGCGAGGAGAACCAGGCGATGAGCACGGCGGGAACCCAGGTGCTGATCATGCCCACGTACGGGATGATGCCGAGGATAGCGGCGGTGAGGCCGATGGTGACGGCGTACGGCAGCCCGGCCACCTTGAGGGCGATGGCCAGCAGCACGCCGTCGATGAGGCTCACAAGCATCTGCCCGCGCACGAAGGAGACTACGTAGTCGTTAATCTCCTGGAGGGTTTTCACCACCTCGTCTCGGAAAAGGGAGCGGCGGATGGGGATGAGGCGGTGCCAGTCACGCTTGATTTTCTCGCTCTCCAGCAGGAAGTAGAACAGGAACACCGGCACCATGATGGTGCCCACAATGGCCAGGCCCACGCGGCTGAGGGCACGCGTGCCCGCCATCAGCCAGTCCACCGCGCGGTCCGTCACGAAATCCGAATAGAAGCTGCACACGGTGATGAGCTTGTCCGTGGAGCTTTTTTCCGCCTCCTGCATGTGCAGGTAGTCCTCCTGCGGGAGGGCTTCGGCGCGGGCGTCCTTGAGGGCCTTGTTGTAGGCCATGTTGACGGCGTTCTGGAGGAGCCTGTTGGTTTCCAGCTGCTCCTGGGCGGTGGAGACGGCGCTCTTGAAGATCTGCTCACGGTTGGCGACCAGCTGGCCGCCCTGCTCCACCACCTGGGGCGCCACGGTGTAAGCAATGCCCGCCACCGCCACGCCCGCGCCCAGCATCACCAGGATGATGGCCGCCACATGGGAGTGCAGGCGCTTGGTGACCCACCCCACCACAGGCGATAGCAGGTACGCCAGGATGCCCGCCACCACCACCGGCAGCAGAACCGGCTGCAGCGCCACGAACAGCCGCCCCAGCCCGTACAGGGATGCCAGTACGATGCCCACCAGCACCACCAGTGCCAGCCCGCTCAGGGCCGCCCAGCACAGCTGCCGCTGGAATTTACTCGGTATGGTTTCGCGTGTCTCGCTCATGGCTGGTCAGATTTTGGGGGCCGAGGATGTTCCGGCGGCGATTTCCGCCTTCTGGTCGTGCAGGATGGAATCCGCGATGCGGTTCACGGTCTCGCGCAGGATGAAGTACAGGTGGCTGTCCTCCGTATAGTCCGCCGGGGCGAAGAAATCCACGCGCTTCTGGTCGGTCTTCAGGTTGTAGCACTTGCGGAAGCTGGCCAGCGAGGCGTCGTCCGGGTTGTACACGGCCACGCTGTGCCCGCCCTGCTGGCGCATCACCGTGAAGCAGGGCACGTCCGTGGGGCCATCCCCCACATAGATCATGTGGTGGAAGGGGATGGGGCGCAGGTCGTGGTCCACGTGGTCGTTCACGTCCTCCGCGTAGCTGAGCATGCCCTTGTTGATGCGGAAGAGGAACTGGGTCTTGGTGGTGTGTGAGATGACGCGCTTGGGGAAGTTGATGCAGCCGTTGGACTCGCTGAACTCGCAGGCGAAGACCTCGCGCATGTAGGGGTGGATGGAGGAGCCCTCCAGGATGCTGCGCAGGCCGCTGGAGATGATGTAGAACTCCACATGCACGCCCGCGTGCACATGCTCGTCGCGCAAAGCCTTCTTGGGGAAGTCGCGGAAGAACTCCGGGATGCCGCGGTAGTAGGTGAGCTTCTTGCCCAGCTCGCGCAGGCGCGCGTTGCTCACGCCGTCCATGCTCAATTCGTCCAGCAGCTCCTTCATGTAGCTGAGCTCGCCGTCCCAGCCCTCGATGCGGCTGCGCTCGTTGCACTTGTGCCAGAAGGATTCGGAATCGATGCCGAATTCCTGGAAGATGGTGTCCTCCTGCATGTTGTGCGGGCTGAGCGTGTGGTCGTAGTCGAAGATGATGGCGATGGTGTTCTGGGGCACGGGCATGCGGGTAATATACTGCATGCGCGCGCGGAGGTCAAGGCTATCTCGAATTCGCGCGGGTGCAGAGCGTTCCTTTTTCATTGCCTTGCGGGGGGCGCTGTGGTATCATTCCCCCAGTCTATGAAATACCAAGGCCTCTACACAGCGATTATCACCCCGTTCCGGGACGACAAGGTGGATTACGATGCATTCCAGCGGCTCATCGAGGCCCAGGTGGCCGCGGGGGTGGCGGGTATCGTGCCCGTGGGCACCACTGGCGAATCCCCCACGCTCACCCATGCCGAACACATGGAGGTCATCGCCAAGGCCGTGCAGTTCGCCGCCGGGCGCTGCCAGGTCATCGCTGGTACCGGCTCCAACTGCACCCACGAGGCCATCTCCATGACCCGCGAGGCCGAGAAGCTGGGGGCGGACGGCACGCTGCAGGTCTGCCCGTACTACAACAAGCCCAGCCAGGAGGGCCTGTACCGCCATTTCAAGGCCGTGGCGGAAAGCTCATCCCTGCCCGTGCTGCTCTACAGCATCCCCGGCCGCAGCGGCATTGAGATTGCCGTGGACACCGTGGTGCGCCTGGCGCACGACTGCCCCACCATTGTGGCCATCAAGGAAGCCGGCGGCAGCGTGGAGCGCGTGAACCAGCTGGTGCACGCCCTGCCGGAAGGATTTGCCGTGCTCAGCGGCGACGACGGGCTGACCGTGCCGTTCATCTCGTGCGGCGCGGTGGGCGCGGTCTCCGTGACCTCCAACGTGGCGCCCGCGGCCATGGTGGAGCTGGTGAACGCGGCCATGGGCGGCGACGCCAAACTGGCGCGCGAGCTGCAAGTGAAATACTACCCGCTGATGAAGGGCCTGATGAGCCTGGACACCAACCCCGTGCCCATCAAGGCCGCCCTGGCGCTGCGCGGTGACATCACCTGGGAGCTGCGCATGCCCCTGGCCCCGCTCGCGGAGCAGAAGCACGCCACCCTGCGCGACCTGCTGGCCCGCTTCAACCTCATCTAACCCCCTTCCCCCGATTATGCTGAACATCCTTGTCACTGGCATCTCCGGGCGCATGGGCTGCGCCGTGCGTCAGGCCGTGGAGGCCCACCCGGACACCGCGCTCGCCGCCACGCACGACGTCGGGCAGGACATCGCCGCCGCGCTGGAGAAGGCGGATATCGCCATCGATTTCTCGTTCCACGGCTTCACGGCGGAGCTGCTGAAGGCAGCGGTGGCGCAGGGCAAGCCGCTGGTCATCGGCACCACCGGGCACACGGATGCGGAGCGCGCCGCCATCGCAGAGGCCGCCAAGCGCATCCCCATCGTCTTCGCATCCAACTTCTCCGTGGGCGTGAACACCCTCTTCTGGCTCACACGAAAGGCCACGCGCATCCTCAAGGACTACGATATCGAAATCGTGGAGATGCACCACCGCCACAAGCTGGACGCCCCCAGCGGCACCGCGCGCACCCTGGCGGAGGTGGTGTGCGCGGAAACCGGGCTGGACTACGCGGCGGACGTGGCGCACGGCCGCCAGGGCCTGGTGGGCGAGCGCCCGCAGCGGCAGGTCGGCATGCACTCCCTGCGCGGGGGCGACGTGGTGGGCGACCACACCGTGATGTTCGCCACGGAGGGCGAGCGTGTGGAGCTCACGCACAAGGCATCCAGCCGCATGACCTTTGCCGGCGGGGCCGTGCGCGCCGCCGTGTGGCTGGCCGGGAAGCCCGCCGCGCTCTACTCCATGCAGGACGTGCTGGGGTTCACCGATTGACTTTTCCATGAACGGGAGCGCACAGCTTCGGCGGGTGGGCTTCTCCCTCGGCTCCAACCTGGGAGACCGCCTCGCCACGCTGGAGCGGGCCTGCGACCACCTCGCGGACCTCTTCGGTGCGCTGCGCCTCTCACAGGTATACGAAACCGAGCCCGTGGGCTGCCCGCCCGGCTCCCCCGCCTACCTCAACGCCTGCGTGGAGGTGGAAACCGCCATGCCCGCGCAGGAGATCCTGCAGCTCTGCCTGGAGATTGAGAAGGCGCTGGGCCGCACCCGCAGCGGCACCTACGGCGAGGCCCGCACCTGCGATATCGACCTGCTCTACTGCGGCGCGGAAACGGTTTCCACACCGCAGCTCACGCTGCCGCACCCGCGGGCGCACGAGCGGGCGTTCGTGCTGCGGCCGCTGTGCGATATCGACCCCGCGCTGGTGCTGCCGGGGCAGGACAAGACCGTGGCGGAGCTGCTGGCCGCCCTGCCCCCCGCGCCCGCCGTGAAACCCTTCCCCCTCTGATTCCCCATGAATGCCAAAATCCAAAGAATCCTCTCCCTGCGCGGCAAGCGCCCCATCTCGCAAATCACCGCGTACGACTACCCCACCGCGCGCCTGGTGGACGAGGCCGGGCTGGATATGATTCTCATCGGCGATTCCCTGGGCATGGTGGTGATGGGCTACCCCGACACCACATCCGTGACCCTGGAGGACATGCTCCACCACGGCCGCATGGTGGCGCGCGCCGTCAAGAACGCGCTGGTCATCCTGGACATGCCCATCCACACCTTCGACACCCCGCGGCAGGCCCTGGAAACCGCGCGCCGCATGGTGGAAACCGGGGTGGACGCCGTGAAGCTGGAGGGCGGCGCCGCCAAGGAGGAGCACATCCGCGCCATCGTGCAGGCAGGCATCCCCGTGCAGGCCCACATCGGCCTGCTGCCCCAGAAGGTGCGCGAGGAGGGCGGCTACCGCATCAAGGGCAAGACCGACGAGGAGGCCGCCGCGCTCATGCGCGACATGCAGGCCGTGGCACGCGCCGGCGCGTTCTCCGTGGTCATCGAGGGCACGCGCAAGGAGGTCGCGGCCGCCATCACCGCCGCCTCCCCCATCCCCACCATCGGCATCGGCTCCGGGCACGGCACCTGCGACGGCGAGGTCTGCGTGTTCCACGACCTGGTGGGCGGCTACCCCTGGTTCGTGCCCGCCTTCATCACCCCCAAGGCGAACATTGCCGCGGAAATCACCCGCGCCGCCGGGGAGTGGGCTGCAGAGCTCACCCTGCCCCGGTGAAGGATGCTTCATTGACGATTGCCCGTTACACGCGGCACCCCGGGCAGTTTCTCACCCAGTGGCCCGGGGTGGCCTCCACCAGCTCCGGCACGCGGTCCGTAAGGCAGAGTTCCGCGCGGCCGATGGTGTTGCGGGGTTTGAAGGCGCAGCCGCGGATGGGTTCCCGCAGGGTGGGCGGCAGGCCGGGGATGGTCTGCAACGGCTCCCCCTTGGCCTTGGCGGCGGGGATGGAGGCCATCAACGCGCGCGTATAGGCGTGCAGCGGGTGCGCCAGCAGCTCCCCCGCGGGCGCGGATTCCACGATGCTTCCCGCATACATCACCTGGATGCGGTGCGCGTACTGCTTCACCACGCCCAAATCATGCGTGATGAGGATGACCGCCGTGCCCAGCTCGCGCTGGCGCTCCGCCAGCAAATCCAGCACCTGTTTCTGCACGGTCACGTCCAGCGCGGTGGTGGGTTCGTCGGCTATCAGGATTTCCGGGCGCGTGACGAGCGCCATGGCAATCATCACGCGCTGGCGCATGCCGCCGGAGAACTCGTGCGGGTAGCAGCGCGCGCGCTTGTCCGGCTCCGGGATGCCCGTGCGGGCAAGCTCCTCCACCGCCGCGCGTCGCGCCTCCTTCCACGTCATGCCGCGGTGCAGCACCAGAGGCTCCGCCACCTGGTCCCCCACGGTCATGCACGGGTTCAGGCTGGTCATGGGGTCCTGGAATATCATGGAGATGCGCTGCCCGCGCAGCCTGGCCATTTCCCTTTCCGCAGTGTGCAGCAGGTCCATGCCCGCGAACACGGCGCGCGATTCCGCGCCGATGACCGCCGGCGGGCTTGGCAGCAGCCCCATGAGCGCGGAGCACGTCACCGATTTGCCGCTGCCGGATTCCCCCACGATGCCCAGCGTCTCCCCCGCGCACAGGTGGAACGAGACATCGTTGACCGCGTAGTTGATACCGGCGCGGGTGTGGAACTCCACGGAAAGGTTGCTGACGTTTAGGATGGGTTCAGTCATGGCTCACTTGCGGCGGCGAAGGTTGGTGGGCAGGATTTTCAGCTTCTCGCGGTACTTGGCAATGGTTCGGCGCGCCACGGTGATGCCCTGCTCCGCCAGCGCCGTCTCCAGCGCGGCATCCGAGAGCGGGTGCGCGGGGTCCTCCGCCTGCACCAGCCGCAGAATCTGCTGCTGCACCGCCTCCGAGGAAACGGCATCGTCCTCCCCCACGGGAAGGGCTGCGGCAAAGAAGCTGCGCAGCGCGTACACGCCGTGGCTGCAGCGCAGGTACTTGCCGCTCACCGCGCGCGACACGGTGGAGACGGCCAACCCGGTGTCCGCGGCCACGTCCTCCATGCGCAGCGGGAGCAGGTGTGCGCGCCCGCGGCGGAAAAAGTCCTGCTGGCGCGCCACCACCGCCTGCGCCACGGCCAGGATGGTGGCTTGGCGCTCCGCGATGGCGCGGATGAGCTCACGCCCCTCCTTGAAGCAGCGGGAAAGGTATTGCCGCACCTCCGGCTTGTCCGCCTGCTCCGCCATCATCTCCCGGTATTCCGCGGAAAGCTCCAGCTGCGGGATGTTCTGCCCCGTGAGCCGCGCCGTGTAGCGGCCGCTCTCGTCCGCCGCCACCACAATGTCCGGCTCAATGACGTTGCGCTCGGTCTGCGCGAACCCGCTGCCGGGGTCCGGGTTCAGGCGCGAAATGCGGTGCGCCGCCGCCTGCACATCCTCTTCGGGAACGCCCAGCGCGCGCGCCGCATCCGCATAGCGGTGCCGCACCAGCGCATCCCACTGCTCGCGCAGCACGCGCACGGAAAGCGCATCGTCCCCCTCCCCCGCGCGGCGCAGCTGGATGAGCAGGCTCTCCCGCAAATCCACCGCACCCACGCCCGCCGGCTCCAGCTCCTGCACCGCCCGCAGCGCCTCGCGGCACACGGCATCGGGAATGCCCTCCCGCGCCGCGATTGCCGATGGCGGCTCGTCGAACATGCCATGGGTGTCCAAGTACTGCACCAGGGTGAGCGCCGCATCCTCCACCGCTGTGGGCAAGCCGCTCTGCCGCAGCTCATCCTCCAGGTGGGAAACCAGCGTCTCCTCCGCCTCCAGGGCATCCATGAACTCGCTGTGCCGCCGCGTGGCGTCGTGGTCCATTGCACCGGCATCCTCGGCATCATCACCCGCGCCCTCCACGGGGCCCACCTCCTCCAGCGCGGGGTTCGCCGTCATCGCCTGCGTCACCATTTGGCGCAGCTCCATATTCGTTGCCTGCAGCGCGCGCATGAAGAACTGCATGGAGGCCGTTGCCACCATGTCCTGTCCCATTCCCTGCCGCATCTCACCCATGCGCCCACCACCATACCAAATTCAGGCTCCCCGCGCAAGCATAGTATCCCTGCGGAACAGGCATTGACATTGCCGGCGGGGGCGTGTAGACTTTGCGGCGGTTATGAAATCCGCGCTGCTTTCCATCGGTCTTGTGATGGCGCTGGCCTTCGCCGATGCGCCCGCATATTCCCAGAACACCGCAAAACCCGCGGCCGCCGCCAAGGAGGCCAAACCCGGCAGCGTGGTGGCGGAGGCCGTGAAGGACATCCCCTTCATCACCGACAAGAAGCCCAACCCCAAGGCCAAATTCTACGTGTACCTCATGTCCGCCAGCTGGTGCGCCGCCTGCAACGTGGAGATGCCCCACGTGGTGGAGGAATACAGGGAGATGGCCAAGAAGAGGGTGGAGATCATCTACGTAAACGGCGACCACACGCCGGAGGCCGCCATCGCCTTCATGAAGAAGTACAAGGCGGATTTCCCCTGCATCCTCACCTCCTCCCCGGATGCCGCCAGGCTCCCCGGCTATTCCCTCCACTCCAATTTCCCCTGGGCCATTGTGGTGAACGACAAGGGGGAGGTGCTGGACAGCGCACGCGCCGACAAGGTTTTCAACAACTGGCACAAGACCACCGGCATCCGCGCCCCTAAAAAGCGGAAATAACCCCGCACCCCTTGGCGCACGGACTCTATAACGGCCCACATGTGTCCCGCCGCGGGTGCCGCAGGACTAGACATAATTGCAGTATCAGCATCAGGTAAAGCCAGGTGAACTGTCCTCCCACACCAACTATGATGAGCAACCATCCCAACCCCAAGCCATCCCCTGCGTGGAAATACAGCACGTACGCCCAAAGGCCGATCTGTATCGCCAGCAGCGCCTCCCCGACAGCACAAACGCGCACCGCCGCCACCCGAAGCTTTTTCAAGAAAAAGCAATAGCATGCAAGCCACAGAAGCGGCAGCCCCACCATCAGCAACAAACACATCACCGCATTCTCCCATGTGTTATGCCACAAGGCAAGCCCAGCAGACGCAGCCATCTCCGCGGCCAACACCACCCGCAGTATCCGGCGTGCCTTCACTCCGGCAAGCTGATTTTGTGGCAAAAGATCCATATCTGGTAGGACACCACGCAGCGTGACTGTGTTCAAAAGGGATTGCACAAGCGGGGAGAATTTGGAATTTAGCATTGAGAATTTAGTATTTAGAATTTGTTTGTGTGCATGCGTTGTGTGTACATGCACGGCGTGGTTGGCGTGCGGGCGCACAAGCGCGGCGGGTGTACTCATATGGCGTGCGAACCAACAAATTCAAAATTCTAAATTCTAAATTAAAAATGCTAAATTTCACGGCGCGTTGGTGGGCATGCGGTTGTTTAAGTTCGCGCGCCCGTGATATTCGCCGCGCCTGCGGCGCGACGACAGGTCCCGCGGGAGTGAGACAGCCGAAAAAAGTAAAGGCCGCCGAACTTTCGCTCGGCGGCCTTTGTTAGCCCTGGCGGCTATCTACTCTCGCGGGACCTGTCGTCCGACTACCATCGACGTGCTGATGTTTCACTTCCGGGTTCGGAATGGGACCGGGTGGGGCCATCAGGCTGTGACCACCAGGTTTCGGCGTGTTGCGGTTGCGGCGCCGCGTGCCTGGCTGTCATGCAGGGCTGGTTTGTGTTAATGTGCGCAGTTTCCGGATGGGGAGGACTGGCATCCGCATGGCGATGGGATTTACAATTTACGATTTACGATTTACAATTTTTGAAGTTCGCGCGCCTTGCGGCGCGGTCTTCCGAAT
>JAKSOU010000089.1 GCA_024405435.1 Akkermansia sp. | reverse complement strand
CCAACGTGGGCACGGGCAACATCATCGGCGTGGCGGTGGCGGTGTCCACCGGCGGTCCGGGCGCGGTGTTCTGGTGCATGGTGACGGGTCTGCTGGGCATGGCCACGCGTTATGCGGAGTGCCTGCTGTCCATCCGCTACCGGCGTGTGGACGCGCTGGGGCACCTGGTGGGCGGGCCGATGTACGTGCTGGAGCACGGCCTGCACTGCAAGTGGCTGGCCGTTGTGTTTGCGGTGCTCACGGCGGTGGCGGCGTTCGGCATCGGCAACCTCACGCAGGCGAACGCGGTGGCGGCAGTGCTGCAGGAGAGCGCGCTGGGCGTACCCACGTGGGCCACGGCCACGGTGCTGTGCATCCTGGTGGCGGCGGTGCTGCTGGGCGGGCTGCGGGGAATAGCGCACACGTGCAAGGCGTGCGTGCCCACCATGGCGCTGGTGTACACGGTGGGCTGCGTGCTGGTGCTGGCGGCGCACGCGGACTTCATCCTCCCGGCGGTGCAGTTGATTTTGGACAGCGCGTTCAGCGCGCACGCGGCCGCGGGCGGCTTCATCGGCTCCACCCTCATGCTGGCCATGCGCACGGGCGTGCAGCGCGGATTGTTCTCCAACGAGGCCGGCATGGGCTCCTCGCCCATCGTGGCCGCTCCCGTGCAAACCCCCAATGCCGTGCAGCAGGCCCTGGTGGCATCCACCGGGCCGTTCTGGGACACCGTGGTCATCTGCACGCTCACGGGCGTGACGCTCACCACCTGCCTGTACGCTAACCCCTCCATAGCGGCTGAGGACGGTTCCCTGCTGAGCTTCCACGCTTTCAGCACCATCGGCCTGCTGGGTTCCGGGATGCTGACGGTGAGCCTGGCGGCGTTCGTGGTGTCCACGCTGCTGGGGTGGTCGTACTTCGGTGAGCGCGCCCTGGAATACCTGGGCGGCGTGAAGCTCATCATCCCCTACCGCGCGGTGTGGGTGGCGGCGGTCTTTGTGGGCGCCGTCATCCCCAAGAGCTCCATCGTGTGGAACTTCTCCGACTGCGTGAACGCGCTCATGGCCCTGCCGAACCTCGTCAGCCTCGTGGCGCTCTCCCCCCTCCTGGTGGCGCAGACCCGCCGCTACCTGTGGAACAACCGCCTGGACGACGTGGACCCGGAAATCGCCGTGGCGAAAACCGCGCACGAGGGCAAGTAGCACAGCATGCGCGTTGCGCGCGCATTTTCGTTGGGGGTTCGCGAAATTTGCTTGACTGCCCATTGCCAACGGAATACCCTCGTAGGTAAGCGTGCGCCCTTGCATGCCAACCTGTACAAACACTATGAAACTTCACTTGCCCCAATCCTTGATGGCATTGCTCCTTACAGCTTATGCTTGCTTAGGTGAACAATGGTCCCGCCCCGTGTACGAGCTGACCGGCAACACTATCACCGTGTCCGGCAATGTTTCCTACCCGGCTCAGGTGCCACAGGATAGGTGGGATAATACGGTGGATATCACAGCATTCGGCGCGGTGACTATTACTGGCAGCGGCACTGTGAGCGGGAGCGTGAAATACAACGAAGACGGCTGTGTGGCCCTATTCCCTCATGATGTTACCTCTATTACGATGGATAGCGGGGTGACCCTCAGGAACATCTATCTGGCCGCCGGTAGCGTTGGAAATAAACTCACACTGAAAGGAACCTATCAGGCATGCAGTATCTCTTGGTATGGTCTAGACGGAAGTATTGCCGATTTCACGCAGGCCAAGTTCCAGGCGTATGACGGCATGGCGAGCAAGCTTCTGATGCAAGGGGGGCACACCTATAAAGTCTCTACCCTGATTGTTTCCCCGAGCACATTATGGATTAGGAAATACGAGGGTTCCTCCACAATCCAAGGCAACCTTAGCCTGCAAGGCGCGCCGTCCCCCATCTCTTCTGGCGGCCAGCTTTTGCAAAGCGGATGCGGCATACAGTTTGACATGGGCGAATACGGTTTCGGCCCCATGATTATTACTGGAACCTTGTCCGCCACGGCAAACACACCCATCGAGTTCAGATTCCTGAACGGAGTGGCGAACCCTATCTCTGAAGATGAGGATATTTTCGTTTGTGGTTCCGTGAACGAAGCCCAGCTGGATTATCTTAAACCCTATATCACCATGGGGAATGTTTACAGCTCCAGTACGGTAGCCTACGACGGCCACTTCGTGGCAGAGCGCGGAGTGGACGGCTTGATGCACATCCATCTGGTGAGCGGGGGCGGGAGTGGGCCCACTCCATCTCAGGGCACCATCTGGAACAGCCCTGTTTATGAGCTCTCCGGCAACACCATCACCGTGACGGGGAATATCACCTATCCGGTGCGGGAATCCATAGTACATGAGGATGAATATGGGTATTGGACTGAGGATGGGAATCACATTACCTGTACTGCCGTCGGCAATGTAACCGTTACCGGGAACGGTGTCATTAGCGGCAGCGTGCCGTGGGACGATGACGGAGGCCTCAGCTTGGGATTTTACGATGAAGCCACCTCTATCCTGTTAGATAAGGGCGTGACGTTCAGGAATGTCCAGATAGAAAGAGGATACGATGGCTTCAATAGCAGCAAGGTGACTCTTCAGGGGACCTATTATGCATGCGATATAGCCTTTGGCTGGGATAGCGTGGACCTGACACAGGCCAAGCTTCTGGCGTACAACGGCAATGCTTGCAAAATCCGTATGGATGATGGAGGCGTGCTCAAAGTCTCGGATTTGGTTGTTTCTCCGAACTCAACGTGTCTGGAGCCCTATTTGGGTGTGCGTGAGGGGGCAACAATTCAGGGCAATCTCAAACTTCAAGGAGCATTGCCGAAGTATACGACGAGCGGTGTTCTCACGAGCAGGGGGTGCGGCATCAATTTCCTCATGAGCTACTTTCGCTACGAGGACTCTCACCTTTGCCCGATGGTGATAATGGGAGCCTTGTCCGCCACGGCGGACACGCCGATTGAATTCACCACCTGGAACTCTATCGACAGCCTTCCCTTGCCGGAGGATGACGTTTTCGTCTGCGACTCCGTGGATGTGTCGCAGTTGTATCATCTCAAACCGTACATCAGCACGGACTATTACGGAGATGACGGCTACACGCTCCAGCCCTACAACGGCCACTTCGAGGCAGAGCGCGGAGTGGACGGCTTGATGCACATCCATCTGGTGAGCGGGGGCGATCCCGCGCGAGAAATTTGTTTCACGCGCGGGGGAACGTGGATGTTGGGAGGAAATGGGTATGCGGATGGCAACCGGGTGCGTTTCACGAGCAGCGGCACGGTGACGGTGAGCGGCACGGTGAACCCTGGCGCCATGACCGTGGAGGGCAGCGGCTCCACCACGTGGAACGGCAGCGGCAGCGTGGCCGGTGACGCCGCGCTTGTCAAGACGGGCAGCGGCAAGCTGACCATCAACACCGACAATTCGTTCTCCGGCGGCACCGGCATCACTCAGGGCACGCTGCGCGCCGGAAACAAGGCCGCGCTGGGCACGGGCACCGTGCAACTCTCCGGCGGCACGCTGGAGATTGCCGCACGCGGCATCGCCAACACGATAACCGCCTCCGGCAACAGCGCCATCACCGTCGCCTCCGGAACCACCCACGAGCTCACCAGCGCCATATCCAACACCGGCACGCTCACGCTGAAAGGCGCGTTCGACACCTCCGCGCTCAAACTCACCCAGGACGGTGTCACGCACATGGACGTCAACCGCGAGACCGGGGACAGCGGCTTCACCAAGACAGGCGGCGCCAGCGTCACCATCGTGACCGGCGGCACCACCAAGAACGGCGGCACCACCATCACCCACAAGGGGTTGGCCGCGGGCGAGACCCTGGTGCTCGGCTCGAACGGCAAGGCGGTCTCCGACGGCACGGTGGACTACTCCACCTACCTGCTGACCGGAACGGCCTCTGCGGGCATGGAGGACATCACCAAGATGGCCGGCAAGAAGCTGCAGCTCATCGATTTGCAGGGCGGCACGCTGGACATTGCAGCGGCCAAGGGCGCCACCCTGGCCAAGGGAGTCACCCTCAACATGGATAGCGGCAAGGTGGACGGCCTCCTGATTGTCGGCAACGGTTCCACGCTCATCTACGGCGGCGGCAGCTTCACCGTGGCGCCGGAGCTCAAGGGCGGCACCCTGGACCTGGGAGCCGCATCCTCCATCACCATCACGGGCAGCAAGGCAGCAGTCACCCTCGGTGAGCTGGAGGTGAGCGTCACCTCCAAGGGCACCATCCTCACGGACAGCGACCTGGACGTGAAGGGCGGCACCGTGACCCTCACCGCGCTCAACGGCTACAGCGGCAAGTTCCTGGTGGAGGGCGGCACGCTCAAGATCTCCACCGGCAAGGCAACCGTTGCGAACGAGATTGAGGTGGCAGGCGAAGCCGTGCTCAACAACGGCAGCACGCACAGCGGCGACATCACCGTGAACGGCGACCTGCTCAAGGGCTCCACCGTCAAGCTGATTGACAAGAACCAGCGCGTGACACTCAAAGGCGGCGCCGTGGCCGGCACCATCAGCGGCATAGGCCGCGTGGATGTGAACGGCAGCGTGGACATCACGCAGGGCAAGCTCACCGCGGAGCAGGTGTACCTCAACGGCACGCTCACCCACGCCAAGGGATGGACGCTCACCAAAAACCAGACGCTCACGCTGGGCGGCGGCAGGATGGCGGGCAACCTGATAGTGGGTACCGGCTCCGTTCTGGTCTTCAACAGCCACACGCTGGCGGAAG
>JAKSOU010000088.1 GCA_024405435.1 Akkermansia sp. | reverse complement strand
CGCGGGCGTGGGCATCCAGGGATTCCGCGGCGGCCATGGCCTCCACGGCGGGGCCAATGCTGCGCACGCCGTCCTCGGTGAGCTCCTGGAAGGTGGTCTTGCGGATGAAGCTGTCCAGGCAGAGCCCGCCGAAGGAGCGGGCGTAGCCGAGGGTGGGGAGGGTGTGGTTGGTGCCGCTGGCGTAGTCTCCCGCGCTCTCGCAGGAGTAGTGGCCGATGAACACGGAACCCGCGTGCTCCACCTGCGCCGCCACGGCGCGGGCGTCCGCCACCGCGAGTATCAGGTGCTCCGGCGCATAGGCATTGGTGAAGTCGATGGCGTCCCGCCGGTCCGCCAGCACGATGATGCGGCTGTGCTCCAGCGCGCGGGCGGCGATGTCGCGGCGCGGCAGCAGCGCGAGCTGGGCCTCCACCTCGCGCTGCACGGCCTCCGCCAGCTGCATGCTGTCCGCCACCAGCACGGCCTGGCTGTCCGGCCCGTGCTCCGCCTGGCTGAGCAAATCCGCCGCCACGAAGGCGGGGTTGCAGGTGGCGTCCGCCAGCACCTCCACCTCGCTGGGCCCGGCTGGCATGTCGATACCCACGCCGGAGAGGGATGCGAGCTGCTTGGCGGCCATGACGTATTGGTTGCCGGGGCCGAAAATCTTGTCCACGCGCGGGACGGACGCCGTGCCGCATGCCATGGCGGCGACGGCCTGCGCGCCGCCGAGCCGGTAGATGTTGTCAATGCCGCACAGCTGCGCGGTGTACAGGATGACCGGGTTCACGCTGCCGTCCTTTGCGGGCGGCGTGCACAGCACCACGTTCGGACACCCCGCCAGGTGCGCCGGCACGCCGAGCATCAGCACGGTGGAAAACAGCGGCGCGGAACCGCCCGGAACGTACAGGCCCACGCGGGAAATCGGGATGCCGCGCTGCTCGCAGCGCACGCCGGGTGCGGTCAGCACAGACACGCCCTCAAATTTCTGCGCGGCGTGGAAGGCGGTGATGTTGGCATGCGCCAGCTTGATGGCTTGCTGCAGTTCCTGCGGCACCTGCGAGGCGGCGGCCTGCAGCTCATCCGCACCCACGCGGAAGTCGGAAAGCTCCACGTGGTCGAACTTGGATTCGTACTCGCGCAGGGCGGCGTCGCCGCGCTCCCGCACGGCCTCCATGATGGGGCGCACCACGCCGAACAGTGTGGTCACATCGAACGCAGGGCGGGCGGTCAGCTCCGCCCATTGTTCCCGCGGCGGCTCTTGTATCACGCGCATGGCTTATAAAATCATCTTTTCGATGGGCAGCACCAGGATGCCCTCCGCCCCGGCGGCCTTCAGGCGGCCGATGATTTCCCAGAAGCACGACTCGTCCAGCACGGTGTGGATGCTGCACCAGCCCTCCTGCGCCAGCGGCATCACCGTGGGGCTCTTGATGCCCGGCAGCACCGCCAGGATGGCATCCAGGCACTCGCGCGGCGCGTTCATCAGCACGTACTTCTTGTCCGCCGCCGCCATCACCGCGTCCAGGCGGAACACCAGCTCGTCCAGGATGGCCAGCTTCTCCGCGGAGAGCCCCTTGTTGGCGATGAGCACGGCCTCGCTCTCCAGCACGGTCTCCACCTCCCGCAGGTTGTTGCTCACCAGCGTGGACCCGCTGCTCACGATGTCGAAGATGGCATCCGCCAGACCGATGCCCGTGGAGATTTCCACCGAGCCGGTGATGACGTGGATCTCCGCATGCACGCCGTGCTCCTGCAAAAACTTTCTCAAGATGACCGGGTAGGACGTGGCGATCTTGCGCCCCTCCAAATCCTTCACGCCGGAGTATGGCTGCTCCTTGGGGATGGCGATGGACAGCCTGCACCCGCCGAAGCCCAGGCGCTTCACGATGCGCGCGTCCGCCTCCCGCTCATGCAGCTCGTTGAGCCCCACCACGCCCGCGTCCGCCACGCCGTCCGCAACCGTCTGCGGGATGTCGTCGTCCCGCAGGAACAAGACCTCCACCGGGAAATTCCGCGCGCTCGCCAGCAGCGTGCGCTTCGACACGCCAACCTTGATGCCGGACTCCGCCAGCAGGGCCATCGTGTCCTCGTTCAGGCGTCCCTTGGACTGCACCGCTATCCGTATTTTCTCCTTCATGTTCATGACGCGCTCTCCGCGCGCGCGGATGATACCCGCACAGGAGGTGTCTAGTCAAGCACAAAGTGCTGCGTGCAATGCGTAAATTACGCAGCCGGAGGTTGCAGCTGCGGGGGGGGGACTGGGGATGGAAGGCCGTTAGGCCACGGCGATAGCTATGGCCACCAAGATGCCCAGAATTGTCAATAATATGCCGATGAGCCAGTGCTTCTCCGCGCGCTTTGCCGCCTCAACCTTGGCACTCAGCTCCTCTCGCACGGTTTCGTAGGCGTCGATGTATGCACGGCATGCATCCACATGCGGTTTGCAAGCCTGATATATCTCATTTCTCGCCTCCCATCTCTGCTTGTCGCCTTTGACAGAGTGGAGCCGTTCGATGAACTTGCGTGCGTTCAAGACGGCTTCCTTTTTGTCCACATAGGCGGCACCGATGATTTCCGGGAAGAAGTGCAGATGCTTGCCCAGGGCCTTCCTGATGTTCTGCACCTCGGTATACAGCAGGAGCAGCAGCATGCTGTGCGCATCAAAGTAGGCGCGGCGGCAGTGGGCAACGGTTTTCCGGGCTTCCTCCTCGCGGGCTTCTGCACTCTCCGCCAAGTTGACGGCTATGGCATGGTAACCGGCATAGCGCATTTCGTTCAATGCGGGAACAGGTACCTTCTTTGCAACCACCTCCACTTCCCTTATCGCCTTTTCCGCTTCGCGATAAGCCTCCCGCAACTCTGCGTAGTCAACCATGACGATGTTCAATTATCCCCGAGCTCGGAGCTGAGGGCTTCGTTCATGAGATTGTCGAAATCCTTGTCCGTAAGAATCCCGCCGCTTTGCAAGGTTACGTTTCCACTGCTGAGGAGAGAGGAAACCTCAGCGTATGAGCGTTCGTTCATCGCTTCTATTGTCTCGCTAGCAGTCATACTCGTTCGCAGTATACATGGCTCACGCGGAAAGTCAAGCACAAAGTGCTGCGTGCAATGCGTAAATTACGCAGCCGGAGGTTGCAGCTGCGGTGGCGCGGGGGCGATGGCGGCCACGGGCTCCAGGGCCTGGCGCAATTCGTCCACCTCATAGAAGTTCGCCGTGGCCAGGCGCAGGATGTTGGCGGCCAGCTTGGTGCGGATGGGGGCGAACTCGTCTTTCAGGCCGCGCTCGATGGCCATCTTGCCGGCCTCGTCCGGCTGGGGCACGCCGAGTATCTTGGCGGCCACTTCCACGTATTGCCCCACGATTTCCCGCACGCGCGGCAGCGCGGCCTTGGCGCCGGCCTTGTCGGACACGCCCTCCAGCACGTCGGCCAGCTCGGCGCGGATGCCGATGCTTTCCTTCAAGAGGTTCTCGTAGTCGCTGAAATCCGCGGCCTGCACCAGGCCGGGCACTGCACAAAGGATGACGATGGCGGTTTTCATGAGGATGGGAATCGGTGTTGGATGAGGACGTTGAAGTGGTCTCCCGCGCCGGGGATGGCGATGAGGTGGCGGTCCGCGGCGTTGGCGGGGTCCGCCAGCGGGGAAAGGTAGTCCGCCTGGCTCATGTACTGCACCACGTCGCCCACGCAGCGGTTGGCCAGGTTCATCAGGTCGGTGAAGTTCACGTCCGCGGTGATGTCGCAATGCCCGGCCAGGGCGGGCAGCTCGTCCGCGGTGAGCATGGTGTGGGCCTTGTAGCCGCGCAGGGTGCCGGCGGGGCGGCGGTGGTAGAGGGTGTCGTTGAGCTCGCCGTAGTCGATGGTGACGAAGGCGCCCTCCTTCCAGAGGGGCTGCCAGTCCGCGTACCACTTGTGGTAGCTCTCGTGCACCTCCACCACCTGGCCCTCCGTGGCCCAGCGCGCGAAGGCGCTGGATTCCGGCAGCGGGCGCGGGCTCGCCTGGCGGAAGATCTTGCCGTCCGCCACGGCCAGGCCCAGCTCCAGCCACTCGCCTCCCTGGAACACGAACTGCCGCGCGGGGAAGGCGTCCGGCAGCTCGTTGCAGAAGATGAACGCGCGGCCGCGCACCTGCTTGAGCGCCTCCTTGATATCGGCGTGCACGCGGACCGCGGAACCGCCGGCGAGCTTCTGGAAATCGCGCAGGGTGCGGGAGCGGTCCACCATGTGGTAGCGCATGCGCAGGCGGTTGAAGAAGCCGATGTGGCGCAGCACCGCGGCGGCCATGTCGCCGCTGCCGCCGCCGATCTCGATGATGGGCAGGAAGCGCCCGCACGCCTTGCAGGCATCACGCCACTGGGCGGCCAGGCGCCGCGCGGGGAGCTCGCTCATGGTGGCGGAGGTGGAGAAATCGCCGCGGCAGCCGATATCGCTGATGTTGGCGCTGTAGTAGCCGCCCTCCTCGTCGTAGAGCGCCAGCTCCATGAACTCCTCCATGGAAATCCAGTTGCCGTGGGCGAGGATGTGCGGCGCCAGGTTCATGCGGGGTGGGAGCGGGAGAAAAAGAAAATCACTTGGAAAGCTCCAGCATGCGCAGCAGCGGCCTCTCCGCGCGGCGCCGCAGATCCTCGTCGATCCGCACCACGGGCGCCATATCGCGCAGGCAGTCGCGCAGCTTCTCGAGCGAGTTGAGCTTCATGTACTCGCACTCCGCGCAGCTTGCCGCGCCCTCCGACACCGGGATGAACTCCTTCCCCGGCACCAGCGCGCGCAGGCGGTGCAGGATGCCCGTCTCCGTCAC
>JAKSOU010000087.1 GCA_024405435.1 Akkermansia sp. | reverse complement strand
GCAGGCTCTGGAAGAGGGAGAAGTTGGCGTAGTAGAAGTCCACCATGTTGTCGGAGACCTCCTTCAAGTCCTCCGGGATTTCGCTCATCTGCGAGATGCGCTGGGCGATGAGGCCCATGATGTGCCAGTAGATGGCCTCGCCGATGCCGCGCTCGCGCAGGGAGGAGTTGCCGTAGAAGAACTGCATGCGCAGCTGGTCACGGTAGTAGTTGGCATCGTTGTAGCACTCCTGGATGTTCTTGCGGGTGAGCATGCGCATGGTTTCGTCCAGCGCGCGCAGGGTCTCGCTGGCGTCCGGCGGCAGCGCCGGCGGCGCGGTCTCCATGCCGGGGGCGCTGGTGACATCCAGCACATTGAACACCAGCACCGCGTGGTAGGCGGTCACGGCGCGCCCGCTCTCCGTCACCAGCGTGGGGTGCGGCACGCCGTTCTTGGTGCACATCTCGCCCACCACCTCCACCACGTCGCGCGCGTATTCCGCCACGGAGTAGTTGCAGGAGGAGTGGAAGTTGGTCTGCGAGCCGTCGTAGTCCACGGCCAGGCCGCCGCCCATGTCCAGCGTGCCCATGGGCGCGCCCTCCCGCACCAGGTCCACGTAGATGCGCACGGCTTCCGTAAGGCTCTCGCGGATGACGGAAATGTTGGGTATCTGGGAGCCCTGGTGGTAGTGCAGCACCTTGAGGCAGTGCAGCTTTCCGGCGGCCTTGAGCTGGTCCACGGCGTCAATGACCTGCGCGGCGTTGAGGCCGAAGACGGATTTGTCGCCGGCGGATTCGCTCCAGTGGCCGGAGCCCTTGGCGGCCAGGCGCACGCGGATGCCCAGGTTGGGCTCTATGCCCAGCTTCCCCGCGCGCTCCAGGATGGCGGGCAGCTCGTTGGGCATCTCCAGTATCAGGTGGATGTTCAGCCCCATCTGCTGGCCCATGAGCGCCAGGTCTATGTACTCGTCGTCCTTGTACCCGTTGCACATCAGGAAGGCCTCCGGGTCCTTCATCTGGGCCATGGCCGCAATGAGCTCCGGCTTGGAGCCCGCCTCCAGCCCGTAGTGGTACTTCTCCCCGCAGGAGACGATCTCCTCCACGATC
The DNA here is from genome assembly GCA_024405435.1 of Akkermansia sp. GTDB lineage: Bacteria > Verrucomicrobiota > Verrucomicrobiia > Verrucomicrobiales > Akkermansiaceae > Akkermansia. The sequence continues at coordinate 3,901 of JAKSOU010000087.1, read as the reverse complement.
TGGCGCTGCTGGTTCACCTTGATGGGGTACACGCCGCGGTACACGCCCCGGTAGTCCACCTCCTTGATGGCCTTGGCGAAACTCTCGTTCAGCTCCTCCACGCGCGCGCGCAGCAGGTCGTTGAAGCGCAGCAGAACCGGCGCGTCCGTGCCGCGGTCCGCCAGGCCGTCCATGATGCTGCGCAGGGACACGGGCTTGGCCGAGCCGTCTGAATCCGTGAGGTTGACGGTGACCTCACCGTTCTTGGAGACGCCGAAGTAGCCGTTGCTCCAGTCCTCCACGGCGTAGAGGTCTGTGGAATCGGCGGCGGACCAGTTGCGCACCTTGCGCTTGATAGTGTTGTTGCGTTGTGGCATGGGAAAGTGGAGGTTTATGCGGCGAGGGGGAGGGGTTCTTTGGGGAGTTTGAGGTTTCGCATGGGGGGGTGCTCCTGCAAATGCTCGTGCAGGATGATTTTCATGATTTCCGCAGTGTCCTTGTGCTCCTGCACGGAGTGGCCGTGGGGAACGATGAACTCCTCCCCGAGGTTCAGGTGGCTGGACCAGAAGGGCACCAGGCCGTCGGATGTTTGGGCGAGGGGCCTGCTGCTGCCGCGGTTGCCGATGATGGAGACCACGGGCACGTTCCGCATGGCCAGCCCCTGCAGCCCGATGATGGAGTAGCCCTCCGGCGAGAGCTGGTCCAGGCTGGTGAACCAGTGCGACATCTCATCTGGGTGCAGCAGGAAGAGGTCGCGCTGCAGGGTCACCACGTTCACGGCCTCGTGCACCACGGAGAAGGGCAGGGAGATGAGCTTGGTGAGGGCGTGCACAATGTGCAGGGAGGCGATGGGCGCACCGCGGTGCGGCGTGGCCAGGTACACCACCATGCCGGCTTTCACCGGGCGGAAGAAGTACTGCCGCCGGAAGACTTCCGCCTTCATGTCGTCAAACGGGTGGTCGATGTAGCGCTCGGTCAGCTCGTGCGCCTTTTTCGGGTCCACAACCCCGGATTGGATGAGCAGCTTCCAGGGTTCCACGCACTGGTTGTAGCGGGTGATGAGACCGCCCATGGAGTGGCCCACCACCACCATGTTGTCCCAGTTGCGGTTGCGGCGCTTGGGGTCCACCTTGTTGCGCACGGCCTCCAGCGCATCACGGTACAGCATGGCGCTGTATACCCAGGCCGGCCCCGTGGGATAGTTGAAGTACCAGAACTGGAAATTGTTGCGGATTTCCGGGTCCACGTACAGGCGGTTCACCAGCTGGCCGAAGGTGCTGGCGTCCGACAGCAGCCCGTGCGTGAGGATGACGGGAATCTTGTTCGGGTTGTACGGCTGGATGCTGGAAAGGCCGGTGGTGTCGCGCAGCTTTTGCGGGCGCAGCAGGCCCAGGATGCGTTTCCTGTTCTCGAACGTGAGCCGCCAGTACACCTCCATGGGCGCGGAGAAATCCGCCGCCAGCTGGTATTCCAGCTTGCCCACGCGGCAGGTTTCCTCCGTAAGGCGCGTGACCAGGCGCAGCTGCGGACCGGCGTTTCCGGGTCTCTCCGGGAAAACCATGACGGCGGTGAGGGTGCTCACGGTACCCTTGGTGCGCACGGGAGCCATGGAGCCTTCTGAGAGCTTCTCCGCCACGGCGGGGGGAACCACGCCCACCATGGGCACGCCCAGGCCCTCTGCGGCGTAGTGCTCCTCCAGGTTCTCGAATCTCACGTCCTGCGCGGGCACCAGGTCTTCGTACACGGTGCCGAGGGAATCTAGGGGGATGGCGATGTGCATGGAGTCCACATGCCTCTTGAAATCATCAAAGGTGGAGTCGTCCGTGTAGTAGGCCTCATAGCGCAGGCGGCGTATCAGGAGCAGCAGGTCCGCGTTGTACGCCTGCACCAGGCTGCGGCGCTCCTCATCCGTGAGCTTGGGGTCCTTGAGGCGCTCCCACTTGCCGCGCAGGTTCTCCACCAGGTCTCGGTTCGGTAGCTGGTGTTCCGATGTGGCGGGCCGCACGGGTTCCGGCACAATGGAGGTGCTGCAGCCGCAAAGCAGCATGGCCGCCGCCGCCAGCAGCGGCAGCAGGCACCTCATGATGGTTGTCTTCCCCCCCGTCACGCCGTCATTGTATCAAAACGCGCGGATTCGTCAACAGCGCATCTTCACACCAGCGTGTCCCGGTGCAGGTGAACGCCGCACAGCTCGTCGTGCAGCGCGGGTATCTCCCCCTGCATGCGCGGGCCGAAGGATTCCACCAGGCGGCAGACGGCGCGCCCCTCGCACGCGCGCTCGTACTCCTGCACCCACTCCGCCAGCGCGGCGGGCGCCTCCTCAGAGGATGCGGGGCGCGGGCAGCGCGGCAGGTTCAGCCGCCACGGCTTGGGGGTGACCCGCGCGCGCCAGCACGCCTGCCTGCGGCAGAGCCCGCTGTAGAGCGGGTCCACGTGCAGGCGGCTGAAAAGCGTGTCCACCAGCGGGGAACCGAGTTCTATGCCCGCCCCGGAGAGCAGCACGCGCCACCCCTTGGCCGTGCGGTACAGCCGCATGGAGAGCCGCGGGTGCTCCGCGTGTATCTGCCGCATCACGTCCAGCAGGCGCCGCTCCGGCGGCGTGCCCGCCCCGAACAGCCCCTTCACCTGCTCCCACAGGCTCGCCGGCGCCGTGTCCACGTCTGCAAAGCAGGTGTCCGTGCTGTTGATGACCAGCGCGCCGTAGCGGTTGCGCGTGATGATGTTCTCCGCGTTCACGGCGCGCCACACGGGCTCCAGCAGGCAGGCCTCGTAGGTGTCGCCGTCCTGCCCGCGCAGCTTGCGCAGGGCCGCGCGCATGCGCTGCGCGGATGCCGCGGTGGGTGTTGATGCAAAGAACTTCTGCATGATGTCCGCGTGCTGCTGGAGCATCTTCCATGCGGCCTGCATGGAGGAGTGGGAAAACCCGTTCAGGCGGCAGGTGTAATCGCCTATCCGCCGCTCCGCCCGCACCCAGTATGGGGGTATGTTCATGCTGCGATTCTACGCACGCGCGCCGCGCGCGTCAAGGCGTTTCCACCACACAAAGCGGAGCGGGGGCGGCTGTTGCCAGCCGCCCCCGCAGGGAAGTGAATTCTCTTCAACAAATACGCTTCGCCTTACAACACCTCCGGTGCCAGGGACACGATCTTCATGAAGCCTTTTTCACGAAGCTCGCGGGCCACCGGCCCGAAGATGCGCGTGCCGCGCGGGTTGTTGTCCTTGTCGATGCACACAACCGCGTTCGAGTCGAAACGCAGCACGGAGCCGTCGTCTCGGCGGATGGGGGCGGCGGTGCGCACCACCACGGCCTTCACCACGCTGCCCTTCTTGATGGCGGCGGTGGGAATGGATTCGCGGATGTGGACGGTGATGATATCGCCGATGTGGGCGTGCGCGGTTGCCTTGCCGATCACGCCAATCATCTTGGCGGTGCGGGCGCCGGTGTTGTCGGCGACCTGAACGAGTGATTCCATCTGGAGCATGGTTCGTTTTCTCCTTTCCTGTGATTAGTGTTTGAGGATTTCCACCAGCTCCCAGCGCTTCAGCGCGGAAAGCGGGCGGGTTTCACGGATGCGGACCTTGTCGCCCACCTTGGCGATTTCCTTCTCGTCGTGCGCGTAGAAGCGCTTGCTCTTCTTCACGATCTTCTTGAAGGTGGGGTGGGGAACACGGGCCACGTACTCCACAACGATGGTCTTGGTCATCTTGTCGGAGACAACAACGCCGACGCGGGTCTTGCGGAGACCCTGGGGCTTGGTCGTAGTATTTTCTTCGCTCATAGTCAGTCCTTGTGTTCGGTGTTATGCTTCATCGGTCTTGGCGGAGCCTTCACCGAGGACGGTGAGGGCGCATGCCAGCTCCTTGCGGACGATGCGGGTGCGCTGGTTGTTCTCCAGCTGGCCGGTGGCCTTCTGGATGCGGA
>JAKSOU010000086.1 GCA_024405435.1 Akkermansia sp. | reverse complement strand
TCCAGCCCCTGGCGCAGCGCCACGTTCAGCGAGCGGATGCCGCCGCCCACCGGCGTGGTCAGCGGGCCCTTGATGCCCACCAGGAGCTCGCGGAACGCCTGCATGGTGGCCTCCGGCAGCCACTCGCCCGTGGTGTCGTACGCCTTCTGCCCCGCAAGCACCTCCTTCCACACCAGCGCGCGCGTGTTGCCGTACGCGGCGGCCACCGCGGCGTCTATCACGCGCTTGGATGCCGCCCAGATGTCCGGCCCGGAGCCGTCGCCGATGATGTGGGGGATGATGGGGAAATCCGGCACGCAAAGGCGGCCGTCCGTCATGGTGATGGGTGTGCCTTGGTTCATTCCTCTTCCTGCGGTTGTTCCGTTTCGGGGGTAAAGTCGCTGTCGTCCGCGGTTTGCTCGACGGCGGGCGTTTCCACGGCAGCGGGTGCGGGTTCCGCCGTGGGCGCAGCGGGCACGGCCGGTGCAGTGGCCGCCGCGGGCTGCGCGGGCGCGGCCGCCCTGTGCGCGTGCGTGCGGCAGTACTGGAACACGGCGATAATCAGCAGGGGCGGCACGATGTAGTACGCCCAGTTGATGCCCTTCGCCATGGCCACCGCCTTGGAGGGCGCATCCGGTGCCGCCGGCGCTGCCGGCGCCTTGCCCGGCGCGTGTTTCTTCTTGATGGTCAGCTTTGCCATTTCTTGCGGAATTTGCCCGCCCATTATACCAGCCCGCGCCGCAATTGCAACCTCCCTCCGCGTTTTTCATGCACGAAAAAAATTAGGTTTTGTGAATTTTCGTATGGACAAGCCGCCCCCGCGAGGGTATGATACCCACAACGCCCGTACGGGGCTGCATCACACTTTATCCATCCCGCCATGTTCAAGTATCCCAAGCAAAACGACGACAAGTTCACCGGCTCCTCCCCGTTCAGCGATGTGCCGGACGAATGGTCCACCAAGAAGGACGATGCTCCGTCATCCTCCCCCTTCACCTCCAAGTCCGACACCTCGGACCCCGCTCCCTCATCCTCCCCCTTCGATGACATCCACCCCGGCTCCGCGCTCACCGCGGCCGCCAGCCGCAACGTGCTCAACCAGGACGTGGAGGTGACGGGTATCCTGCGCTTCACGGACGACCTGCTGGTGGACGGCTCCGTCCACGGCCGCATCGAGTCCGACGGCGTGCTGACCGTGGGCGGCAACGCCTACATCAAGGCCGGCGACAAGGACAAGAGCGCCGTGCAGACCAAGAGCGTCATCGTGCACGGCCGCGTGCACGGCGATATCGAGGTGACCGACCGCGTGGAGCTGGCCGCCACCGCCGAGGTCATGGGCAACATCTCCGCCAACAAGATTTCCGTGCAGGAGGGCGCCATCCTGGTGGGCCAGTGCCGCATCGGCGCCCCCGTCGCCATGCCCGCTGCAGCCCCCGCCAAGGCCAAGGCGGCCCCCGTGGCTTCCAAGACGCCCAACCTGTTGGGCTAGTCTTGCCGGGGCCTCTGTAAGACATGCTCGAATTCCGTCCAGAACCGCTAGTGGCTTCCTCGGTGTCCGGGCTGTTACCCGAAGGTGAGCGCGACCGCCGAGTTGCGCTCACCTCGTTTCATTCCAAGGAGAAGGAATCGCACATCCCGATGCGGGAGGTGGTGTGCTACGAGTGCGGCAAGACCTGCAAGGTTCCGGCGGCGGCGCTTTCCGCCAACTGCCTGCACTGCCACGCCCACCTCAACATGGCGGACGAGGAGATACGCCCCGGCACGGAGCGCCTCACCATCCGCACCCTCGGCGATGTCACCGTACCCTCGGAAACCACCCTCTCCCGCCTCTCCGTGGTCTGCCGCAACATGGAAATCAACGGCCGCGTGTCCGGCTCGTTCCGCTGCACGCGCGCCCTGGTGGTCAGCGAATCCGTGATGATAGAAAACCTGCAGGCGGGGCGCCTGGTGGTGGCCCGCGGCACGGAGGTGACCCTGGCCAAGCCTGCACAGGTGGGTGCCGCCAACATCTACGGCAAGCTCACCGGCGTGCTGCGCAGCGACGGCGTGGTGAAAATCTACGACACGGGCGAGGTGACCGGGCTCATCTTTGCCGCGGATGTGGTGATGGAGCCCGGCGCGGTCTACAACCGCGAGGATTTGCGCTAGCGCGGGGCCGCACGGCCCACAACCCACGCACGCCATGGACATCCGAATCACGGGAGCGAGCCAGAACACCCTGCGCCATATCGACCTCACCCTGCCCGGCGGGAAGCTCATCGCCCTCATGGGCCCCAGCGGCAGCGGCAAGAGCACCCTGGCGTACGACACCCTTTTCGCGGAATCCCGCCGCCGGTTCCTGGATTGCCTGTCGCCCGGCGCGCGGCGCCTGCTGGCGCGCCCGGAGAAGCCGCGCGTGGAGAGCATAGAGGGCCTGCCGCCCGCGCTCTGCCTGGAGCAGAACCAGCCCGCAGGGCGCTCCCGCACCGTGCTCGGCTCGCTCACCGAGGCCCTGGACTACCTGCGCATCCTGTACGCCGCCATCGGCACGCCGCACGACCCCGCCACGGGCGAGGTGCTCACGCGCCTGAGCCCGGAGGAAATCGCCGCGCGGCTGGAGCAGCTGCCGGAGGGTACGCGGCTCACCCTGCTCGCGCCGCTGGCGGAGTCGTTCGGGCGGGATGCGGAATCCGACATCCTGATGCTGCGCAAGCTCGGCTACCTGCGCGTGCGGGTGGACGGCGACATCCGCGATTTGGATGAGCTGGAGGCCGCGCCGCCCAAGCCCGGGCAGGATTGCGAGCTGGTGGTGGACCGCATCGTGTGCCGCGCGGGCGTGGAATCCCGCCTGGCGGATTCCGTGCAGGCCGCCCTGCGCATCTGCGCGGACGAATTGCGCGCGCTGGTGCAGGAGCCGGATGCCGAGCCGCAGCTGCGCCGCTTCCACACGCGCTACCGCAACGAGTCCACGGGCTTCACCCTGCCGGATTTGACGCCCGGGCTGTTCTCGCACTTCTCGCCGCACGGCGCGTGCCCCGAATGCGAGGGCCTGGGCACCGTGGAGGGCAGGGGGGGCGCGCCCGCGCTCTGCCCCGCCTGCAAGGGCATGCGCCTCAACCCCGCCGCACTCGCCGTCACGCTCGACTTCGCCGGGCGCGAGTGCAACCTCGGCGCCTTCTGCAACCTCACCGTGGAGCAGAACCGCCGCATGCTGGATGAGCTCTCCATCCCCGCCGCCTACCGCGATTCCCTGCAGACCGCGTGCGGCGAGCTCCGCAGCCGCCTGGACTGCCTCATGCAGCTCGGCCTCGGATACCTCAGCCTCTCGCGCGCAGCCAACACGCTCTCCGGCGGAGAGCTCCAGCGCGCGCGCCTCGCCGGGCAGATCGGCGGCGGCCTTTCCGGCGTGCTCTACATCCTGGACGAACCCACCATCGGCCTCCACCCGCGCGAGACCGATATGCTCATCACCGCCCTCAAGCGCCTGCGCGACAAGGGCAACACCATCCTGGTGGTGGAGCACGACCCCCAGCTGCTGCAGGCCGCGGACTGGCTGGTGGAGATGGGCCCCGGCGCGGGCGCGGACGGCGGGCAGATCATGGCGCAGGGCACGTACGGGCAGTTTCTGGAGAACGCGGATTCGCCCACGGGCGCGTGGCTCGCGGGCAGGAAGTCCATGGCGCAGGCGGAGCCGCGCGATACCGGTGCCTGCCGCTGGGCCACCCTCTCCCACGCGAAGGCGCGCAACCTCAAGGACATTGAATTCCGCTTCCCGCTCGGCGCGTTCACCTGCCTCTCCGGCCCCGGCGGCAGCGGCAAGAGCACCCTCGTGCACGAGTGCCTGCTGCCCGCGTTCAAGGCGGGCAAGCTCGCGGGCGCGCAGGATATCGCGCGCGCCGTGGTGGTGGACCAGTCGCCGCTGGGCACCTCGCCGCGGTCCACGCCCGCCACCGCCGTGGGCCTGCTGGATGTGCTGCGCCCGCTCTACGCCAGCCTGCCGCTCTCCCGCCAGCGCGGATACAAGCCCGCCCGCTTCTCGCTGAACGTGCGCGGCGGCCGCTGCGAACGCTGCACGGGTACCGGCATGCTCCAGGTGGACATGAACTTCCTGGCCGACCTCTACACCGAGTGCGACGCCTGCCACGGCGCGCGCTACAACCGCGAGACACTGGAGGTCACCTGGCGCGGCAAGTCCATTGCTCAGGCGCTTGCCCAGACCGTGGACGAGGCATTGGAATTCTTCGCCGCCATCCCGAACGCCGCCGCCCTGCTGCGCGCGCTGCATGATCTGGGGCTGGGCTACCTGCCGCTGGACCGCTCCGTCACCACCCTCTCCGGCGGCGAGGCCCAGCGCATCAAGCTCGCCGCCCATCTGGCCAAGGCCAATCCCAAGCGCGGCTCCAAGCCCGGTGAGCACCTGCTGTTCATCCTGGACGAACCCAGCACCGGGCTGCATTTCGCGGAGCTGGACCTCCTCATGCGCGCGGTCTTCCGTCTCCGCGCCGCCGGCCACACCATCCTCTGCATCGAGCACAACCAAGACATCCTCTCCCGCGCCGACTGGCTCGTCGAACTCGGCCCCGCCGCCGGCGCAAACGGCGGCACCATCACCTACGCCGGAACACCCAAGGCGTGAGGAGACCGCCGCGCATTTGCCCCGCAAGCGGGGCTTGAACTCCCCGCGCCACAGGCGCGGCATTATTCTCAATTTGTACATTGTACATTGTACTTTGTACATTCAAAATAGCTTCGCGCGGTGGCTTCGGTGCTGTTCCCCGCATACACGTACCGCGTACGCAGCAGGTTGGAATCCCGGCACGCCCTTCACCTTCCGCCCATCTACGCCCCCCATATGCAAGGGGAAAAATGCTTGCATTTATGCCTTTCGCGGGTATACTTATCGCGATGGGTCATGCCCTGAGCCATGACCGCAATCAATGTCGCCATGAAACTTCACTTGCCCGCCAAACTCTTCCGTGCCGTGCTGGCCTGCTGCACCGTTGCAGCATTCTCCTACACCGCATTCGCAGATGTACCCGCCGACTACACCAAGGTTACCATCACCAGTGTTGACCAACTGGGGGATTACACCTCATCCGACTATATCGCCTTCCTCATCAGCACGAACATTGCGAATTCCACGTACGGGATGACAGGCGATCATCAATACTGGATTGATGCTGCACTTCATACTCATGTCTTAACCTTTTCCGGGCTTGGTCGCCAGTATGGTCGCGTGGATAGAGGCGCGGCAGTGTACGCTAGGAGCGCATTCTCTGCCGAACAATTCAAGGAGGTGACATTCAACGGCAACTCCTCCTTCTACAGCGGCGGCGCGATTTATGGTTACTCAGACAGCACCATCACCCTGTCTGGCAACGGCAGCGTTGTGTTCA
>JAKSOU010000085.1 GCA_024405435.1 Akkermansia sp. | reverse complement strand
CCGGAAAGGGGCATGAGAACTACCAGATCTTCGCCAAGGAAACCATCACCTTCTCGGATGCCGCCGTGGTGCAGAAGTACTACCGGGAAAAGAACCCGGACGGCATCAGCGTGCCCTCCCGCAAGCCGGAGGGAAGACGAGACAACAACCGCGCATGACCACCATCACCATAGACGAGCTGCTTGAGGCCACCGGCGGAACCGCCGTGGCACGCGGCACGCGCGCCGTGACCGCCGGGCTCACCACCGACAGCCGCGCCGTGGCGCCCGGCTGCGTCTTCCTAGCGCTGGCCGGCGCGCGGTTCGACGGCAACTCGTTTGCGGCGGAAGCCTCGCGCAAGGGGGCTGCGGCCGTGGTGGTCTCCCGCCTGGAGGGGGAATACGACCCCGCGTGCACGGTGGTTCAGGTGGCGGACACGCTGACCGCGCTGCAAAGCCTGGCCAAGTGGTGGCGCGGGCGGCTGGAACCCATCCATGTGGTGGGGCTCACCGGCTCCAGCGGCAAGACCAGCACCAAGGACATGACGCTCGCCATCCTGCGGCAGCACTACAACGCCGTGGCCACCAGGGGCAACCTCAACAACCACATCGGCGTGCCGCTCAGCATCCTCTCCACGGAGAAGGGCACGGAGGCCGCCGTGTGGGAGATGGGCATGAACCACAAGGGCGAGCTCGCTCCCCTCTGCGACATGGTGCAGCCGCACATCGGCATCATCACCACCATCGGCTCCGCACACCTGGAATTCCTCGGCACGCGGGATGCCATCGCGGATGAGAAATGCACCGTGGCGCGCGCCCTGCCGAAGGACGGGTTCATGATCTACCCGGCGTTGGACGACTACGCCAACTACATCGCCGCGCAGACGGACGCCACACCCATTCCCGTGGGCGACTACCACGCGCCCGTGCAGGCGCTCAACCAGCGCAGCTCCGCCTCCGGCACCACCTACACCCTCTACATCGAGGAGCTGGGCGAAATCCAGGTCACCCTTCCCGTTCCCGGCGCGCACATGGTCACCAACAGCCTGCTGGCCGCTGCGGCAGGCTGGAAGCTCGGCTGCTCGCTGGAGGAAATCGCCGCCGGGCTGGCCACGCCCGCCCTCACCCGCGGCAGGCTGGCCTGCACGCAGGTGGACGGTTTCACCGTGGTGGACGACACCTACAACGCCAACCCGGAAAGCATGAAGGCCGCACTGGAAACCGTGGCCGCCCTCAAGGGCGCCAACAACCGCTTCGCCGTGCTCGGCAAGATGGGCGAGCTGGGCGAGGCCGGAATCGCCGCCCATGCGGACATGGGCTGGTGCGCGGCCTCCCTGGGCTACGCGGCCGTGGTGGTGGTGGGCGACGAGTGCGCGGAGACCACCGCGCTGTGCCAAGCCGCCGCGGAGAGCATCCCCGCCATGCTGGTGGCCACGCCCGCGGAGGCCGCCGCCGCCCTGCGCCAGCTCATCCACCCCGGAGACGCCATCCTCTTCAAGGGCTCCCGCTCCGCCGGCATGGAGCGCACCATGTACGAGCTCTTCCCCTCACTCCAGAACAATTCATCCAAATGATCAACTTCATCGTCAGCCTTCCCCTTCCCCTGCAGTTCCTGCTGGCGCTGCTGGTGCCGTTCACCGTCTCGCTGTGCATCGGCGGGCGCGTGGTGGACATCCTGCGCGCCATGAAGGCGGGGCAGCCCATCCGCGAGGCGCGCAAGGGCGTGCTCGCGCCGGAGCACCAGGGCAAGGTGGGCACGCCCACCATGGGCGGCGTGATGATCATCGGCCTGCTGCTGCTGTGCAGCGTGCTGTTCTTCGACATGGCGGACCCGCGCCTGCAGTGCTGCGTGTTCGTGACCGCAGTGACCGCGCTGCTGGGCTGGCTGGACGACTACGCGAAAATCACGCAGCACAGCACGGACGGCGTGAGCGGGTGGTTCAAGATTGCCATCCAGGCCGTGGCCGCCACCGGCGCGGCGTTCTACCTGTACGTCACCGTGCCGGGCATCTCCGCCCTGTACGTACCGTTCTACGGCATGCTGGACCTGGGCGTGTTCTTCATCCCGCTGGCGCTGCTGGTCATCATCGGCTCCTCCAACGCGGTGAACCTGACGGACGGGCTGGACGGGCTGGCATCCGGCTGCATGATGATAGCCTCCCTGGCGTTCATCGCCATCCTGATGTTCACGGTCACGGCCACGCCCACGCCGGTGATGCTGTTCCTGATAACCACCGTGTCCGCGTGCGCGGGGTTCCTGTGGTTCAACTGCCACCCGGCGCGCATGTTCATGGGCGACACGGGCTCTCTTGCGCTGGGCGGCGCCTTGGGCACGGCGGCGGTGTGCACGCAGACGGAGCTGCTGCTGGTGGTGGTTGGCGGGGTGTTTGCGGCGGAGGCCGTATCCGTGATGATTCAGGTGATGTGGTTCAAGTACACGCGCATCACGCGCGGCGAGGGCGTGCGCTTCTTCCGCATGGCCCCCATCCACCACCATTTCGAGAAGGGCGGCCTGAGCGAAACCCAGGTCTGCGTGCGCTTCTGGATAGTCGCGCTCTTCCTGGGCGCCCTCGGGCTGGCGCTCAGCCCGGTCCTGCTGAGCCTCATGGGCGTGCAGCTGGACGTCTCCGCCCTCAACGTTACACTTATCCCCTAATCCGAACATGAACCTCAACGGCAAGAAAATCGCCATCCTGGGCGCCGGGCGCAGCGGCCTGGGCGCCGCGCATCTGGCGCTCGCCAAGGGCGCGGCGGAGGTGTGCATCTTCGATGCCAACCCGAAGGCCTTTTGCAACGATGCGCAGATTCCCTTTGTGGCGGGCGCCACGGAGGAGCACGCGGGCAGCTACAAGGCGGACCTGGTGGTGATTTCCCCCGGCATCGAGGCGGACATCCCGTGGACGCTCTCCTTCGCGTGCGCGGGGGCGCCCGTGATCGGCGAGACGGAGCTGGCGTACGCCTACTGCACCTCGCGGATCATCGCCATCACCGGAACCAACGGCAAGACCACCACCACCGCGCTCATCGAGCACATCCTCACCCACGCCGGGCACAGTGCCAAGGCGTGCGGCAACTACGGCTTCCCGCTCTCCGAGGTGGTGCTGATGGACCCCGCGCCGGAGTTCGCCGTGCTGGAGATTTCCTCCTTCCAGCTGGAAACCGTCGTCAACTTCAAGCCGGAAGTGGCCATCTGGCTCAATTTCGCGCCGGACCACATGGACCGCTACAAGAAGGTGGAGGACTACTACAACGCCAAGTGCCGCCTCTTCGAGAACATGGACCGCGGGCAAATCGCCATCGTCCGCGAGGGCGAAACCCTGCCCGCCATCAAGCCGCGCCGCGTGGGCTTCTCCTCCGTGGTGAGCAGCGGCCAGCTCTACTACGCCGACGGTTGCATCATGGAGGGCGGGCACCCGCTCATGAAGCTGCGCGGCACCGCCATGGAGCAGGCGCACAACGCAGAGAACACCATGGCCGCCACGCTGGCCTGCCGCGCGGTGGGCATTCCCGCGGAGGCCGTGGCGGAGGGCGTGCGCTCGTTCAATCCGCCCGGCCACCGCTGCGAGACCGTGGCGGAGATGGACGGCATCCTGTGGCTCAACGATTCCAAGAGCACCAACCTGCACTCCACGGAGGCGGCCGTGCGCTCCCAGACCCGCCCCATCGTGCTGATAGCGGGCGGCAAGGACAAGGGGCTGGACTACACCGCCATCAACCCCATGCTCCGTGACAAGGCGCGCTGCTGCATCGTTTTCGGGCAAATCAAGGAGCAGCTGAGCGCCACCTTCTCTCCGGTGTGCCCCACGCACGCGGTGGACACGGTGGAGGCGGCGGTGGCGGAAGCCGCGCGGCAGGCGCAGCGCGGCGATGTGGTGCTCTTCTCGCCCGGCACATCATCCTTCGACCAGTTCACGGGCTACGTGCAGCGCGGGGAATGCTTCCGCGCCGCCGTTGCCAAAACCCTCAACCTCTAACCCCATCCCCCATACGTACATTTTATGAACCAGAAACTCAGAGACTCGATCATCGGACGCGCACAACCCAAGCGCCGTCGCCGCTTCTACAGCGCCATCCTCAACAAGCTCACACGGCACCGCACCGATACGGGCCTGGTGGAGGACTCCACCAGCAGCACCGTCATCATCCGCGTGATTGTGGGCCTGCTCCTGCTGCACCTGGCAATCATCGGCGGCGCCCTGCTGCGCGGTGAACTCAAGAAGGGCAGCATCGGCGCCGCTGTAACCTCCACCATCACCGCACCGCCCACCACCGCGGAACAAACTCCCGCAGGGCCCGCCTTCCCGGAAACCGCGCCCGCCACCGCCACGCCCGCCGCGCCCGTCACCTCTCCCGGGGCGGTGCGCCTGACGGACGTGCACCCCGTGACCACCCCGCAAACGGCCACGCGCACCCAGGCGGACACCGGCAACCACATCACCCAGATGCCCGCCGTGGCGGATGACGACACCGCGGAGGAAGTGACGCCCACCGCACCCGCGCGCACCCGCACCGCCGCACCCGCGCAACCCGCTGGAACCGTGCTGGTGAAGCACCTGGTGGCATCCGGCGACACCTGGAGCAGCATCGCCCTTGCAAACAGCACCACGGTGGACGCGCTGAAAGCCGCCAACCCGGATGCCGCGCGCCGCATCAACCTGATTGCCGGCTCCTACATCAAGGTGCCCGTGGCCGACGATTCCCCGCAGGCGCGCACCGCCGCCGCGCAGCAGGCGGCCGTCGCCGCGCAGGAGAAGGTGCACGTCATCGCCAAGGGCGAGACCCTGGGCGGCATCGCCCGCAAGTACAAGCTCTCCCTCAAGAAGCTCATGCAGCTCAACGGCATGACGGATGCGGACGCCCGCAAGATCCGCCCCGGCCAGAAGCTCAAGGTCAGCCAGTAAACCCGCACCTCCCGCACGCCATTGACCTCGCGCCTGAGCATCATCTGCATCTGGTTCTGCTTCACCGTCCTGCTGGTGCTGGGCGTGGTGATGGTTGCCAGCACGGGTCTGAGCGCGCCGCCCGTCAACGGGGTGGAGCAGGACTACCTGGGCAAGCAGTGCCTCTTTGCCGCACTGGGGCTGGGGCTGGCGCTGCTCATCAGCCGGATGGACTACCACAAGCTGCGGCCGTACGTGTGGTGGATATTGGGGGGCTGCGTGTTCCTGCTTTTCTGCTGCTACCTGCCGGTCATCGGCAAGACAATCAACGGCGAATCCCGCTGGATCAACCTGGGGATCACGTTCCAGCCCAGCGAGCTGGCCAAGATATGCCTCATGCTGGCGCTGGCGGACTGGTACACCACCCACCGCGAGATGGCGGGGAGGTTCGTGCAGGGATTCGTGGTGCCGGGGCTCATCTTCGGCTTCCCGCTCCTGCTCATCCTCTTTGAGAAGGACATGGGCACGGCGGCGGCACTCGCCATGTCCGGCTTCTGCATGATGTACGTGGCGGGCACGCGCACGTGGGTGC
>JAKSOU010000084.1 GCA_024405435.1 Akkermansia sp. | reverse complement strand
TCCAGGGCGCCAGGCACAACAACAGCCACAGCGTGGACCTGGGCGCTTCCTGCCGGTTCTAACCGGAGGGAAGCGCCCGCCCATGCGGGAAATCTCCCCCGGCCACCGGGTGCAGGCCTGCCCACGGTGCATAGGCTGAGCCTGCATATCCCGAATCGGGGCGCGCGTAAAACAAGCGGAAAAGGCGTTGCGTTTTTGACTTTTCGCGGGGGGAGGGGTGTGGTAGAATGTAGGTAGATATGAACGACGCAGAGAAACTTATCATCATCGGCAGCGGGCCGGCGGGGTACACCGCGGCCATCTATGCCGCGCGCGCGGATTTGAAGCCGCTGCTCTTCACGGGCGGCCAAATCGGCGGGCAGTTGACCACCACCACGGAGATTGAGAACTTTCCCGGATTCCCGGAGGGTATCATGGGGCCGGAGCTCATGTTCAACATGAGCCAGCAGGCGGAGAAATTCGGCACGCGGTTCGCCTTTGAGGAGGTGCTTTCCGTCACGCAGGAGGCCTGCAGCGGGCTGTTCGTGGTCACCACGTCCGGCGGCGCGTACAAGGCGCAGGCCGTCATCGTGGCCACGGGCGCGGCGGCGCGCTACCTGGGCATCGAGGGCGAGAAGGAGCTCATCGGCCACGGGCTGACCGCCTGCGCCACGTGCGACGGCGCGTTCTACCGCGACGTTCCGGTGTGCGTGGTGGGCGGCGGCGACAGCGCGTGCGAGGAGGCCACCTTCCTCACGCGGTTTGCCTCCAAGGTGTACCTCATCCACCGCCGCGACCAGCTGCGCGCCAGCAAGGCCATGCAGCAGCGCGTGCTCACGAACGAGAAAATCGAGCCGCTGTGGAACAGCACCATTGCCGCCTACCACAAGGATGCGGAGGGCGAGCTCTCCTCCGTCACCCTCAAGGACACGCAAACCGGTGCAGAGCGCGAGCTGGAGGTGAAGTGCGTGTTCATGGCCATCGGCCACCAGCCCAACAGCAAGTTCATCGGCAACCTGGCGGATGTGGACGCGGCGGGCTTCATCGTGTCGCAGCCCGGCAGCACGGCCACCAAGACGCCCGGTCTGTTCGTGGCGGGCGATGTGGGCGATGCCGTGTACCGCCAGGCCATTTCCGCGGCGGGCATGGGCTGCCGCGCGGCGCTGGACGCGGAGCGCTACCTGCTCACCCTCTCCTGAACCTGATTCAACCCACCCAAAACCAACCGTCATGAAAGCATACGCATCCATACTCGCCGCCGCGCTGGTGCTCGCTGCATGCAGCACGCAATCCCCCAACGTGCGGGAGGCCCAGGCGCTCTACAACGCCGGGCAATACGAGAAGGCCATCCCCCTGTTCCTGCAGGAGGCCTACATGGGCAACTCCGAGGCCCAGCTGATGCTGGCCAAGTGCTGCGATTTCGGCCACGGCGTGCCGCAGGACACCACCAAGGCCGCCCAGTGGTACCGCAAGGCCGCCGAGAACGGAAACGCCAACGCCCAGAACAACCTGGGCGGCTGCTACTTTGACGGCGCCGGCGTACCCAAGGACTACGCCACCGCCTTCTACTGGTACAACCGCGCCGCCCAGCAGGGCAACGCCTCCGCGCTCAACAACGTGGGCCTCTGCTACCGCAACGGCGAGGGCGTGGCCCAGGATGCCGTGATGGCCGCACAGGCCTTCGAGAAGTCCGCGAAGGGCGGGAACGCCAACGGCATGTACAACTACGGCCGCTGCTTCTTCCACGGCCTCGGCGTGCCGCAGGACCTGCTCACGGCGCGCGAGTGGATCACCAAGGCCGCTCAGGCCGGGCACAAGAACGCCGCCGCCTTCATGGGCGACCAGGGCTGGAACTGATGGCTGATCCCTCCCAGGACGCGCCGCGCGGGAAGACACCTTGGGGCGCCTTCTGGAGCTTGGTGGTCATCCAGTGCATGAACTCCCTCAACGAGAAGGGGGTCCAGTTTCTCCTGATTGCGCTGGGCATCTGGATGGTGGCGGAGCTGCAGTACCCGCTCTCCATCCTGATTGTGGTGCCGTTCGTGCTGTTCTCGCCGCTGGCGGGATGGCTTTCCGACCGCTACTGCAAGACGCGGCTGCTGCAGAGCATGGTTCTGCTGCAGGTGGTGGTTCTGGTGGGCATGACGGCGGGCCTGTTCATGCACAGCCTGCCCGTGGCGATGGCGTTCTTCACCCTCTTCTGCATCCAGGCCATGTTCTTCAGCCCCGCCAAGAAGGGGCTGGTGAAGGACATGGTGGGCACGGAGAACATCGGGTTCGCCAGCGGCATTCTGGAAATCACCTCCATGCTGGCGCTGCTGGTGGGGCAGATAGGTGCGCTCTCCGTGGTGTACATGCTGCTCAAGGAATGGGGGCGTGATGCGGGCTGGGAGGCCGCTGCTGTGCCGTGCGCGTGCTGCGCGGGCGCCGCGGTGCTGGTGTTCCTGCTCAGCCTCACCATCCCGCGCTTCAAGCCGCAGAGCACCCGCCCGTTCGAGTGGAGCCTGCTCTGGCAGCACTTCACCCAGCTGCGCATGCTCTGGCGCGTGCGCGTGCTCCGCAACAGCGAGATCGGCATCTGCTACTTCTGGTTCATCGCCGGCATCATGATGCTCGTCGTCCTGCAGATGGCAGAGGAGGCCAACCCCGTGGAATCCACCGCCGACTTCATGCAGGTGCTCGGCCAGCAGAAGGATTCCGCCATCCTCTTCGCCTGGCTCAGCGGCGGCGCCATTGCGGGCGGGCTCGTGGCATCCGTCATCTGCGCCAAGGCCATCCGCCTCTGGGTCGCGCACGTCGGTGGCCTCGGCATCATCATCGGATGCACCGCCATGGCGCTCATCCCCTACGGCCAGCCGCTCTTCTTCGCCGCCCTCTGCCTTACCGGGTTCTCCGCCGCCGGATACCTCGTCCCCCTCAACGCGCGGCTCCAGGACCGCGCGGACAACGACAAGCGCGGCGACGTGATAGCCGCGGGCAACCTGGTGGACTGCTTCATGGGCATCATGTCCGTGGTGTTGCAGGCCGCCATGAAGGCTGCCGGCCTCACCCCGCAATGGCAATGCGGCATTTTGGCCGTGGTCACGGCCATACTCGCCATCTTCCTTCTCTCGGAGAAGGAAGAATGACGAGTGATTTACAATTTACGATTTACGATTTACAATTTGTGAATATAGCGCGCTTGCGCGCGGCAAACGTGTTTGACTTGCGGGGGCGGCGGTGGTATGGTGCGCGTATGAAGCGAGCATCTCTCATTGCATCGTTGCTGGTTCCGTGCCTGGCGGCGTGGAACGTCGCCACCGCGGCGGATTCCGCCGAACCCGCCGATGATTCCGCCGCCGCGCAGCAGGAGGGCAGGGAAAACGCCAAGGGCAAGAAAAAGGCCGGGAAGGCGCACTCGCCCATGGCGCGCGCACTCGGCAAGGTGAAGTGCTACACCACCGCCAAGCCCCACCTGGACGCCAAATACTTCATCTTCCTCTTCTCCACCTCCAACTGCACGCACTGCCACCGCACCATGCCGGGGAACGTGGACCTCTATAAGGAGATGCGCCGCCAGGGCGACGTGGAGCTGATGCTCGTCACGCTCACCAACCTGGACAACGCGGAGGCCGCCCTCGGCTTCCTCAACAAGTACAACGCACCCTTTGCCGGTGCCACCGACACCGAGATGCGCGCCGCCGGGGTGCCCGTGATCGACAAGGTGAACGCCGGCGGCCCCGGCTCCCTGCTGGCCCTGCCGCCGCACATCGTGATTGTGGACAAGGGCGGCAAGCTGGTCTTCCAGGGTCCCGCCAGCGTGGAGGGCCGCAACACCATGGAGGATTGGAGGCAGCACTGCGGCGGCAAGCCCGCACCCAAGCCCAAAAAGGGCAAGAAGGGGAAATGAGGCCGGACAAGTAGGGAAATCAACCGCCCCGCCGGCAACATGCCGCGCGGGCGGAAACAGTAGGGCGCATCCGCAAACACGGATGCGCCCTGCTATTGGCCAAGGTTGAGAGTGTCCTTAGCGCTTGTTGATCGCCTCGGCGGCGGCTTCCTTGAGGAGCTTGCCAACCTTGAACTTCACCACAGTGCGAGAGGGAATGGGAACGTTCTTGGCAGGATCCTTGGGGTTGCGGCCGATTTTGGGCTTCATGGTCTTGACACTGAAGGTGCCGAAGTTGCGAAGCACGACGCGATTGCCCTCGCGGAGCGTTGCGGTTGCAATGTCGATGGTCTTCTGGATAATCTCCAGGACCTCGTTCTGCGTGAGGCCGTTGTCCAGCTCAGCGCATACACGGTTTACCAGTTCTCTTTTAGTAATAGTTCTAGCCATAATCACGTTGGGTTAATCTAACCGCCTTTATACTACCACACCAAAGGGGGTATTGCCTAGGAAAATCGTGCAATTTCGCCAATTTTTTTCTAACTGTCGGAGAATGCGATGTCAATTTTTGCACATTTTTGTTGACTGGAAAGGTAAAATGGAGGAATCTGGTTGCAAGGCATGGCCGGGCAGTACAGTATAGAGATGGCGAGGGAGGATGCGCGCGCGCTGCACGCCAAGCTGGCGGCGCTGCGCTCGTTCACCGCGTGCGAGCGCGACTACGCGGATTTCTGCCTGGAGGGAGACGGCGTGAACGTGGCGTACTACCCCAAGCGCGGGCGCCTGCTGGTGCAGGGAAAGAACGCGGAGGAGTTCGTGAACGAGCTGCTGCCGCTGGCGGTGCCCGCCGCATGCGGCGCGGCGGCGCCAAAGCCCGCGCCAGGCGGCAAGGCGGACACGCGGCCGCATTTCGGGATAGACGAGAGCGGCAAGGGCGACTACTTCGGCCCGCTGGTGATAGCGGGCGTGTACAGCAACGCGGAAACCGCGCCGCAGCTGCTGGCGGCCGGCTGCCGCGACAGCAAGCTCATCAGCGACGACGACAGGATACACGCGATAGCGGAGAAGGTGAAGCGCATTCCCGGCGTGGCGTGGGAGATTGTGTGCATAGGCCCCAAGCGGTACAACGAGCTCTACGCGGATTTCAAGAACCTGAACCGCCTGCTGGCGTGGGGGCATTCCCGCGTGATGGCCGCGCTGCACGAGCAGGTGCCGGATTGCCCCCGCGCGCTGAGCGACCAGTTCGCCAACCCGCGCGTACTCCAGCAGGCCTTGCGCGCCATGGGCGTGCCGATTCAGCTGGAGCAGCGGACCAAGGGCGAGAGCGATATCGCCGTGGCGGCCGCATCCATCCTGGCGCGCGACCGCTTTGTGCAGTGGATGCGCGAGGCCGCGGCCGCCGCAAACTGCGAGCTCCCGCTGGGCTGCGCCCCGCATGTGGAGAAGGCCGCCCGCAAGTTCATCTCCCAGCACGGCGAACAGCGCCTCGGCGATGTGGCCAAGCTGCATTTCAAAGTCACCGCCCGCGTGACAAAGTAATCCCCCGCGCCAACAGGCGCGGCGAATTTTCAAATAGTACCCAGTTGATTTTTTGTGGTAGGTTCTCCGTGGCTGCAATAAAATACAG
>JAKSOU010000083.1 GCA_024405435.1 Akkermansia sp. | reverse complement strand
AGCGGTGGTAGTCCACCGGGCAGAGGCGGCTGAGCACCACGGTGCCGTGCGCGTATTTTTGCGCGAGCTCCGCGCTGCCCAGCAGGGCGGGGAGGTCGAACCGCTGGCCTTTCACAAAGGCTCCCTGCATCTCTGCGGCATCCTGCCAGCCGCTGTGGCGGGCGTCTGCGGGCAGGGCCACGCAATCATCCCCGCATACGGGGCGTGCCCCCGGTTTGAGCTTGCGCGTGAAAGAATCGTTGAAGGAGGCAAAATCCCCCAAGGGGCGCTCCGATTCCTCCATGTTGATGCCGTATTCCTGCACGAACTGCGGCAGGCAACGTGCGCTGCCGGGGCGGTCCTTGAGCCACCCCATCACGCGTGATGCCACGGCGCGTTTGAGCAGCAGGTGCAGGCTCAAACGCCCGGCCGCCGTGCCGTATATCCAGCGCAGGGCCCGCTCTCCCATCACTTTCTCCCGCTCCATCTGCCCGGTGTAGCGGTTGTAGAAGATGATGCCGTCCTCTTGCATGAAGGGGTGGTGTTTTGGCGCGCGGGGCGCGCCGGGTCACTTGATGATGACGGTGTCGCCCACGGAGGTGTTGTCGTAGAAGATCTTGGCCATCTTCTTGGGCAGGCGGATGCAGCCGTGGCTCTCCGGGGCGGAGGTGACAACACCCTCGTGCATCCACACGCCGCCCGTGGTGATCTGCAGCGCATTCGTCATGGGCGCACCCTTGTAGTGGCCGCCGGCGGGAATCGGCTGCCCCTGCGTGTACTCTGCCACCAGGGTGTTGCCGGCGCTGTCAACAATGCTGCCGTAGGTGGAGGACTTGTGGTCCGCGTCTTTTGCCAGGATGCGGAAGGTGCCGCGCGGCGTGCCGTGGCCGGCTTTGCCGGAGGAGATGGTGGAGGTGCCCACCAGGTGGCCGCCGATATAGTAGTTGGCCTTCTGCAGGTTGGTGTCCACCACAATGACGTGCTGGCCCGTGATGCCGGCGGGGGCATCCCAGGAGCCCGCGTTCACCGCATCGTTGGGCGTGTAGTGCGTGTTGCGCTTGAAGGCGTAGCCGTCAAGCCCGGCAAGGCCGTTGTCAGAGGTGCAGGAGCACAGCGCGGCGGCTGCGGTCAGGAGTGCGAAAGGCAGATACTTCATAGCGGATATAAATGTATTCATGCGCGCGCGGCGCGCCCGCGTTATGCGCCCGTTGCGGGGAAAAGTCAAGTAGAAATTATTGAATTTTCCAGCCGCCCGTGCTAATATATGGGTATGATACTGGCACTCGCACCCATGCAGGACGTTACGGATTTGGCTTTCATGCGCACACTTTCCCGCATTGGCTGCCTGCCGGATGTGCTGGTGACGCCCTATTTCCGCAGCACCGCCACCACTTGCGCCATGGGGGACGAGAACCTGCGCTGCATCCGTGAGAACGAGACCGGTTGCCCCATCCACGCCCAGCTGGCGGGGAGCGATGCCGCCGCCCTGGTGCGCGATGCCACGGAGCTGCTGAAGCTGCCGGTGGCGGGCATCAACCTGAATGCGGGCTGCCCCTCGCCGCTGGTGAACCGGCATGGCGCCGGGGCCGCGCTGCTGCGGGATATGGACAACTTCCGGGAGGTGCTGCTGCGCCTGCGCGATGCCGTGCCGGAGGGTAAGTTCAGCGTGAAATGCCGCCTCGGCTGGCGCGACGAGGCGGAGTTCGAGGGTATCCTGGCCCTGCTGGCGGAGGTGCGGCCGGACCTGGTGACGGTGCACCTGCGCACGCGCGCGGACCTGTACGGCGGCAAGCCCCGGTGGCACGCCGCGCCCAAGGCGGTGCAGGCGCTTCCCTGCCCCGTGCTCGTCAACGGCGACATGCAGACCCATGAATCCGTGCTGCGCACCATGGAGGCCGCGGAGTGCGCGGGCGTGATGCTGGGGCGCGGCGCGGTGCGCAACCCGTACCTCTTCCGCGTCATCCGCGGCGGCGCCGCTCCCACCAAGGAGGAGATGAACACCTACTACGAGACCCTCATCGAGGAAACCGGGCGCATCCTGCACGAGGACGCCACCCAGGCCGCCCACTGCAACCGCATGAAGAAGTACCTGGCCTTCTGCTACCCGGATTTCGCGGACGGGGAGGAGTACGTGCTGCGCCGCTGCATCGACATTGCCCAGATGCGCGCCATCCTCACCCGTTGAGGCGTCATCATCTGTCAACCGCATGGCAAAACACCCCGCGCGGCGGCATGCCGGGCGGGGCGTTTGATACGATTGAAAGGCGCGTGCGGCGCGGGGTCACTTGCGGGAGTATTTCTTCCAATCCGCGATGACGGCCCCGGCGTGGGCGTTGATGATTTCCTTGCCGTTGGCCTTCACCATGGAGGCGTTGGGGATGCCGCCCGCAAACTTGAAGGCGGGCAGCTTGCCGGACTCGCCGGAGTTCGCCAGGATGCACGGGAAGTCCGCCCCGTACTTCTTCATGAATTTGATGGCGGCGTCCGCGCTGTTGTCGTGGCTTACCAGGATGAGCTCCACGCGCTTGCCCATGGTCTTGTACTGCTTCACCACGGTGGGCATCTCCGCGTTGCACGGGCCGCACCAGCTGGCGGACTGCAGGTAGATGTAGTACTTGGCGTCCGGGTTGGGCTTCTTGTCGGTGAGGAAGGTCATTTCCTGCAGGGCCTTGCCGACCACGGAGGGCTCCTTGGTGGCTTCCTTCTTGCCCTTTGCGGCTTTCTTGGCGGGCGCGGGGGCATTGGTGTCCTGCGCCATCGCGGCGGGCGCGGCCGCCATCAGGCCCAGCGCAAGCACGGTATAAAAAACGTTTTTGATGTTCATGGCTTGAGTCTACTCTTGAAGATTTTGCTAGTCAACAGCTCTTTCCTAATCCTAATCCTAATCGCCGCCGCAGGCGGCGCGCGTCACTTTCCGGCGGCGGAGGTGATCTGCTTCCACTTCATCATAATCATCTTGGCATGGTTGTTCATGAGCTCGGTGCCGGAGGCATCCACGATGGAGGCCCAGGGGAAGGAGCCGGACTTGGTGAAGCCCGGCAGCTTCTCGATGTCCGGGGAGCCGATCATGATGCAGGGGAAATCCGCACCGTATTTCTTCATGAACTCCTTGGCATCGTTTTCCGCGCTGTCGCGGCACACGAAGATGAGCTCGGTCTTGTTCTTGGTCATCTCCTTGTACTGCTTCACCACCTCGGGCATCTCCCGGTTGCAGGGGCCGCAGTTGCGGGAGGACTGCAGGTAGATGAAGAACTTGGCCTTGGGGTCCGGCCGCTTGTCGGTGACGAAGGTGATGTCCTTGAAGGCCTCCTGCACGGCGTTTTTGTTGGCCTTCTTGCCCTTCTTGTCTTTCTTGGCTGCCTTGAGCTCGGTCTTGTCGGCCTTGTCCTTTTGGGGTTTGGCCATCACCACGGGCATGGCGGTGAACAGGGCGGCCGCCAGCACCAGACGGAACAGAGATTGGATTTTCATATCGGGATGGGGGTGGGGGTTATTTCTCAGCGGGGGAGTGGGTGATTTCGCGCCACCTGGGCAGCACGTGGGCGGGGTACGTCGGCCCCTCCGCCACCTTGCCGGCGGCGTCCACAATGGTCATGCGCGGCACGCGGCGCTCCGGCGTGTAGCCCGGCAGGGCCGCGGAATCCGGCGATTCATAGCCGATGCACGCGAAATCCGCGCCGTACTTCTTCATGAAGGCCACCGCGTCCTCCCGCGTCTTGTCGCAGCTCACGAAGATGAGCTCCACGCCGTTCTTGCGCATCTCTTTGTACTCCTGCACAATCTTGGGCATTTCCTGGTTGCAGGGGCCGCACCATCCGGCGGACTGCAGGTAGACGTAGTAGCGGGCGTGCGTGTCCGGGCGCTTGTCCGTGGCGTAGCCCTGCATGGCTTCCAGGGCCTTGCCCACCGCGGATTCCGCCTGCTGCCCCTGCGGGGCGGGAGCGGGGGCCTGCGGCTGTTCCTGGGCGGTGAGGCAGGGGGCTGCCAGCAGGCCCAGGGAGAGCATGGTATAGAAGATGTTTCGGCTGCTCATGGCTTCAGTTTACTCTCGGCAACACGGGTTGTCAACAAACCTCGCCCAATCCCAATCCTAATCCTAATCTTAATCTTAATCCCTAATTGCCTGCGGCGTCATTTTCCTGCTCGGCCTTGGCCTGCTGGGCGTACTGGTCCAGCTTGGGCAGGACGATCCCGGCGTTGCCGTCCTCCTTCACCTCGCCGTTGGCATCGATAATCATGGCCCAGGGGATGCCTTGGGCCTCCTTGAAGTGCGGAATCCTCTTGGCGTCCTTGCGCATCACGGCGGGGAACTTGCCCTTGTACTTGTTGATGAACGCCTTGGCGGAGCCGGGGTCGTTGTCCCAGCTGGCGAGCACGATTTCCACCAGGCCCTCCTCCTTGTACTTCTCGTGCGCCTCCACCACGTGCGGCATCTCCGCGTTGCACGGGCCGCACCAGCTGGCGGACTGCAGCACCATGTAGTACCTGGCGTTGGCGTTGGGCTTCACGCCGTTGATGGTGCGCAGGTGGCCGATAATCTTGTTGGCCTTGCCCTGCTTGGGCTTTTCTGCCGCCTTCTTCTTGGCCTTCTTGGCGGTTTGGGCGGAGGAGTCCTGGCTGTCCCCCTGCTGCGCGCAGAGCTGCGGCGCGGCAAGGCCGATTCCCAGCGCAAGGCCGAGGCAAAGGATGTATGTTCTCATGACGGGTTTTCTTTCCTGAATTCGGGAACGCACCCCGCGCCCGCATTCTACACCTCGCGCGCAATTGCGCACGCGGAGCCGCGCATGCCCATCCCCTCCGCCGATTTTTTGCAAAAAAATTGAAAAAAGCCTTGACTCGGCGGAAAAATTTGCTACACTCCGTCCACCGCAACCGCGGTTCCTTCGGGATGCGCCGGTAGCTCAATTGGATAGAGCATCTGACTACGGATCAGAAGGTTCGGGGTTCGAATCCCTGCCGGCGTGCTACACTTGCCAAGCCCTACGACCCTGCAAACGCATCCTCTTTGGCTCGGCTTGTGCACATACATGGGGGCGTCTTTGGTTTCGACTGAACACTCGAGATGCCGGCTGCATGTGGAGGTTGAACGGCTGGCCTCCTTAAAAGCCGCTCAAAACATTAAGTGCCTATTCCAATAACGAATACGCCATGGCTGCGTAACTAACGCACCCAGACCCAAGCCCCGACGCCTACTAGGGGTGCGGGTCCTAGCTCAGTAGGCTGGCCTGCGGCGGGGATACCGCGCCGCCGGCGACATCCACAGGTATCTGGCTTGGTGCAAGGCCGACGCAGAGCGGAGCACCGGCGAGAGCAGCAATCTGCGTCTGAACATGGAGATGCTTGCATCAACGGTGTCCAGGACAGGGGTTCGACCCCCCTCGCCTCCACTATGAAGCAACCGCCCGTTCCCAAACCCGGGACGGGCGGTTGTGTTGTAAATCGGGTATGCGGCTCACTTGGGGTCCACCCACTTGCCGTGGCTCTTGATGAGGGCGATGAGGTGGTCCACCGCCTCCTCCTGCGGGATGTTCATCTCCACGGGCGTGTGGCCCACGTACAGGTTGATTTTGTTGGGCGCGCCGCCCACGTAGCCGAAATCGGCGTCGCTCATCTCGCCGGGGCCGTTGACGATGCAGCCCATGACGGCGATCT
>JAKSOU010000082.1 GCA_024405435.1 Akkermansia sp. | reverse complement strand
CCCGGGAGGGTGGGGGGTAACCACGTTGGACGTTTCGGCACGGAGTCCCGCCGAAAGGCGGGGCGGATTCGGTGTGGGCCCGCATACCAACCACGCCTGTTACCACTAGTCATCGCACACCAACCACACCTCGTCTACGCTGAATCATAAAATCTGGCGCAGAGCCGATAAATCGGCCCCGGTCTGCAACTAATGCAAAGACAAATTGCCGCACCTGTGCACATAATGCAAAGATAAACCCCAGGGCGAGATGTCTCGCTATGCATTCGGGCTACAACCCCTCCCGCTCGCCACGTGTGCCCCAAGGACATTTTGGGAAAGTCGGGGTTGGTATGCAATGATTGGTGGTAACGAGCGCATGAGGGATACTACCCATAGTGCCACGAACCACTCCGGCCCTGGCGGGCGGAGTTATGGGGATTGACATGCGGAGGGGGATACCCCACAGGTTGACACCTGTGGCTACGCATAGGATATCACCGCCCCCTGCCTGCGGCAGGGTGGGGTTCAATGCTCGTGTACCCAACGGCGTGGGTGGGTAGATTATTCTTCCGGGGCATCGCGGAATGAAACGTGGATTGCATTGTTGCTGCGGGCAATTAATTGCTCGAGTTCCTGCTCGAAAGTCTTGTTCGCGTGGTGCTTGCGCTGCGCGATGACGTAGCGCGCCGTTCGGTCGTACATGGAGGCGCTGACCGAGAAATAGGCAAAGCCTTCCTGCCAAGCGAATCTCTTGTAGGTGGCGCGGGTGGTTTTCAACCAGCTTGTTGTGCTCGTCTTGACCTGGCGCACGACATCCGAAACGGCCAGCTTTACCGGGAACTCGCCAAAAATGTGGATATGGTCTTCTATACCGCCAACAATGGGATTTTTCACGCCCACACTCTTGAGAACCGCTCGCATGTAGGCATGGATGCGCGGTAAATCTACCGTTTGCAATTCCACCGAATAGACGTGGTAAATCAGGTGCCCGTAATTCTGGTAATAGGTATGTCCCATATCACCCGCCATGCTAACAGACATGCGTTGGTATGTCAACTTATTCGCTGCTGTCGCGCGAGCGCGCGACGCGATTGAAGCGCCCCACCCGGAGGGGGCGGCGCAATCTTAATACGTAGCCACATGGTGTCAACCTGTGGGGTGTCCCCACATGCATACCAATCCCCATAACCCCGCTTGCCGGGGTGGTTCGTGGCACCAACCCGGAATCAGCGCATGGTGACGTTGGGGAGTGCGGTGATGGATTCCAGGCGGCGGATGAGGTATTTAATCACGCCGAAAAGGGTGGCCAGCAGGGGCACGCCGATGACGAGGTACCCCCACCAGGTCATGTTGCTGACGGCGTAGTTGTACTCCAGGGCCTGCTGTGCGGGCTCCTGGTCCAGCACGGGGAGCAGGAAGTGCAGGGCGAGCAGGAAGTTTGCCACGGCGGAGAGGAAGAGGGTGCCGGCCATCATGAGGCTGGCGCGCCAGAGGGTGCGCCCGTATTCCAGCAGCGCGCCCCTTTCCTGCACGGCCTTCTCGATGCGCGGGATGTCGAAGATGGCGTCCGAGTACACGAAGAGGCGCAGCATGGAATCCTTGCGGCGTGCGGTCACCAGCACGGCTCCGCAGAGCAGCAGGGCGATGAGTGCCTCCTTGGCGGCGTACCACCACGGGGTGTCGGTGCGGATGGCGCCGCCGGCTCCGGTGTTGGCGTAGACGGTGACCACAGCGGTGAGGATGGTGCCGAGCAGGCCGAAGAGGGTGATGGGGTCCACCTTGCGGGTGTCCCAGAAGGTGTAGACGCCGCAGCCGATGGGCAGGGCGAGGGCAATCACCATGGCCCACACGGTGCCCAGCTCATAGAACGCGGGACCGTCCGTGGAGCAGTGGTCCAGCACCAGCACGGGCGCCAACACGCTCAGCAGCACGTTCACCAGGCTCTTGGTCCCGTTGTCCATGGCGGGGAAGGGGGCGGTTATTTCATGGCTGCGATGGCGGCCGCCATGTCCGGCGCCTTGAAGGTGGAGGAGCCGGCCACCAGGCAGTCCGCGCCGGCCTCCCGGCAGAGCGGGGCCTGCGCGGGGCCGATGCCGCCGTCCATCTGGATGATGAAGGAGAGCCCGCGCCTGGCGCGCTCCGCGGCCAGCACGCGCACCTTCTCCAGCACCTCGCCCATGAAGCTCTGGCCGCCGAATCCCGGCACCACGCTCATCACGAGCACCATGTCCAGCTCCTCCAGGTAGGGCAGGGCGCCCTCCACGGGGGTGGCGGGGTTCACGGCCAGGCCGCAGTGCAGCCCGGCGGCGCGGATGGCGGCCAGGGTGGCGTGCAGGTCCACGGCGCCCTCCCGCTCCAGGTGGATGGAGATCATGTTCACCCCGGCCTTCACGAAGCGCGGGTAGTAGTGGTCCGGCGCATCGATCATCAGGTGGGCGTCCAGGTAGGCGCCCTCCGGCACGCTCTTGCGGATGGCGCCGCAGATGTCCGGGCCGAAGGAGATGTTGTCCACAAAGGAGCCGTCCATCACATCCAGGTGGAGCCAGTCCGCCCCGGCGTCCAGGGCGCGGCGGGCCTCATCCCCGATACGGCGGAAATCACAGGCAAGCATGGAGGGAGCTATCAGCATGGCGGTGCGGGTATGTGAGAAAAACTATCGGCGGCGCGGCGGGAAGCAGCGCGACGGGAACACCAGCGGCGGCGAGATGAACGGGCGGTTCCCCTGGTCCATGCCGAAGAAGCGCACCTCCATGCCGCAGGGCGGGGCCTCGAACACGGCGCTGCCGCCGTAGGAGAAGGCGTCTCCCGGCTTGAGCACGGGCTGTTGGTTGAATACGCGGTCCGCCTCGATGATGCGGGTGTTTCCGGCGGTGTCGCGCAGGGTCCACTTGCGGCCCAGCAGGCGCAGGCTGGCGCGCCCGGCGTTGTACATGCGCAGGCGGTAGCACACGCGGTAGCGGGTGCGCGGGTGGCGCGCGGCCTGCACGCGGCACAGGGACACGCCCATGTCCAGGTAATCCCTCTCAGGCAGGCTGCGCGGCTCAGTGCTCATGGCCTTGCCCGATGGCGAGGGTGGAGAGCGCGGCTGCCGTCTTGTGCAGGGCCTGCACCTTCTCCATGGTGGGGGGCTGCCCCTTCTCCAGGGTCATTTCCGCCACCATTTGGGTGAGCAGCTTGCGCATGTCCGCCACGTGCAGCTTTTCCGCGGTGCGCGGGTTCAGGCCCTCCAGGATCTCGTTGAAGTACTCCGGCGCGTCTGCGTAGAACACCACGGCGGCCTGCCGCGCATCGAACCTGGCCTCAATGGCCGCGCACGCGGCGTCCAGCGCGCGTATCCACCCGCCCAGGGCTATCAGGTGCGCCAAATCCGGGTCCCGCAGGGCGGCGAGCTCCGCGTTCACATCCCCCTGGGTGGAGGACAGGATGCGCTTGAACTCCTCCAGCTGGCCCTTTTCCGCGTGCTCCAGCAGGCTGGCGGAGTGCGCGTTCATCTTCTCGCCCACGCCCATGGCGTTGCCGTAGCGCGTCAGGTCCAGCGCTATGGGCTTGATGTCGTTCATGTGCCCGCTGCGCACCGCTATGAAGCCGTCCGCCAACAGGTAGCCCATGGAGAGCGCCAGCGCGCCCGGCTGCGTGGAGAGCGTTTCCTCGCGGTTGCGCAGCACGTACTCCTCCGGCACGGGCGGCAGGTTGTCCATCTGGTCGAAGATTTTGCTGATGGACGGCGCGGTGTACACGTTGATGCCCAGCTCCTGGTTGGAGTGGGATTCGTCCAGCATCGCATCGTCGCGGAACATGGCGGGCACCTCCCCGGCCTTGCGGTCCTCGTCCTTCTGCGGGATGATGTAGTCCGGGATGCCCTCGGACACCTCTTCCTCCTCCATTTCCTCCACGGCGGGGGCCTGCGCGGGAGCCGGGGCAGGTGCGGGCGCGGGAGCCTGCTGCGCCCCGAACAGCGGGGCGCACGCCGCGGCGCCTGTTATCAAGTATATCGGTATTCTCACTTTCATGGGAGTACGGCAGCCTGTTTATTTAAGTTTTATTTAAGGCTTGACACCTGTTTCATTATACAGTAGTATCAGGCTGCGTCAAGCGTATCCAGCCGGGCTGACATGAAAAGGCGCGGCCTGAACCGGGCGGGATACGCCCCCAACCACAGGACACATGACATTTTCCAAACAGATTTCCATAGCGGCGGCGGCCCTGGCGGCCACCCTTCTCGCCTCTTGCCAGCGCATGACCTACGGGCGCGACATCCCGCCCACCGCCGTGGTGAGGAACGGCGTGGTGGTCACCCTTCACGACCAGAAGCTCACCCTGGTGCAAAACGGCAAAAAGGTAAAGGACTACAAGGTGAGCACCTCCAAGTTCGGAATCGGCAACACCAGCGGCAGCCGCCGCACCCCAACGGGTATCCACGCCGTCTCCCAGAAGACCGGCGAGGGCCAGCCCAAGGGCATGGTCTTCAAGGGTTGCCGCCCCACCGGTGAGGTGGTGCCCGTGGACGCCTCCGGGCGCGACCCCGTGGTCACCCGCGTCATCCAGCTGGCCGGGCTGGAGGACAAGAACAGCAGCACGCACCGCCGCCGCATCTACATCCACGGCACCCCGGAGGAGCGCAAAATCGGCAGTCCCGCCTCGTACGGCTGCATCCGCATGAAGAGCGACGACATCGTGGACCTCTTCCGGCGTGTGAGCCGCGGCACTCCCGTGGATATCGAGATGTGCTCCCAGAAGACCTACCTGGCCGCCGAGAAGAAGGAGAACGTAGCGCAGATCCTCATCCCGCAGTCCACCATCAACGACCTGCCCACCGACAGCCTGCGCTTCCGCCCCGCCTACCGCTCGTCGCGCCGCTCCTCCGCCCGCCGCTCCGGGCGCATGGCGCGCACCCGCTCCTCCGCCGGCCGCACCAAGGCCAAGACCCGCGTGGCCTCCCGCTCCACGCGCTCCCGCAAGCGCAGGTAAAAGACGCGCAAACTTTCTTGCAATCCGCCTGCGGCGTGCTAGAATGGCGGTAGCATGAAAATCGCCGTAATTGGAAAAGGAGGGCGTGAGCAAGCCCTGGTAGAAACGCTGGCCGCCAGCCCCTGCAAACCGGAACTCTACTGCCACCCCGGCAGCGATGCCATTGCGCGCACCGCAAGCATCATCCCCGCCAAGGGGTTCGACGAGCTGCTGCAGTGGATGGCCGACAACAAGGTTGACCTTTGCGTGGCGGGTGAGGAGAGCTGCCTGGTGAAGGGGGAGGGAATCGCCAACCGCTGCGCCGCGCTCGGCATCCCCTGCTGGGGGCCGCGCAAGGAGAGCGCCCAGCTGGAGGCCTCCAAGGAGTTCGCCAAGGAATTTTTGCTGCGCCACCGCATCCCCACCGGCATGGCCAAGGCCGTCGCCGGGTACGACGAGGCCGTGGCCGCCATCGGCGGGCAGTACCCCACCGTGCTGAAGTTCGACGGCCTGGCCGCCGGAAAGGGCGTGGCCGTCTGCCCGGACGCTGCATCCGCCGAGGCCTTTTTGAAGGAGGTGTTCATCGACAAGCGCTTCGGCGAGGGCCGCATGCTGGTGGAGGAATTCCTCACCGGCCCGGAAATCTCCATCTTCGGCGCCATCTGCGACGACAAGTACCTCATCCTTTGCCCGGCGCGCGACTACAAGCGCCTGCAGGATGGCGACGCGGGCCCGAACACCGGCGGCATGGGCGCCGTCGCCTCACGACAACTGGTGTCCGCGGAGGTGCTCAAGCAGATTGAGGAAACCATCGTGGCTCCCACCGTGCGGGGCTTGCAGCAGGATGGCCTGCCGTACCGCGGATTCCTGTACTTCGGGCTCATGCTCACGCCGCAGGGTCCCAAGGTCATCGAGTACAACTGCCGCTTCGGCGACCCCGAGTGCGAGGCCGTGATGCCCCTGCTGCGCGGGGACCTGGCCACCTTCTGCCTGGAGGGCGCCAAGGGCAACTTCCAACCCGGGCTCATCGATTTCGCCGACGACTGGAGCGTGTGCTGCATCCTGGCCTCCGCCGGGTATCCTGCATCCTCCCACAGCGGGGATCTCATCAGCGGGCTGGATGAATGCGCCGCCCGCGTGTTCCATTGCGGCACCAAGAAGACCGCGGATGGCTGGGTGACCGCCGGAGGCCGCGTCCTCGCCATCGTGGCGCAGGGCCCCACGCTGGACGCCGCCCGCACCGCCGCCCACGCAGAGGCCGCCAAGGTGGACTTCCCCGGCTCCCAGCGCAGAAGCGATATCGCCTACAAGAACATGTAGCCCCCCTCCCCATGCAGCCCGCCGAGAACCAGTGCATCGAATGGAAGGAATCGTGGAAGGACGATTGCCTCCA
>JAKSOU010000081.1 GCA_024405435.1 Akkermansia sp. | reverse complement strand
GGCGGGCCCCAGCTCGTCGAAGCAGCGCAGCTCGGGCTTCTCATCCGTCTGGATGGGCATCTTCATGAGCTCGTTGCGTTCCTTGAACATTCCAACATTGGCCGTGCGGATTTCCCCGTGCGGGCGCATCAGCTCCACGTATGTGTTGTTGGTGGTGGCCTTTGCGGCATCCGCATACAGGCGGCAGACCTTGGCGTTGATGGTCAGGCCCTGCGCATCCGTGTAGGTGAACACCTGGATTTTGTTTTTCTCCTTCCAGTCGATGACGTTCTTGATGTCGTCCTTGGCCACCTGGTTGAGGAACACCTCCATGAGGCGCCCGCTTTCCAGCTTCAGGAGCACCCAGCTGCCTTCCGTCTCGGTCTCGTACCAGGCGCGCACAATGCCGCCCTTCAGCTCCGTGACCTTGCCCTCGCTGTCCTTGAGGTGCCAGGTGTAGACGGGGGATTCGAACATGTTCATGGAGTCCTCCGGCAGCTTGAGGCGGTCCGGCTCCGGCCGGGCGGCCACGGTGCGCTTGGCACCGGCCTTGAGCGCGGCGGCGGCAATCTTGCCGCCGGGCAGCTTGCTCTTCTGCGCGGCTGCGGCCAGGATGCCGCGGAACTTGTCCTTGCGCTCCTGGTCGATCTCCTTGCAGCCGAGCACCACGGGAATCACGCGCCGTGCCGTGCCGGCATCACACACCAGCAGGGGAAGCGCGGCCTCCATCAGCTTGTCTGCCGTGGCGGCGTCACCCTTCGTGTACAGGTACATGGCGTGTCCGATATCCGCCATGGCGCGCCAGCAGACGATTTGCAGCTGGGTGCCGCTGGAGTTGTTGGGCGTGGCATCCCTGAGACTGAGGTTGATGAGGCGTTCCGCCGCGAAGGCCGCAGTCTCGAAATGGCCCTGCTCCAGCAGGGAGGGAATGGCCCGCCCCATGAAGTCCCGGTTGTCGGGCTCCCGGCAGATGAAGAGGTACCTCACCAGGTCCGCCAGGGCCCCGTGCTGCAGGAAAGCGAAGTACGACTGCCATATCGGGTAGCCGTAGCCGTAGTGCTGCTCCGCGATGGAGAGGATGAGCGCGTCCTTCTCAAAGCGGCGGGCCTCCGCGGTCTTGCCCTGGCTGCGGGCGTGCATGGCGCATGCCAGGCGCGTGGCGGGGTAGCCGTAGTATTGCGGGTCGGATGTCATGCCGCGGATGATTTTCTCCTGCGCGGCGGTGTTGCCGTGCTCCATGGCGTAGCGGTACAGGCAGCAGCCGCGCAGTGCGTTTTGGCCGGAGTACTCCACCGGGTCTGCCGGGATGGTTTTGAGCAGCTCCTCCGGCGCGCCGCTGATGTAGCAGTACGCCACCATGGCGCAGGCTGTCTCCGGCTTCATGCCCTTGGCAGCCTCCAGCCAGCGCGCGGCCACCTTGGCGCGCTCCTTCTCGCTGCGGTGGAAGTCGCGGCGCAGGATCATCATGTCGCGCATGTACCTGGCGAGCACCTTGGGGTTGACCTTGCCGTTGCCCTCTTGCTCGGCGGCGCTAAAGGTGACGGTAGTGGAGGTGAGCTCGGTGAATCCCTTGAGCAGGGCGGGCTTGCCGTTGCAGTGGGAGACGAGCTCCGTGAGCACGATGGGGCTGATGCCGCGCAGGCCGTACTCGTTGAACACGAGCGGCCAGGTCTTGGTGCGGTTCAGCAGCTTGGCCAGCTCCTCGCAGCCCTTCTTCAGCTCTTCCTTCTGCTCGTCGCGCTCCATGATGGCGAGCGCCACGATGCAGCGGTGCAGCGTGAGGTTGAGCTCGCGGCATGCGGCCTGGAGCGCCTTGTCGTCCTTGGAGAAGTGCGGGCCTTTCTCATCAATGAGGATATCCACGAGGTTGGGCGTGACCACGATGTCGAACACGGCCTTGAAGGTGTCGTACCCGTCCACGTTCATCCAGCTGCGGCGCGTCTCGTCCGGCAGCGCCAGGTCGTCCTCGATGAGCGAGAACGCCAGCATGGCGGGCAGCGTCTTGGCCCCCGCCGCCTTCTGCAGCAGGGATTCCAGGCGCGCGGTGTCCTCCGCCAGCACCTTGGCGGGCGGCAGGCCCTCCTTGCTCAGCAGCTTGGGGGTCCACCCCGGCAGGTAGACGGCGGTGGTGTCCGGCATGTCGTACAGGGATGCCTTGCCGTCCCAGAGGGGCTTCCAGGCGCGTGCGTTGGGTGCGGCGGCCAGGATGCTGCGCGGCACAAAGCCGAGCATGTCCGGCGAGAGGTCCTCCGTGAGCTGGCGGATGTGGGCGCGCACCTCCTTGGTGGCGGCGATATCGCCGTTGTGGCGGGCATCGATGTAGTTCATGGCGGCATCCACGGCGAGCGGCAGGTCCTTGCCCCAAGTGTATCGCCAGCGCTGCAGGCCCGTGCCCTTGGCGCGGCGGTGCAGGTGCGCGAAATCATTGGTCATCAAGCGCAGGATATCCCGGTAGGCTACCTGGATATTGTTGACGAACTGCGGTGCGTACGCCACGGGATCGCGCCACAAGCGGTTGAGCGCATGCATGCGGGAGGCTCCATCCGGCGCGGGGTAGAGCGCTTCCAGCAGCCAGGGGTTGGTGTCGTTGATGGCATCGGTGATGGAGATGAAGTCATCGCAGATGCAGCCGGTGCCGCTGAGAATCTCCAGCATGTTGACTTGGTGGAAGAGGCTCATGAGGTGGCGGGAGATGGTGGGCTGCGGGGATGCGAAGGTGTGGCGGATGTGCGCCATGAACAGGCGGTGCTCCGGCTGGCCGTGGCTGGCGAACCAGATGTGCGCGGCCTGCCACGCCAGGAACACCTGGGCATCCGTGGAATTCGGGTCCTTCTCCAGCTCCTTCATCCAGGCGTGCAGGGCCTCCAGGCGGTCGCTGTACCCCTTGCCGGAGTTCCAGATTTGCTTGAGGCGGTCCCTGGTGGCCGGGCTGACTTCCCCGGAGAAGTGGAGGCGCGCGATGGCGTCGTCCGCGCTGTTGCTCTTCATTTGCTGTTCGGTGAGGCCGCGTTCCATGGGCTTGAACATGCGCGGCATGCCGGCCTCCTCCGCCCCCAGAAGGGGCAGGGCGCTGAGGGCGAGCAGAATGATATGGCGTGCTTTCATGGCTTACTTGGCGTTTTGGGTTTGGGTGGAATGGGAGAACGGGCGTATGGGAGCCTCTGCGGCGTCCTGCCACACGGTGATTTTCTGCAGGGTGGTGCGCGGCGCGGGGAAGCCGTCGTCCTCCTGGGCGCGTTCCCTTTCCTCCCTTTCCCTCTGGAGCGTGTTGAAGCTCTTGCGGCGGTTGCCGCCGGCGAGCTGGTCCATCAAGGCCTCGCGGTCGGCCTCCTCCTCCTTGCTGTCCTCGCCCTCGCGGGCAATGGCGTCCGTGACCTCCGCAGGAATCCAGAAGGTCCAGGCGGAGCCGGCGGGCACCTGGTCGAGCATGCGCTGCACGGCCTCCGGCAGGTCGTCCACGCTGCACTGGGTGGTGGTGCGCTCCGGGTCGGAAATGCCCTCCTCAACCATGATGCGGTTGACGGCGCGGATACTGCCGCTGCCGGGCTGCACCTCCATCTGCACGCCGTTGGGGAGGGTGGAGACGCCGCTGCGCCTGGCGTTGAGCTCCAGCACGCGCTTCTCCTTGGCGGCCTCGCGCTGCTGGAGGATGGGGATAACCTGCCTGGCCAGCTTCCTGCTCTGGTTGACGAGCTTCTTCTCCACGTCCTTCTCCTTCATCTTGGGCAGCTCCGCGAGCATCTTTTGGAGGTGCTTCATGAGGAGGGCGTTGTCGAAGTCGCGCGCCTCCAGGCCGTCCTCGCGCAGGCCGGCGGCCATGGCTTCCGCCAGCGTCTTGGGCTTGGCGATGGATTTCTTCTGCAGGGCGTCGTCCAGCTGTTTGAGGAAGTCCTCCGTGATGAACGCGGAGCCGAGCTGTTCCTGCATGGTGTGGACGCGTGCAGCGAAGAGCAGGCCGTGGTGCTTGCTGAGGTCCTGCCGCACCTGCTGCGGCATCTCCTGGGCGTGCAGCAGGCTGCAGGCAACGATGAGCGGTATGATGTATGCTTTCATTTTTGATGATGGGGGTTGATTAGTTTCGGAAATCCAGCAGGCGGCGGCGCAGCGCCTCCGGCAGCGGCAGGGTGGAGCGGTAGGTCTTGGTGGGCGTGAGGTGCCCGCATTCCTTGATGGTGAGCGCCCCGCGGTCGCGGTACAGGTAGACGCTGCCGTGCCCGTCCGTCAGGGCGATGAGACCGTTGGGGTGCAGGCGGCGCCAGGCGCGCATGACGGCATCGTTGTCGGGGTGTTCGCGGGAGAGCTCCCAGAGCAGGGCGTTGCGGGCGTCGTCGTGCGCCTCATCCTCGGCGTCCAGATCGTCCCAGTCCACCTTGAGCTCGCGCACGGGCGCGTTGTATTCCCGCGGGGCGAGCTCCAGCACCTCGGTGTGGTCGATGCGCTCCACCTCCACCAGGGCACCGTCCGGCGCGGTTTCCAGCAGTTCCTTCAGCGTGGCGTCGTCGGTCACGATGGTGCCGTTGATGCTGAGCACGGTGTCCGCGGCCTGGATACCGCTGCGTTCCGCGCGGCTGTAGTGCTCCACGTTCACCATGGAGCGGCAGCGCGCCAGCACCTCCGGCGGCAGCGCGCGGCACTGCTCCGCGGTGTCGATGACGCAGCTGTCCAGGAACACGCCGTCCGCGTCCAGGATGTTCAGCATCAGGCGGCCGTATTCCTCGCTCACCTCCAGGCTGCCCTGGGCGTCGTCCAGCCGCAGCACGCCCGTGCCGCACACGGGTGCGCTCTCCTCCACGATATGCTGCATGGTGCGCAGGGATTTTTTCAGCGCGGCGGGGTCAGGCTTGTCGCCCATGGCGGCGAGCGCGGCGCGGGCGTCGTCCTTCAGCGGGCGCAGGCGCTGCGCGAGCTCGGCGGATTCGCCGGTGGGCTGCGCCGCGGCGAGGGCGGAAGCGCGCAGGGCCGGGGTGAGCGTGACGGTGATTTCCTCCCCGCCGCGCAGCACGCGCAGCTCGGCGGGCTTGCCCGCGCGCATCTGCTGCAGCGCATGCTGCAGGTCCTCACGCGTGGCGACTCCGTGTCCCGCCACGGAGAGCAGGACGTCGCCGGGGCGGATGCCCGCGTGGGCGGCGGGGGTGTCCTCCGCCACGTGGCGCACCACGAGTTGGTTCTCCCGCTCCTGGGGCACAATGCCGAGCACCACGCTGCCGGGGGCATCCGCCGCCGCGGCGCGCAGGAACAGCCCCGCCACGATCAGCAGGAGCATCATTGCAAATCTGTATAGGGGTGTTTTCATGCTACATCACTTCGTCTGATACGAACACAACGGGTGTTTTGATGGTGAACGAGGATCGGTCCGCGGCATCGGTCACGGTGTAGGCGGGCTGCTGCTCCGGCACGTAATCCACAACAGGCGGCCGCTCCCCGGTGGGGTACAGCAGCACGCACAGCAGAAGCACCACCGCCGCGCACACCGCCGCGGCCAGGCGGCGGTAGGTGCGCGCACGGCGCGTGTGCAGCGCGGACAAGATGCGGCTCTGGGCGCCCAGCGGGAGCGGGGCGATGCGGAAGCGGCGCAGGTAGCGCTCCGTCTCCGCCTGGCGTTGCTCCAGCGGGCGGATCTCCTGGTGAATGGCGCGCAGCAGGCGCTCGTTCAATCCGGGCGGTGTGGCGATTCCTTTCATTCCGTGAAGTGTTCCAAGAGTTCCCGAATGGCCGTGAGGGCCTTGCGGTAGCGGGA
The DNA here is from genome assembly GCA_024405435.1 of Akkermansia sp. GTDB lineage: Bacteria > Verrucomicrobiota > Verrucomicrobiia > Verrucomicrobiales > Akkermansiaceae > Akkermansia. Next base: position 1,213 of record JAKSOU010000081.1, on the reverse strand, counting down.
GGCAACCGTGTTGCGGTTGAGATCGAGCAGCTCCGCGATTTCCAGAAAGGTCATGCCCTCCCACACATGCAGCACGATAAGCTCCGCCTCCTCCGGCGGAAGCTGACGCAGCGCCGCCTCCACCTTCCGGCATTCCTCCGTGGTGGCCTCGTCAGATTGCAGCAGGCACATCCCCTGCCCCCACGCGCTCTCGCCGACGCGCCGCCGCATGCCCTCCCGCCGCACGCGGCTGAGACGGTGCCGCAGCGTGGTGTACGCATAGCGAAGGATGGACGTGTCGTCCCCCACGCAGCGGCCCTCGGCCACGGCGCGCGCGGTCTGCACCATGGTGTGCTGGAGGGCGTCCTCCGGGTCCTCCGCGTTCCAGTGCACGGCAAAGTAGAATAGCTTGCCGCCGTGGCGCTGCAGCCACGCTGCCCAGTCTGTGCCGGGCACGCGTTCGCCGCCGTGCTGTGTCTGCTCCATGGGCATACAGGATAATGATAGATGATTTCTCCGCGGATGGAAAGCATGCGCCGCATGCAACCATCCTCACCACCCTACAAGCACGGATTTTTCCCCGTGCCTAATTTTTTTGAATTTTTTTGAAAAAAATTTTGCCATGCCCCGAAAAAAATCAAAAGAGGCTTGACAGGCACGGGGCGGCGGCGTATATTGCGCGGCGTACCAATCGCGGGGTAGAGCAGCCCGGTAGCTCGTCAGGCTCATAACCTGAAGGTCGCAGGTTCAAATCCCGCCCCCGCAACTCATCCGGAACCGCGCCTGAATCGGCGCGGTTCCCTTTTTTTCCGCGTATGCGCGCGAAAATTGGTTGAAAGGGGTGGGTGTGCATGATACAATCCCGCCAGTATGGAAAATTTTTCTGAATTGGAGTGGAAAAGGCTGGCCGAGCTTCCGGATGCGGAAGGCTGGGCGGGCATGTTTGCCGGCGTGAGCGAGGGCGTGCTCATTGTGGGCGGCGGCGCCAACTTCCCGGAGAAGCCGCTCTGGGAGGGCGGCCCCAAGCGCTGGACGGACCGCCTGTTCGTCATGGAGCCGGGCAACCCAGGCTGGCGCGACGCCACACCGCTTCCCAAGCCGCTGGGCTACGGCGCCACGGCCTCCCTGCCGCAGGGCATGATGCTCATCGGCGGCAGCAGCGCCGGCGGCGCGCTGGCGGACTGCTACATGCTCACCTACGCAAACGGTGATGTCACCTGCCGCGCGGTGGCCC
>JAKSOU010000080.1 GCA_024405435.1 Akkermansia sp. | reverse complement strand
TGGTGATCCAGAAGCCGTACTGCTTGGCCACGCCGTACGGGGAGCGCGGGTAGAACGGCGTGGTCTCCTTCTGCGGCACCTCCTGCACCAGGCCGAACAGTTCCGATGTGGATGCCTGGTAGATGCGGCAGGTCTTCTCCATGCCCAAAATGCGCACAGCCTCCAGAATGCGCAGCGTGCCGATGGCGTCCGCCTCCGCGGTGTACTCCGGCACGTCGAAGCTCACCTTCACGTGGCTCTGGGCGGCCAGGTTGTAGATTTCCGTGGGCTGCACCTGCTGCAGGATGCGGATGAGCGAGGAGGAATCCGTCATGTCGCCGTAGTGCAGGTTCACGTGGCGGGGCTTCTTCTGGTCGCGCACCCACTCCGTGAGGTAGAGGTGCTCGATGCGCCCGGTGTTGAAGCAAGAAGAGCGGCGCAGCACGCCGTGGACCTCGTAGCCCTTTTCAATCAGGAACTCCGCCAGGAACGATCCGTCCTGGCCCGTGATGCCGGTAATCAATGCTACTTTTCTCATAGATTTCGTGTTTGCGGAGCCGGCATTCTACCCGGCAGGGACGGGATGTCAAGCGCCATTCGCGTTATTTTTCTAACAATTATGAAAAACAACGCGAACAACGCGTTTCGCGGGGGGTGGCAGCCCGGGGGCGTCACAGGAGCGCGGTGCGCGGGCGGCGGCGCGCATTGCGGCGGTAGGCGTTGCCGCGCCAGCGCCGGCGGTACAGGTGCAGCCTGGCGCCGAGCCTTTCCGCCAGCTCCCGCATCCGGGTTTGCAGGCCCGCGGCAAGGAGTGCGGCTAGGCTGAGCGGGCGGCGGCGGCGGTTCTCACGGCGGAAGCGGAAACGCAGGCGGCGTTGACGCGGGGAGCTCATGGCCATCAGGACATCGATATCTCTTCTACGGGTAGTCATGGTAATCATAGGGGTTGGCTGCACATTACCCCATGGCGGGCGGCATGTCAACAAAAAAATCCGCGCCGACATGCTGCACATGCGGCGCGGACGGAAAGGAGTTGGCCTTCTTGCCTTACTTGCCCAGACCGGGCTTCTTGGCGCGGCGGACGCTGCCGAAACGCTTCTGGAACTTGTCGATGCGGCCTTCCGTATCCACGAACTGGTTCTTGCCGGTGAAGAACGGGTGGGAATCGGAGGTGATGCCGCAGGAGATGACGTAGTGCTCCACACCGTCGATGACCTCCGTCTTTTCGGACGTGGCGGTGGAGCGGGAGATGAAGCGGCGGCCCGTGGTGATGTCCACGAACACAACAGGATTGTACTTGGGATGGATGTCTTGTTTCATAACGGTGTAGGCTGCGTTTCCATCGCAGCGCGCAGCGGATTATACGCACGCCGCGCGGTTTGTCAAGGGGAATTTTAACTTTTTGACATGCCGCCGCCGCGGCGTGTATAATGGGCGCGGCATGACCGTAACCAAAGACACCCCGCAGGCGCAGCTCAAGCAGCTGGGCGATGCCGTCATCAAGCGCGAGTTCCTGAAGAGCACGCCGCTGAACCTGGGCAAGTTCCTGCGCTACGTGCTGCTGTACCTGCTGTTTCCGGGGATGGTGTTCGGGTTTTCCGCGGGCATTGTGCTCACGGTGGTGTACTGCCTGGCGCTGGTGGGCATCCTGGTGTGGGGCGACGGGGCGGATGCGCGCGTGGCCATCTACAGCTGGCTGGCGGCGGGGCTTGTGGTGGCGGTTCTGGTGAACATTGTGGTGATGCGCGCGGGGTGGCGGGAATGCCGCCGGCGCGCCGCGTACCGCCCGGCGCGCGCGGGATTGAAGCACGCGCTCACCGCCCCCGTGGAGTACGCCCCGCGCTGGCACGAGAGGGACGGATTCCACATAGCGGAAACGGCGCTGCGCGCACCGCGGCGCGGCATCTACGCCATCCTGGTGAGCGTGCCGGACTACGACGGGCGGCAGCTCATCACGGGCGGCAAGACCGGCACCTGCACCGTGCAGGCGGAGGGCAAGCCGGGCGAAACCTTCCACGCGCTGGTGCTCTACCGTTTGGAACAGGGACTGCACGAACTTTCCTGGGCCATGCCCGCCAAGGGGCTGCCCGCACCGGCCATGACGGTCACGCAGCTGAACGCGGTGGAGGAAGAGGAAAACTAACCGGCTTCCGCGGGCGCGCCGCACCGGCGGCACCCGTATCAACGCCCCTTCATTTCATCCAGCTTGGCGCGGATGCCGCGCAGGAACACGCTCTCCAGGGAATTGCGGGCGGGCGCGGTGCCCACCCAGGCATCCCCCGCCACGGCGCGCAGCTGCTCCAACAGCTCCGGCGAGGGGTTGGCCAGCGTCACCTCCGTGCGGCGGGAATCGCGCGTCAGCTCGTCCACGGAACCCTCCGCAATCAGGTTGCCCTGGTAGAGGATTCCCACGCGGTCGCAGACCTCCTGCACCTGCTCCAGCAAGTGGGAGCAAAGGAAGATGGTGGTGCCCTGCCCCCGCAGCTGCATGATGATATCGCGGATGGTGCGGGAGCCGAGCGGGTCCACCCCGGCGGTCGGCTCGTCCAGCACCAGCAGGCGCGGACGCTGCACCAGGGCCTGCGCCAGCCCCACGCGCTGCAGCATGCCCTTGGAATACCCGCCCAGACGGCGTTCCGCGGCCTCGCGCAGCCCCGTGAGCTCCAGCAGCTCGTCCGCGCGGGCGCGCAGCGCCGCACCGCGCAAGCCGCACAGGCGGCCGTAGAAGCGCACGGTCTCCGCGCCGGTGAGGAACTTGTAGAAGTACGGGTTCTCCGGTAGGAAGCCAATCTCCCGACGGTTCACGGAAGCCGTGGCGGGGTGGCCGAACACGCGGCAGGAGCCGGCATCCGGGCGCAGCAGGCCCACCAGCATTTTCATGATGGTGCTCTTGCCACTGCCGTTCGGGCCTATGAGGCCGTACACGCCGCCCTCCTCAATCCGCAGGCTCACGCCCTTGACGGCATAGACCCCGCCCTTTCCCCAATGTCCGGGGAAGCTCTTGTGCACGGAATCTATCTCAACCGCCGCCGCCATCTCTTCCCCTTCCTAATCCTAATCTTAATCCTAATCCTAATTACTTCGCTTTCGCCATAAGTCGCAGCATATTCTTCGCCATCTCGATTCCCTTCTCGAAAATCTCCACGCGCATGTTCTCGTTGGGCGAGTGGATGCGGGCGTCCGGCAGGTCAAGCCCCAGGAAGAGGGCATCCTTGCCGAGCACCTTGGAAACCTCCGCGATAATCGGGATGGAGCCGCCCTCGCGCACCAGCACGGGCGCGTTGCCGAAGGTCATCTCCTGCGCCTTCTGCGCCGCCTTGCCGAACGCGGAGTTGGGGTCGCTCAGGTAGGCGTCGCCCGCGTGCTGGCGGGTGAACTTCATGCGCACGCTCGGCGGGCACACCTTCTTGAAGTGGGCCTCCACCTTGTCCATCACGGCCTCCGGGTCCTGGCCGGGCACCAGGCGACAGCTCATCTTGGCGAACGCGTGCGTGGGGATGACCGTCTTGGAGCCCTCGCCCTCGTAGCCGCCGGAGATGCCGTTCAGCTCGAAAGTGGGGCGCGCGTACACGCACTCCGCGCCGGTGAAGCCCTTCTCCGTGCGCAGCTGCGGCACGCCGGTGAGCTCCGCCAGCTCGGAATCGCTCATGCCGGGCACGCGGCGCCAGCTCTCGCGCTCCCAGTCCTCGATCTCATGCACGCCGTCGTAGAAGCCCTCCACGGTCACGTGGTTGTTTTCATCGTGCGTGGTGGCAATCATCTCGCACAGCGTGGTGATGGGGTTGGCCACCGCGCCGCCGAAAATGCCGGAGTGCAGGTCCATGGCCGGGGCGGAAACCTCCAGCTCGAAGCAGCACAGGCCCTTCAGGCCGTACGAGAACGACGGAATGTCCGGCGCGGCCATGCCCGTGTCGCTCACCACGATGACGTCGCACGCCAGCTCCTTCTGGGCCTCCGGCGTGCGGATGAACTTGAACAGGCTCTCGCTGCCGCGCTCCTCCTCGCCCTCCAGCAGGTAAATCACATTGAGCGGCAGCGCGCCGTCCTCCTTGATAACCTCCTCCGCGCCCAGGATGTGCGCCATGATCTCCCCCTTGTCGTCGGATGCGCCGCGCGCGTACACGCGGCCGTCGCGGATTTCAGGCTTGAACGGGTCGCTCTTCCACTCGGAGATGGGATCCACCGGCATCACATCGTAGTGCCCATAGATCACCACCGTCGGCGCACCCTCCACCTTCGGACTGTGCGCCACCACTATCGGGTGGATATCCGTCAAATGCTTCTTGGCATCGAACCCCAGGGAGCTCAGCTTCTCCACCAGGAAATCCGCGCACCGCTCCACATCCTTCGCATACTCCGCCACGGCAGAAACGCTCGGGATACTCAAAAACGCAAAAAGGTCATCTATCTTGCCCATGTCCCCATCCTACCACCCCGCTCCCCGCAACGCAAGCCATTTGCACCCCCCCGGAGCAGGAATCACGCGCGGGGGTGCTAATCCGCCCCGCCGCCATGCGGCGGGACTCCGTTAGTGCAAGTGCGGAGGGGGACACCCCCCACGCTTCCGCGTGGGGCTAACCTTGAGTCGCCATCGGAATGGCTCCATGTTCGCGCGCCTTGCGGCGCGGGGAACGGAGGCGCACCCGATGGGTGCGGGTGGAGGCAATGCCGCACCGTTACCAAAAACATGCGCTGTGGGCATGCATTGCGCAAAGTTTCATCTGGCAGCATGCCAGATGAAACTTGTCGTCTCCGCGCCGACAGGCGCGGCTATATTTGAGCCATTCCGATGGCGCCTCAAGGTTAGCCCCACCTGGAAAGGTGGGGGACAACCACGTTGATTTGTTCGGCACGGAACCCCGTCTTGTGCGGGGTGGATTCGGGCTCGGTTTGCATACCAACCACGCTCGTTACCACCAATCATTGCACACCAACCACGCTACATCGAGTTCACAGGGCAAAGACGAAATCACACCTTGCCGTGAAAAATCATTGAGGCACACGCGTTAGCTTGACATCCTGCCCACCCATGATAGACTATCCACATTCACCTTAGCTAACCATGAACGTTAATAAAGGCAACATTTACGAAATCTTGAATGGCGTCAAACAATTCATCTTGCCAATCTACCAGCGCAGCTACAGCTGGGATATCGAGCAATGCGAAACCCTGTGGAACGATATCGTGAAAATGCAAAACGAGAACAAGGAATCACATTTCGTGGGTTCTATCGTCAACATTGCGGAGAAAGCCATGCCCACTGGCGTGCAGAAATACATGCTCATCGATGGCCAACAACGCTTGACCACGCTGTCACTTCTCATGATTGCTCTGCGTAACCACCTTCAAGAAACAGGATGCGCCGCAAAAGTCGATGCAAGCCGCATCGACAGGGCCATGCTGAAAAACAGCGGGGAAGAAGGCGACGATGAATACAAACTCATTCTAACAGGTGCGGACAAAGAGGTTTTTATCCACTTGGTGTCTAAAAACGAGACCAAACTTCTCAACGTACATTCCAAGTTGCTTGAAAACTACAATTTCTTCAAGGGAAAAATTGAAGCGAACGTCGGCTTCATTGACAAAATTTATGAAGCCACAGGCAAGCTTTCTCTTGTCAATATTACTCTCGAAAGAGGCTCCGATGATGCCCAAGCCATCTTCGAAAGTCTAAACTCCACGGGCAAGGGATTGACTGCCTCTGACCTTGTTAGGAACTATGTGCTCATGGGGCTTGAACCCAAGCAGCAAAACGCCATATACAAATCACTATGGGAACCGATGGAGGGATTGTTCGAGTACGAAAACAAGTCTTTCCAGCAAGACCGCTTCCTTCGCGACTATTTGACAATGAAGCTCGGCAGGATTCCCAGGCAAAACATGGTTTACGAGGAGTTCAAGCGGTATGCCTCCAACACCACTTACGAGGAAGTCGAGCAATTGTGTACGGATATAAAAAATCACGCGCTCTACTACACGAACATCATCTATAAACGCAGTTCTAACGATATTCTCCGGCATTTATACGAAGAAATCGAAGACCTTCGAATGGAAGTTTCCTTCCCCTTCCTGATGCATATCCACCATAGCCATTTCAACCAGAAAATCACCGAAGCCGAACTGATAGAAATTCTCCGGCTATGCGTCAACTATGTATTCAGGCGCAGCATCTGCGGCATCCCAACGAATTCCCACAACAAAACTTTCGCCACGTTCAAAAACCAAATTCGGGAGGATGATTATCTCAATTCCGTCAAGGCGGCATTTGTGCTTTTGGATTCGTATAAAGAATTCCCGACTGATGAAAAATTTGCAGAAGCATTCCTGTCGCGGGACCTGTACCATACCCGCACGCTCAGTTACATATTGAAGAGCATTGAAGATTTCGGCAACAAGGCTCCCATTCAAATCGAAAACTACACCATCGAGCATATCATGCCGCAAAACACCAATCTAAGCAAGGAATGGAGAGCTGAACTTGGTGACAATTGGAAAGAAATTCATAAAGCCAAGCTGCACACAATCGGCAATTTGACACTTACCGCCTACAATACCGAGATGAGCGACAAGCCTTTCAGCGACAAAAAGGAAATGAAAGGAGGTTTTGTCGAAAGCGCGTTGCGCCTCAACAGCTATGTTGTCAAGCAGGAACACTGGGCTCTTGCTCAAATTGAGGAAAGGGCAAACCTGCTCACGAATGAAGCGATCAAAATCTGGGAATATCCCTCAATCGCTGAAAATGTCTTGCAGCAGTACCAAGCCGTAAAGGGAGAAACTCCGCAATATGATTTGGACTCGTATGATTTCAACGAGCACACCTCTCTGCTCTTCAGATTGCTGGAGGAGCAGATTGCTAATCTTTCAAGCGAAATCAAGCGTGATTGCAAGAAATTGTACATAGCCTATAAGGCAGACACAAATGTAGTTGACGTAATCGTCCAGCAAAAAGCCCTCAGGCTCGCGATTAACATGAAATACTGCGAGATATCCGACCCGCAACACATTTGCCAAGATGTCAGTGAACTCGGAAGATGGGGGAACGGCGAAGCAAGCATCACCTATTCCGACCCGAGTCAATTGCCCGATATCATGGAGATTATCAAGCAATCATACCACAAACAGGCTGATTCTGAATAAGGGGAGTTCGCGCGCCGTGCCGGCGCGGGGTGGGGAAGTGGCGGCATGGGGTGCCGCGGGTGGTGCTACGTGGCCCTGGCGGCTACCTTGCCTCGCCACCACCCCATTGGTGGCTCGCCCTTCGGGCAAACTCGCTTCGCGGTTTGGCTTCACCGCCTTACAGCCGTCGGCGGCGGTCTCTCGCGGGACGGGTTAGCTGCGCTTTGCGCGGCGGGCCGGTGCTGGACGACAGGTCCCGCGAGAGTGAGACAGCCGGGTAAAGTAAAGGCCGCATGGTTTTAACCATGCGGCCTTTGTTAGCCCTGGCGGCTATCTACTCTCGCGGGACCTGTCG
>JAKSOU010000008.1 GCA_024405435.1 Akkermansia sp. | reverse complement strand
GCTTATCCAGAGATAAGCGACCTTTTTGAATTTTTTGTCGAATTATAATTGACTTTGTACTTCCCCCGTGCCCTGTCACGGCGTAGCAAGGGCGCGGAGCGCCACGCGGAGACGGACGTACGGCGGTGTGGGCCGGTGTGGGTTTGCATTCCACTTGTCTCGGCGTAGCGGAACGCGAAGACGGAACCACCCCCATTACCACCGCCCCCCCCGCCAATCGGCGCGCAAACTTCCCGATTTGTACTTTGTACATTGTACTTTGTACTTCCCCCTTGCCGCGCAAACGCAAAAAACTTGAAAATTCGCCAAATTCAGCCCATTTTGAAATTTTTTGCAAATTTGGGCTTGCCACTCCACCTGTTTTGCGGTACACTCTCCCGCGTCAGGCGTACTGTGCGCCGAGAGCCTTTCGTCTCCATACGAAAACAAAGAACAAATAAAAACAATCCATTATGAAACTGCATTTACCGAAAATGCTCACGGCTGCGCTCCTCGCAGCCATCACCGCCGTTGGCAGCTCCGCGTTCGCCGGCGAAGAAACGTCCGCCACGTTCACGACCGTCAACTCCACGACTACGTCGGCCAGCAACTTCTGGGCGAACGGATTCACCTGCACCCTCACCGGTGCCCGCTTGACCACCACCAGTGATCCGACCGGCGTTCCCATCGCGGGCTGCGAGACGGTGACCCTCAAGTCCGTCACCTCCAATATCCGTGGATCCGCGGCTGGCGGTACCGGCCTGGCCTTGGTAAGCAGCACCGGCGAGGTGCTTTCCCTGGCAACCAACTCTGCCTCCGGTGCCGGAAACTTCACCTGGACGTTCACCGATGCCACCGTGTCCACGAATTCGGCCCTGTACTTCGTCTACTACGATGCCTCCAATGCAAAGATGGAGGTCGGGTATACGGTCAGGACAGGTGACGGCGGTGACCTTTACAGAGCCGGCGCCAGCACACTCCGCAACCACGGCAATACGACAAACTACACAACCTGCGCTTTCCTCGGAGACTCTAAAAATCTCAACCTCACTCCCCAGAATTCGCAGTACGCCCCCTACCTCTCCATTGTGACCACGGGTACCGCAGCGGCCAGCGACGAATACGTCTGGGCCGGTACTGAAAGCGGGGCCGCTTGGGACACCAAGACCCAGAACTGGACGATCAAGGATGCGCCGGCCTACTACAAGTCGGCTGAGGACACCATTGTAATATTCGGCACGGACGCGGCCGCCAAGGCGGTGACCGTGAGCGAGAATATTCTGGCCGGCGAGGTGAGCGTGAACGACAGCTACACCTTCGCCGTGTCCGACACGGGTAGCTTGACCGTGGCATCCATGACGGTGGCCGCAGGCAAGAAGCTGACGCTGGACGGCGTCGGCACCACCAGCATCTCCAACCTGACGAACAACGGCGAGATTGCCATCAACAAGGACGCCCGCCTGGCCTTGGATACCGTTACGGCCAGCAACACGGACCTGGGCACCATTACCACCGGTGAAGGCACGCTGGCCATCGAAACGGTGGTGATTTCCGGGGGCAACGGCAAGATCACCTTTGAGAACGCCACCGACAACGGCACCGTGCAGCTCACCGGCGGCAAGGTGATCTACGGCGGCGAGACCGAGCACGCGGTGCAGAACCTGCGCCTCTCCCAAACGGGCCAGCAGGTCTCCACGGTGGACGTTCTGGAGGGGGCAACCCTGCACATTGAGGGCACGCTGGTGGGCAAGGACCAGGCCTCCCGCATGAACGGCTCCTTCTCGCTCTCCCACTGGAGCGCTGCCAACGTGGTGAACGTGTACGGCACGCTCATTTCCGATGTGGTGGTATCCTCCTGCGACGGCACGGGCACCATCAACGTGTACGAGGGCGGCCGCCTGGAGATGCGCGACGGTCTGAACCGCGGCAACTACAACGACAATGCCATCACCATCAACGTGGCGGGCGGTGCCACCCTGGCCACCGGCACCACCTACAACACCGACGAGACCAAGAACAGCGACACCATGATCGTCTCCCTGGCGGACGGCGCCACCCTGGAAGCCTACTACAAGGGCGCGGCCACCACGGCGAACATCGCCAAGGCCATGACCCTGGGGGGCGTGACCGTCAAGACCGGCGATAGCGGCAAGACTCTGACGCTGAGCGGCGCCCTGACCGCCAACGGCACCATCGCCCAGACCGGCGAAGGCGCGCTCGTGCTGGCCGGCGCCATTGACATCACCGGCAACACAGGCGAGCTCGGCGAGCGCTACGTCGGCGGCCAGACGGATGGCAACGGCTTCCTCGAGTCCAGCGGCCTCATCACCATCTACACCGGCGACAACGTCACCCTCGATGAAGCTGCGGTGATTACCTACCACGGCGATAACGTGACCGCCGACGTGCATGAGGGCAAGTACACGGTGGCTGCAACGGTGGACTACTCCGCCTTCTATGTGAGGAGCGGCTCGGAATTGATTTCCACGGCCCTGACGCATCCGGAAGTGGGGAGCGTTGTCCTTTCCGCCGACACCACCATCAACATGGACGCCGCCACCAGCATGGCTGTGGCCGTGGTTGAGGGCGCGGACAACACCACCATCGCTGCCACGGAGGATGTCACCATCACCTCCCTGGCCGGTCTTACCGACGGCAAGACGCTCACCATCAGCGCCGCCGGTCACGAGGTCGCCCTGCAGGGTGACAACACCTTCAGAGGCAACCTGGTGGTGGACAAGGGCATCTTGAAGCTGGACACCGGCGACAGGAAGAAGGTCCTGGGCGAGTTCAACGGCAACCACGCCAAGGGCCAGGCCGCTCCCGCACCGGACAAGACCATCACCATCAACGAAGGCGGCACCATTGACCTCAACGGCAAGTCCGACCTCTCCTACGTCTACACCCTCAACGGCGGCAGCCTCGTGAACACTGGCGGTGCCATCGGCGCCAACAGCATGCAGACCGTCGGCCTGATTCTGACGGAGGATTCCACCATCGGCGGCACCAGCAACTTCTTCCTGCTGGGCGCGGGCTTCGACAACACCTTCGCCACCCTCAACGGCCGCAAGCTGACGAAGACGGGCGCCAACAGCATCGGTTTCCGCAACACGAATGTCACCTCCGGCACGATTGAGGTGAAGGAGGGCAACATCGAGTTCATCGATGGCGAGAACTCCCTGCTGGCAGCCAACATCATCCTGAACGGCGGCTCCATCTCCGGCACGGTTCGCGTCGATGGTGAAATCTCCGTCACCGCCGAGCAGGAATCCACCCTCAATGGTCTCGCTGTCCGTTCCGGCCAGGTCGACCTCATCGGCACCGTGAACGTGAGCGGCAGCTCCCTGGATCTCTCCAACGCCGACCAGTCCACCGGCACCCTTCGTGTGTCCGACGGCAGCGTGCTGAACGCGAACTCCACCCTGTGGCTGTGCTCCACCTCCAAGATTGAGGTGGAGGAAGGCGGCACATTCAACATCGCCGGGCTCTCCATCACGGCTCCCAGCGAGGATGCGCTCATCACCAGCGACAGCAACGATTACTACGGTACGGGCAAGGCGAACTTCACCATCGCCAACGCCGCCATCACCGCCACGGCTGATGTCACCATCGGCAACACGCTGAACAACGTGACGGTGGATGCCGGCACGCACGCCGTCACGCTCAACAGCGCGGCTGTGAGCGTGAGCGTCGGCGAAGGCGGCTCCATCTCCGTGGGTGAGAACGGCTCTGTCGGCGAAATGACCCTTGAGGATGGTGGCATCATCAGCGGCTACGTCAAGGCCGGCGAAGGCGATGCCGTCATCAACACCCCGACGGGAACCGCCAGCCTGGGCGATGTCATCGACCTGCGGGCCGGCACGCTCACCCTGATGGGCAACTATGACATCAGCGGCCTTTACGGCGTGTTTGATGTGACCGGCTACGAGAAGGGCGGCAGCGAGTTTAACGGCAACGGCTACGGCATTGAGGAAGGCACCGTCACGGTGGTGACCATCGCCCCCGAAGTCGCCACGCTCGTCACCACTGGCGCCACGTTCGCCCACGGCACCTCCACGGTGACCATGAACGATGAAACCGGCGTGGCAGCTGTGAGCGGCGTCAACTACGCCAACTACTACATCAACAACGACCATGAGTCCCTGTCCACGGCCAAGCAGCACGCGGAACTGGCCTCCATCAAGGTGGCCGAAGGTGCCACGCTGGTGGTTGACGGAGCCATGGGCACCAGCCTGCTCGCCGCAGAGAGCACCGGCACCGTCAGCATCAACACTGGCGTGGTGGTGACCGTGGACTCCGCGGCCCCGGCCGTGAAGCTGGCCGGTACCGGCACCTACGCCACGGGCAGCAATCTCGACCTCGGCGATGTGGAGCTGGGCGATGACTGGCACGGCGCTGTGAGCCTCGGCGGCTTCGCGTTCAGCAACACCTCCCTGACCGACCTCTGGAAGGGTGATTCCTGGGTGGAGATGAACGGCATCACCGGCGGCTACCTCTCCGCCTGGAACGGCGGTGGCAGCGAGTCTGCCAACATCCGCCTGACCAACCCCGGCGAGGACAACGACCAAATCGCCTGGAAGTGGAACGAGGGCACCTCCAAGGCTGGCGTCCAGCCCACCATCACCTTCGACGGCAAGTGGGAAGGCGACGGCACGTTCAAGCTGACCGACCGCCGCGAGAACGTCACCTTCGCCGGTGACATCTCCGGATGGGAAGGCACGTTCGACTACTCCGGCAACCACGGCTCCACCCTTACCTTCAAGGATGCCGCCACGGTTATCAACGCCGCCATCGAAAACAACGGCGTGAACGATGCGACTGACGCGGAGAAGCAGTTGCACATCGCCGTGGAGAACGAGGCCGTGTTCAACAAGGAGGTGGCCAGCCACACCCTGACCATTGCGGATGACGCTTCCGCCACCTTCCACCAGGCTGAAATGGAGCTCGCCTCCCTCACCCTCGGTGACGACGCCGCCACCATGACCGTCTGGTCGGACGAGCAGGCGGCAGCCGAAGGCACGGTGACCATCACGGAAACCCTGACCGCCGGTGAGGGCAGCATCCTGCACTCCAACCTGGATCTCAAGGACGGTGTCGTGCTCGCGTTCAACGACACGCTCACCATGACCTCCACGCTCGGCGTGGAAGGCATGCTGACCTTGGACGAGGACAGCGCGCTCTTCCTGGAGCTCCTCGGCCTTCCCGAGGGCTCCGGCCAGTGGGTTGACCTCATCATGGCAGGCGACGGCTCCAACCTGGTCTACACCAATCCGGGACTCCATCGCGCCAATGCCGCGGACGTCTTCACGAACACTCTGTTCAAGAGCGGAGACTACATGGTCTTCGCCACGAAAGATTCCTTCGGTATCACCCGCGTTCCGGAACCGACGACCGGCACGCTGAGCCTGCTGGCGCTGATGGCGCTTGCAGCCCGCCGCCGCCGCCACTAATTTACAATTGACAATTTACGATTTACAATTTGTAAGTTAGGTGCCTCCGGCACAAGATTATCAAGCCCCGCACGGTTGATGCCGTGCGGGGCTTCTTGAATGCGGGGGTGGGGATAGGCGGCAGTGCCCTTATGGAGCCGCGGGGGTTACCCCTTGCCGCCGGACCCGCCGTCGGTGAAGCTCTGCGTTGTCCGGATGCTGTGGCCGTCAGCCTCCCGGACGTTCGCCTCTATGTCGATTCTGTAGGAGCCGTCGGCGCCGGGCTCGCTCATCTTGATATCCGCCACGGGCGGGTCAAAGAGACGACCGTCGTCGTGCTGGTCATACACCTTGAAATCCTCGTACCACCCCAGGCTGTTCGGGACGCAGAGGCCCCCGTTGCCGTGGCTGGTCATCTCGAAATACACGGGCTTGGACAAGCCGGAGACGCGGATTTCTGCAAGATGGGAGCCATAATGCCGCTGCGCGAATTCCTCTGCCACGCGCTTCACGGTCGCCCCCAGGTCCTTCGCATCGCATGCACACCGACTGTCCACGGTGTTGTCCTTCAGGATATCCTCTTCCGTGCGCACGGAATGGTCGTCCAGCAGGGGCGAGAGTTCGCCCGCGACACCGGGCCCGACGGCCTGCGCCTCGTGCCGGAGGTGGCTGCGCACCGCCCCCGCGCCCACCAGCACCACCATGGCCACGATAAACGCCGTGATGGTCTTGCGGTCGATTCCCCTTGGAAGTTTCATACACCCCCATTAAGCACCCTGCCCCGCCCCTGCACAACAAAAAATGCCACGATGACGGAAAATTTGGTGCTCCGCCAGATTTTATGATTCAGCGCGGCCTTTGAGTATGCAATGGTTGGTGCCAACGAGCGCATGAGAGATGCAACCCATAGTGCCACGAACCACTCCGGCCCTGACGGGCGGAGTTATGGGGATTGGCATGCGGAGGGGGACACCCCACAGGTTGACACCGTGTGGCTACATATAAGATTGCGCCGCCCCCTTCGGGTGGGGCGCTTGTATTCAGCCGCGCCATCCGGCGCGGTTGCGGATGAGTTTCATCTGGCGCTCCGCCAGATGAAACATGATTCCACGCGCCGACAGGCGCGTTAACATTGAACCCCACCCTGCCGCAAGGCAGGGGGCGGTGTTCTCCTATGCGTAGCCACATGGTGTCAACCTGTGGGGTGTCCCCGCATGTCAACCAATCCCCATAACCCCGCTTGCCGGGGTGGTTCGGGGCACCAACGCTTGCTCCTCTCCGAGCGTGTATTCCAGGCAATTATGTCCACCCATAAAATTTGGCGCAGTGCCCAATTTTTTGCCGATACCCGCGCGGCCGATGCATGAAATGTATCATACCTGCAACATAATGCTTGCTTATGCGTCGTATATAGTACATAATGGCACGCATGAAAGGCAAATGGCCGATACCGGCGGGGGTGGCAGCAGCGCTGCGGAAGGTGGGGCGCGATATCCGCGACGCGCGGCGGCGGCGGCGCTTGACGATGGCGCTGGTGGCTGAGCGCGCGATGATATCGCGCGCGACGCTGACGCGGATTGAGCGTGGCGACGGGAGCGTGAGCATGGGGAGCTATGCGGCGGTGCTGCATGCGCTGGGCATGCTGCCCCTGCTGCGCGAGGCGGTGGACCTGAGCCACGACGAGGTGGGCCAGGCGCTGGACGTGGAGCGTTTGCCGAAGCGCGTCCGCATGAAATAGAGCGGGCACGCGCCAGCGCACCACCGGGCCGCCATTGGCATAAACGGGCGTGGTTGATTCTGACGCGCCCCATCGCGCCCTCACCCCCTTCGGGGGCAAACGCGCTTCGCGGTTTGTCCAATCCACCTTACCGCGCCGCATGCGGCGCGCCCCTTCGGGGGCCGTCGGCGGCTTTGGTATGCAAACCGCCCCCGAATCCGCCCGCCTACCAACCACGCTCGTTCGCGCCAATCATTGCATACCAATCCTTGTCACGCCGTAGCCTGCAGGGCGTAGGCGGAACGCCTTTCTCCAAATTTCTTTGGGTCTCGTGCAGCCGAATTCTCAGATTTCAGATTTTCCCAGACCGCACCCCGCTCCACCCGCCCCCTGCCCCGCTGGCCGTCAAACCTGGCAAGATGGCTTTTGTGGGCAATCTCCTTCGAATTTTGGGAGAGAATGCACCAAATCTCCCTCGAATTTGGGGAAGGAATGAGTCAAATCTCCTTCGACTTTGGGAAGAAAATGCTCTAAATCTCCCTCGAATTTGGAAAATTGCCATTGACAGACAGTGTTTTATGGTGTAGCATGGTTTTCCGAAAGGAGACACCATGGAACGAAACGGCATCACCAGGCTGGAAGCGTGGAAAGCCAACCCGCGGCGCAAGCCCCTGCTCCTGCAGGGCGCGCGGCAGGTCGGCAAGACCTGGCTGGCGCAGGAATTCGCCCAAAAGCACTACCGCCGGATGGCGTATGTGCGTTTCGACAAGGATGCGGCGCTGAGGGAAAGCTTTGGGCGGGATTTCAACGTGAAGCGCCTGCTGAACGAGATTCAGCTGTCCACGGGCGTTCCGGTGGAGGCGGGCGAGACGCTGATTATCCTGGACGAGATACAGGACTGCCCCGCCGCGCTCACCGCGCTGAAATACTTTTGCGAGGAGGCGCGGGAACAGCACATCATCGCCGCCGGGTCCCTGCTGGGCGTGGAGCTGCACCACGGCGTGGGATTCCCCGTG
Organism: Akkermansia sp.; assembly: GCA_024405435.1. Lineage (GTDB taxonomy): Bacteria > Verrucomicrobiota > Verrucomicrobiia > Verrucomicrobiales > Akkermansiaceae > Akkermansia. The sequence continues at coordinate 45,701 of JAKSOU010000008.1, read as the reverse complement.
GGCAAGGTGGACCGCCTGATGCTCCACCCCCTCAGCTACACGGAATTCCTGTCCGCCACGGGCAACGGGCGCTTTGCGGAGCTGCTGCGACAACGCGACTGGGAAACCATCATGCGCTTCCGCAACACCTACGAGGACATGCTGCGGTACTACTACTACATCGGCGGCATGCCGGAGGCCGTGAACGCCTACCTGAACACCGGGCAGTTCACCGCGGTGCGGGAGGTCCAGCTCTCCCTGCTGGAGGACTACCGCGCGGATTTCAGCAAGCACGCGCCGGGCGTGGACCAGCCGCGGATTGCCGCCGTGTGGGATTCCGTTCCCACGCAGCTGGCAGACAACCGGCGCTTCGTGCTGGCGGAGGTCAATACAAGGGACAAAACCACCGCCTACCGCGCGCCCATCCAATGGCTGCTGGATGCAGGGCTGCTGCACGCCTCATGGAACGTCCGCAAGCCGGAGCTGCCGCTGGCGGGCAACAAGGACGCCCAGTTCCGCCTGTACCACCTGGACGTGGGTTTGCTGGCCGCGCAATCCAAGCTGGATTCCGCCGTGGTGGTGGAGAGGAACGGCGTGTTCAAGCAGTTCAAGGGCGCACTCACGGAGCAGTACGTCCACCAGCAGCTGCTCGCGGAATGCGCGCAGGAACCCTACTTCTGGCTGGCGGAGAAATCGCAGGCGGAAATCGATTTCCTGCTGGAGACGGCGCGCGGCGTGGTGCCGCTGGAGGTCAAGGCGGAGCGCAACCTGACCGCCAAGAGCCTGCGCAGCTACTGCCGCCGCTTCTCCCCAACCGTCATCGCCCGCACCTCCATGCACGGCTACGAGCGCAACCCCTACCCCTACACGGATTCCCCGGGGCACCCGCGGGAATGCGCCATCCTGGACATCCCGCTCTTCGCCATCAGCCAAGTTGCAGCCGAATTGGCGGAATGCTGAAACGCAGCGCGGCGGGTCAGCGGATTTTGGTCATTTTGATTTCGCCGGAGCAGCCGAACCAGCCGTCACGGCATTCGGCGGTGAGCCAAACCTCCACCTTGTCGCTCTTCTTGACGGCGGGGACTTTGAAGGTGACCTTCTTGGTGTCCTGGTTGGGTGCGGCGTCGGCCTTGGCTACTTCCCTGCCGTTGACGACGAGGCGGAAGTTGCGGGTGATGAGGCGGCCGTTCTCGCGGGGAACGAGCTCAAACTCGTAGGTGCCGGAGCCGTCCATGCCCTTGGTCACCAGCACGTGCCAGTCCTTCTCGAAGTTGTGGGTCTGGTCGCCGGGGTTGTAGAACATGTTGTCGATGACGGTGAAGGACTTGGGGTCCCAGTAGTGGTGGTACTTGGCGGCGCCGATGCCGTACTGGCTCTTGGGGTTGAGCTTCACACAGGCGGCGAGGGTGTCGAGTAGGCGCTTGCGGTCCTTCTCGTCCTTGGTGGCCTTGAACTTCTCGCGGTAGACGTAGGCGAGTCCCGCGAGCCACTGCTGGCGGGTTTCCGTGAGGGCCTTGTTGCCCTTCTCGATGCCCGAGTTGCGCATGGTGGCCTGCACGTATCGCGCGGCCTCGTCGAATTTGCGTGCGCCGTCCTTGAGCTTGCCGTCGGGCCCGCCGTTGAGGATGTTGTTGATCTCCTTGTACATGGCCTGGTGGTCCATGGCGAAAAGGGCGCGCATGCCGGTCTTGTTGTCGGGGTCCTTCCTGTTGATGATGCCGGTGAGCTCCTTGTGGCGGCGGGCGTCCGCGTATGGGATGAGCTTGAGTGCGGCGCCGGCGGCCTGCGCGCCCTCCACGCCGCCGCGGTCGCGCGCGGTGGCGGCGAGCTTCATGAACTGCTGGGCCTTGGGGATGAGCGCGGCCACGTCCTTGGCGAGCCCCTCCGGCTTGCGGACGTCCTTGCCGTTCCAGGTGGCCATGAGCGTGCCGTCTGGCGCCAGGAGGACGGCGGCGGGCAGGTCGTACTGCTCGATGCCGATTTCATTCTGGTTCTTGCGGCGGTCGTCGCTGGTCTGGCCGGTCTTGTCGTTGTACTGGCCGAAGACGATGGGGAGCTTGCCGTCGTTGGCGAATTTCTCCCAGGCCTGGACCACGGAGGCGCAGTCCTGCATCCAGTCGGACCCGTACCAGAGGATGAGGAGGGGTTCGTTGTCTGTCTTTGCCTGCTGCTTGGCCTGGTGGAAATCCGGGAAGGACACGGTGGCGGCGAAAGCGGGGGCCAGCGCGGCGAGGAGGAGGCTGAAGGTGATGGAACGAATGCTCATGGCGGTGTCTCCTTATTTGGTGAAGATGAGGAAGTGTGAGATGTGGGCGAACTCCGGCTGCGGGTTGTCGAACTCGATGCGCACCCACTTGGCCTGGGTGCCGGGCTTGAACTTCACCACCCACTCGGCGGGCATGTTGTCGGTCTTCTCCTGGTCGAACCAGGTGGCGCCGTCCGTGCTGGTGGAAATCTTGGCGCGCTTCATGCGGCCCTCGTTCCCGGGCACCTTGTGGACCAGGCAGCCCGTGACGGTGGCCTTGGCGTCCAGCTCCACGATCATGTGGGGGTGCGCCTCGCGGTCGGTGTGGCAGCGGCCGCCCTGCGGGGTGAGTACCAGGGAGTGCGCCACGGGGTCGTCGAACCCGCTGGTGGTGGACATGCGGAAGAGCACGCCCTTGCCGAGCTTGCCCGGCAGCTGTGCCTGCAGCTTGGGCGGGCGCACATCCGGCGGGCAGGTCTTCATGGCGGCGGCGGAGAGAGCGGAGAACGCGGCGGCGGAGCGCGCCTGCTCCGCGGCCACGATGGCCTTGCCGTACGCCTGGCTCATCTTCTTGGCGCGCTCACCCGTGGCGGCGCCGGCCGCCTTGGAGGTGGCAGCGGCGAAGGCCTTGTTGAACACGTCGTCGCGCCCGCTCTGCACGTAGGTCTTCACGGCCCATTCCAGGATTTGGCCGAAGATGGTGCCGTCACCGGCGCCCATGTAGGCGGCGAAGGCCTCCGCGAGCAGCTGCTGCTTGGCCTCCTCCGACTGGAGCATGGAGAACTGGCGGCTGATGGTGTCCTCGCTCTTCACGGCCCAGGAGGCGGGCGTTTCCGCCACGATGCGGTGGACCTCCGCGAAGAGCTTGAGCTTGGATGCGTCGTCCATGGCGGCGATGGGGCCGTTGAGGTCGTCCATCATGTTGCAAGCGGCCACGCCGTGTCCCTTGTACTTGGGCAGGGTTTCCATGAGGTAGTCCAGGCACTCCTTGGGGCCCATGCCGGTCTTCACCAGGAGGGAGTGCAGGGCCTTGCGGAAGAACGGGTGCATGGGCGAGGCGTCCAGCGCCTCCCGCCATGCGGCGATGGCCGCCTGGTCCTGCCCCAAATCCTCCAGCGCGCGGGCGCGGAAGCTGGCGCGGTAGGCGCGGGCGATTTTTGAGTCGTCCTTGAAGACGGCCTCCATGAGGTTGTACGAGGTGGGGGCCTGGTTGCCGAAGATGTAGTTGTGCATGCCGCCGTCCGGCCCGCCGAATCCGCCGGTCCACTCGCCGCGCTTCAGGCGCACGGCGTAGGCGCAGTGTCCGGGCTGGCCGACGGTGTAGGCGGGGATGCCGTGAGCCATGGCGGCCACGGTGCCGAAGTGGGAGAGGGCGCCGCACACGCCGCCGTTGCGCTGTGTGGCCTCCGCCCAGCTCTCATCGCTGAACGGCAGGTTGTACTCGCCGCTCTGCACGCTGTCGCCGAACTTCGAGGGGTCGGTGTACGGAGCGTGCCAGCAGGCCCAGCCGTACTGGTCCCAGGGCATGTTGACGTGCTTGAAGGCCCACTCGTATGACTCGTCGTCCCAGTCCTGCTGGGGGATGGCCACCACGAATCGGAGCTCCCAGGCCTTGAGCTTGCGGAAGCCGGGGTAGAGTACGCCCTTGGCCTGCTGGCGCTGGAAATACTTGTACCGGCGCACGGGGTTGTACTTGGCGGGGTCCTTCTTCTGGATGGGGACATCACGCCAGGTCTCGCCGCCGCCCCAGCAGGAGGCCAGCGCCACGGCGAGCGGCTTGTTCTTCACCGCGCCCTTCTCCTCCTTCCACACATCGTAGAGGATGCGCACGCCCCAGTCGTTGTGGTACGGCACCAGGCCGCAGCCCAGGTAAATCTCCTGCCACTCCGCATCCGAGAAAAAGGCCTTCAGGAATTTTTGGTGGTCCTTGTCCTTGGCAAATTCATTGAGCACCTCCGGGGACGTGCAGTCCACCACCTCCAGCGCCATGCACAGCGCGTTCACCGCATCGTCGTTCGCGGAGGGGCGGGCATCCTTCAGCTCCAGCCCGGCGCGGCTCTCCGGCACGCCCATCTGCTTGAGCTCCGCCAGCAGCGCGGTGCGCACGGCGTTGAAGTCTCCCTTGTCCAGCGCGGACATCACGGATTTCGGCAGCCTGGCCGACTCTGTGGCAACTGCTGCGGGCGCGGCGGATTCGGCAAGGGCCGGAAGGGTTCCCAGGGCGGTGAGCCCCAGCAAGGCGACGAGTGCTTTCGCGTTCATACCACACCCTATACGCCAATGCGCGCGGGGTGTCAAGCACGCATTTGCCGTTTGGCGTCAAACGTGAGGGAAACGGCGGGCGGGGCGTCAGGGCTCCCCGAACTCTGCCCATGAGGAGCTTGTTTCCCAGACGCGCACGCGCTCCAGGCGCACGCAATCGCGCACCGGGTAGGAGCCGGCGCCGCGCTTGGCTTCCTCCAGGGCTCGGCGGGCGTGGTCGAACACGGTCTTGGCCATGGCCTCGCTGGTGGGGTCGGAATGCTCGAAGGGGATGATGCGCTCCCCGTACACGGCGCGGAAGTGGGCGTAGTTGGGGTCGTCTGTGTTCATGCAGAGGGCGTGGTCGAACTGGCGGAGGAATTCGCCCACCATCTCCTGCACGGCCTTGAAATCCAGCACCATCTCGTGGGAATCCAGGGAATCCGCGGCGAACACCAGCTCCACGCTGCGTGTGTGGCCGTGCGGGAACTGGCAGTTGCCGGGGTGCTTGGAGAGCAGGTGCCCGCTCTCCAGCTCAATCCGCTTGCATATCCGGTACATAGCTTGTGGGGTGGGAAAGCCCGTATCCCGCGCGCAGGGCGCGCCGAACTTTCCCAATTGTAAATCGTCAATTGTAAATCGTAAATCCCATCGGCGTCAGCCGATGGGCGTGACTCCCTTCTTCAGGATGATGTTGCCGTACTTGGCGGTCTCACCGCTGATAATGACGGCGTATGCCTTCTTGGCGCGCTCGTAGAAGGCGTACCGCTCCATGCGCTCGATCTCGCCCCCGTAGCCGAGGGCCTTGCGGTACTTGGCCTCCACGGCGGGGTCCAGCGTGTCGCCGGGCACGGCATCCATCATGATCACGGGTGTGGCGTAGCTGTCCAGCTCCAGCAGCGGGCGGAACCCGGCCAGCAGCGTGTCCGCGCCGATGCCGTCCGCGCGCAGCACCTTCTCGTTGAACGTGTGGCCGGGGAAATGGGCGTCGGAGATGACGATTTCGTCGCCATGGCCCATTTCGCAGAGGACCTTGAGCATATCCGGGGAAACGGCGGGGGAGATTCCTTTTAACATAACCCCGGTATCTTGGCACACGCGCCGCACGGAGTCAATGAGAAAAAGGCGCCTTCCCGCAGAAACGGGAAGGCGCCTTGAAGGTGAATGGCGGGATGCGCCTTACTTGAGCAGCATCTTGAAGTCCACCACAACCGCGCGGTCCGCGGTCACGAGCACCGGGTTGCCGTCGATGGCGGTGATTTCCGGCACCTCCAGCACGAGCTGCTGGACCTTGCGGAGGGTGTCCGCCAGGGGGCCGACGGCCTTGGGGGCCTCGCCGCGCACGCCGTTGAGGATCTTGCCCACCTTGGTCTCCTTGATCATCTCCGCGAAGTCGTCGGAGGGCAGGATGCGCATGGTGGTGTCGCGCATGACCTCGGTGTAGATGCCGCCGGTGCCGAAGACCATGACGCGGCCGAAGTTCTTGTCGCTGTTGACACCGATGATGGTCTCGGTGGCCTTGGTGATCATCTCCTGGATGAGGACGGAAGCGCCCTTGAGCTGGAACTTCTCAATGGAGCCCCAGAGGCCGTTCCAAGCCTCCTCGAAGGAAGCCTCGTCGTTCACGTTCAGGTAGATGCCCTTCATCTCGGTCTTGTGCAGGGCGTCCGGGGCGGAGAGCTTGAGCACCACGGCGTTCGGGAAGATGGTCTTGCAGAAGGCCAGGGCTTCCGCCTTGTCGGTGTAGTTGCCGCTCTTCGGGAAGTCGATGCCGTAGTGGGCCATGAGGGCGTTGACGGTGACCTGCGGGAGAGAGGCGAGGCCTGCCTCCTTGGCGTCGGTGACCTGCTTCTTGAGGTCTGCGGGGAGCTCGTGCACCTCTGCGGTGGCGAGCTTCTTGCCGCGGTAGGCCATCTGGGCCTTCAGCAGGCCGAGCAGGCGCACCACGTCGGACGGGTACTCGTAGGTGAGGATGTGGTTCTTGCGCAGGATCTCGCGGCCCTCCTCCACGCGGGCACCGCCCACGAAGACGGCGTAGATGTTGATGTCCGGGTACTGCGGGGCGAGCTTGACGATGGCCTCTGCGGTGCCGGTGGGATCGGTGACGCGCTGCGGGGTGAGCAGCACGAGGATGTTCTTGTACTCCTTGCTCTCGCAGAGCACGCGCAGGGCCTTCTCATAGCGGTCGGCCAGGGCGTCGCCCACCACGTCGATGGGGTTGCCCACGGAGGCCTCCGCGGTGAGGTTGGCTTTGAGCTCTTCGATGGTCTTCTCGCTCGGGCGGGCGATGTCCAGCCCGGCGTCCTCGCACAGGTCGGAGGTGAGCACGCCCACGCCGCCGGCGTTGGTGAGCACGGCCACCTGGCCGCCGAAATCATTGTGGTGGCAGTACTGGAGAATCTCCAGCAGGCCGAACAGCTCGCGGTCGTTGTACGCCTGGATGGCGCCCGCGCCCTGCAGCGCAATCTCCAGCACGCGGTAGTTCGGCGCCAGGGATCCCGTGTGGGACAGGGAGGCCGCCTGCGCCTTCGCGCTCTTGCCCGGCTCCATGATCACGCAGGGCTTGGTGTCGGACACCTCCTTGAGCACCTTCAGGAAGTTCTTGCCGTTCTTGAGGGACTCCAGGTAGAAGACGAAGGCGTTGGTGTCGGGGTCGTCCTTGAGGGCGTCCAGGAGGATATCCTCACCCATGGCGGCCTTGTTGCCGATGGAGATGAAGTGGGAGAAGCCGATGTTCTTGCCGGCGGCCCAGTCCATGATGGCGGAGCAGTACGCGCCGGACTGGGAGATGAAGGCCACCTTGCCCTTGAGCGGGGTGTCGCCGAAGGAGGCGTTGAGGTTGTGGGGGGTGGAGATGTGGCCCAGGCAGTTCGGGCCCAGCAGGCTGATGCCGTTGTCCAGGCACTTGGTGGCGATGCGCTGCTCCAGCTCCTTCTCGCCCACCTCGCCGAATCCGGCGGTGATGATGGAGATGTTCTTGGTGTGGTTCACGATGCAGGCGTCAATCACTGGCTCCGTGAAGCGCGCCGGCACCAGGATGACCACCAGGTCCATGGCCTCCGGCAGCTTGTCCACGCTCGCGTAGCACGGCTTGCCGTACACTTCCTGGCCGTCCAGCTTGGGATTCACGCCGTACAGCTTGCCGGTATAGCCCGCTTCGATGATGTTGTTGAACACCACCGCGCCAAGCTTGGAGGGATTGTCGGACACGCCGACCACTGCAATGCTCTTCGGATTGAAGAATGATTCGAGTGACATAGTCGTAATGTTTGTGGTTAAAAAACGAAGCCCATCGGCTCGGCGGGAATTGTACCACCTCCGCGCGCGTTCCGCAAGCTTATCCCGATGTTTTTCCGGTACTCCGCCAAATTTTATGATTCAGCGTAGCCAAGGGGTGATTGGTATGCAAATCGACCCCGAATCCACACCGCCATGCCAATACAAAACCGCCCCGCCTGGCCGTTTGGCCTGGCGGGGCGGCCATTTCACGCGCGCAACGCGCGCCTAACTTACAAATTGTAAATCGTCAATTGTAGATTGTAAATTAGTCCTTGCGGCGTCTTGCCGCCAGGGCGGCAAGCGCCAGCAGGCTGAGGGTGCTTGTGGTGGGTTCCGGCATGGTCATGATGTAGACCATGCCCACGTTGGAGCCGTCGTTCACCGCGGTGAGGATGCCCTTGGCGTTCTGGGCGGGCGCGCCGCCGTAGCAGAGGAAGTAGCGGTTGGATTCCTCGATGTTGGTGAAATACTCCTTGGCATCCACCCACTGGGTGTAGTCCAGGGTGCCGGTCATCATGCCGCCGCCGATATCCAGGCCGTCCACGCCGGTGAAGAGCACGTACTTGGTGCCGTCCTTCCAGGTGGCCCAGTCGGCGGAGTAGTCGTTGAGCGTCATGCCCGTGCTGAGCGTGACGGTGCTGCCCATGAGCAGGCCCGCGCCGTTGGTGTTGCGGACATCCAGGGTGGAGCCGCCCTCCATCACCAGGTTGGCGTTCAGCGCGGCGTCGGGGCCGGCGGCGAGGGACTTGGAGCCCTTGATGGTGAGCGTGGCCTCGTTGGCCTCGTTGGCAGATTCGCCCGAGTACACGCCGAGTGTGCCGTTTTGGATGGTGACATCCTGCACGTTGACGCTGGCGGCGTTCAAGAGGTTGAGGATGCCGCCCTGCACCTCCAGGGAGCCGGTGAAGCTCTGCAGCGAGGAGCCGGAAAGGGCGGAGGTGCCGATGCCCTCCTTCATGATGGTGCCGCTGCCGCTAATGGCTCCCTCCACGCTGCAGTCGGAGCCGAGGCTCAGGGTGGAGGTGGATTTCTCCAGCTTAACGCCACCCGCAATGCTCTGCTCGACGCCCAGGCGGAGCGTCTTGCCGGACTTCACCGTCACGTCTCCGGAGAACTTGCCGCCGCTGACGGTGGCGGAATCGTCGGCCAATTCGATTTTGCTGCCGGCCAGGGTGTAGCCGTTCAAATCCAGGTTGGCCTCCTTGCCCAGGGAGATGGTTGCGGTGCCCAGCAGTTGCGTGCGGAGCTGCACGCTCTCGCCGTCTGCCACAAGCAGCTTGCCATTGTCTATCGTGACGCTTGCGCCCGTGAAGGAAAACGCGCTCAGCCGTACCCTCTTGGTAAAGCTGCCTCCCATATCCAGGTACGCACCGTCTCCCATGAGGAAGGTGGCCTTATCCCCGATTACCACATCCGAAAGGGTGAGGCGGGAGTCTTTGTGGATATCCACCTGGGTGTCAACCACCCCGCCCATGACGGTGTTGTCCTTGTTGGGCTGGGCATTCCACACAATGATGCCCAGGTTGGTGGCCTTGCCGTTGAGGTTGAAGGTGCTGCCGTCCAGGCAGTAGGCGGTCACGCCTTCGCCCTTGAGGTTCTCCACACCGTTGTCCAGCGTGTACACGCCGCCGTTGGTGTAGGGGTTGATGCGGAGGAAGGCGTTGACCATGGTGGCCTCACCCTCCACGGTGAGATTGGTGATGTCGTTGATCCAGATGTCCATGTGCGTGTCCATCTCCAGCGTGGAGCCGTCCTTCATCACAATCTCGCGTGGGCCGTCCCAGCTTGCCATGCTGCCTGCGGATACCAGGTGGCTCCCCGCCTCCAGGGTAACTGCACCGGTGAAGGCATTGTTCCAATCACCCTCCATGCGGTTGTCCGTTCCGGTCACCGTGAGGGCAAAGTTCTTTCGGCCTTCGGAGAGCTTCAGCGTGCCGCCCGCCAGGGTGACGGAGCTGAATTCCGGGGTTTTGCCGGCGTGGCTCAGCTGGAGCGTGCCGCCCTCTATGGTGACGGTGCCGGTGCCCAGGGCCCGGGCATCTGCCATTACCAGCGTGCCGGCCTTGATGAAGGTGCCGCCGGAGTAGGTGTTGGCATTCTCGATGGTGAGTGTGCCGGAGCCGTTCTTGGTAAGCGCGGTTGCCCCGGTGATCTTGCCGGTGCCCTTGAAGGTGTAGTCGCACGTTCCCTCCACCAGCACGTCCTTGGGCGCAAGCTCGCCCTCCAGCTCCACCGCGCCTCCCTCGCCCGTGTTGTTGAACACCACGTCAACCCCGTCCTTGTAGCGGTACCTGTGGCCGTCCTGGGTCCAGTTCTGGTCCACGGTGTTCCACAGGCGGTTCTCGCCGGGAGTCCAGGTGGCCGTTTTCAATTCGGTGCCGTTCTGGTAGTAGAGGATGCCGTTTTCCCAGAAAAAATCTTTCGCTGTCGCACCCAAGCCGCTGAATTGCTTTCTCTTCGCGCTCGTCCAGAAATCCGCCGGTTGTTCACCGGACATGGCTATGAGGGCGTACTTCTGCCCGCCCTCCACGCTTTCGTTCCCTTCCAAGTTGATCCTGACGGACGTGCTGCTCGAGGTAATTTGCCCGTTCACGGTCAAGAGCGGGTTGACGGTGTTCGCCGCATCCAAGGTAAGGTTTAACGAGGATATGGTGGCAGCCAGGCTCACGTCGGCATTGAGCCGGGAGGTTTCCGTAACTGTGAGCGCGTTGGTCATGGCCTGGCCCGTGGTGCTGCCCGATTGCGTTTGCGCGCTAAGCGTCAGTTCCCCGCCCTCCAGGGTGAGGCCTGAGGTAATCATCAGCGCGCCGATCAGTCCGGCGATGCCGGAGTCGCCGGAGGATGTCAGGCTGGTAAGCTTCCCCACGCCGCCGATGGTGCCGTAGTTGAGTTCGAGTTTTATCGCACTGGTTCCGCCCACCGTGCCGGTTACGGTGGAGGTGTCCACCGTAACCTTGGCGTTCGAGACATCGATGGTCACGTCGCCCGTCACGCTGCTGTTGTCTTTCAGGACCAGCGAGCCCCCCACGGTAACCTGCGCGCTGTCAGTTTCCTTTGCCCCGGTCAGGGTCAGGCCGGAGAGTGTTGCGCCGTTCTCCCAAGTCACTTTCGGCGCATGAATGGTTGCGGCTTCCAGATCGGCGCTGCCGGAGAATGTGACACTGTCCACGGCAAGGAAGGTGTGGCCTGAACCGGAAACCGCCGTCTTCACCTGCAATGTGCTTGCGGCTTGCAGGGTATTGTTGGAGCCCTTTACCGCACCTATCTGAATCGCGCCTTTTTCGGTCTTGATTTGCGCGTTCGTGCCGGTGAATGTTTCCAAATTCACGGCGATGTCCGTGCCGTCCGTGGAGACAATGCTCGCGCCCTCCTGGCCGACGGTCACGTCTTTCATTGCAACATTCCCGGCGGCAGAGACTGTCAACGTGCCTGCATTGACGGATGAGGTCGCCGTGATATCCCCCTGCGCCTCCAGCGCCACATTACCCGCGGGTTGCTTGGCGGTGCCGATATTCGCCAGCGTGATGGAGGTGCCGGCGGTGGCCGTGAGGTTGCCTGCGGTGAACGCGCCCAGCTCAATCGAACCGCCGGCGGTGGCCGTGAGGTTGCCTGTGGCGAACGCGCCCAGCTTAATCGAACCGCCGGCGGTGGCCGTCAACGTGCCCGCATTGACGTTGCCCGCCGTGATGCCGCCGTTCGTCGCCGTCAGCGTCACCGTTCCCGCGGGTTGCTCTGCGGTGCCGATATTTCCCACCTTGATGGAACCGCCGGCGGTGGCCCTCAGGTCGTCTGCGGTGAACGCGCCCAGCTCAATCGAACCGGTGGCGGTGGCCCTCAGGTCGCCGCCGGTCACGTTGCCACCATCGGAGATTTCCCCCTTATCGTTCAGCGTGCCGAGGGTGATGTTCCCCGCGGACTCCAGCGTGCTGGATTCCATGGCGCTCAAATTTCCGCCAATCGAGATGCCCCCACCGTTGCTCTTGATGAAGCAATTACCCTTGCTGGCGGTGAGAGAGCCGCCGGCGCTGACGCTGGCACCCTCGAGATTGATGCCTGATGCAGATGCCGTCACGCACCCGTTGATGGTCACGGCTCCCGTGGCATGCGCCATCAGCACGCTACCGGTGAAGGAGCTCACCATGATGTTCCCCAACACATTGTCGCTACCCGCCTTCAGAATCGCTGCTTTGGCGCCTATGGTAATTGCCTGCAACGAGATGGATTGGGCGGCCGTGGCCGTCAGGTTGCCGCCCAGCACATCGCCTGAAACGGTGATATTCGCCGCGGAATTCAGGATGCAGTCTAAGTCGGTACGAATATCACCGCTCAACGTGATGTTTCCTCCAATGCTCGTCATGTATGCATAGCGAGCGGTGAGAGCATCGCCAACCGAGATGTCTCCGGCGGTGCTCTTGATTAACGCGGTGCCGGCGTTGTTGGCGAGAGAGCCGCTGATGCCCACGCTGCCGCCCTCAAGCTCCACGGAGTACACGAGGATCGTCCCAGTGGGGCTGGAGATTCTTTTGTCGTCGCCGGATGCCGCCACGTTCCCGTTGAAGGTCACGGCTCCCTTTGCGGATGCCTTCAAGGTTGCCCCGTTGAAAGAGGTCGCCGTGATGGTTCCGTTTGTTGCCGTCAGCACTGCGTCTTTCACGGAATTGTCCAGGGTGCCGATATTCTGCAGCGAGATGGATTGCCCGGCCGTGGCCGAAAGGTTGCCGCCCAGCACATCGCCTGAAACGGTGATGTCCGCCGCGGAATCCAGCTTGGTGGTGTCCAGGGCGCTCAACGCCCCGCCAATCGTGATGTTCCCGGCGGTGCTGTGTACAAAGGAATTGCCGTTGAGGGCTGAGAGCGAGTAGATGCCGATGCTGCCGCCCTCAAGCTCCACGGCGTACTTGTCTAACGTCTGGCTGGGGCTCGTTCCTGCGGTTGTCACCACACTCTCGCTGATGGTCACGGCACCTGCCGCGGATGCCTTCAGCTTCAGGAATGCGCCGGTGAACGAGGACATCTCGACACCGTTGGCGTTGGAGGTGATGCTCGCCCTCGCAATGGGGGCGGCGGCGGTTCCCACCACCTTCAGGGTGACTTTTCCTTCCGCCGCCGCTGTCAACACGCTGTCGGCTTGGCCGGCAAGGCCCCTGAACTCCTGTCTGATGGAGATGGCTCCCGTGGCCGTGATATCGCAATTCTCAAACTCCACATAGCCTGCCTCTGCCTTGCCCTCGATGTTCTTTCCTTCCAGCGTTATGCTCCTTGCAGACAGGGCGCTGTTGAAGACAATGTTCCCATACACATTGTCCTCCACCGCTTTGAACAACAGAGACTCCGCCGCTTTGGCGTTCCCCGTCACTTGTATGGCATCATCCTCCCCGTTGTTGGCCGCCTTCAGTGTCAGGCTTTGGCCGATAAAGCCGGTGAGGTATACCTGTTTCGCCTCCACGCTGCCGGTGCTGGTCAGGTCGTTGTCGGAGAGCTCATCGAGCGGCTTCCGCGGGCCGATGCCACCCGCATTGACACGCCCGTTCTTTGCAACCACCGTCAAGCTGCCGATCAGTGTGCAGTATATATCCACATCTTTATTCTGCGAACCCTGGACACCGGTGCCGGTGTACGTGATTTTCACATTGCCGTTGATAACCGGGGTGGAGTCGCCGATTTCTTCGGGGGGTTTGCCGAGGGCGAATTTCCCTTGGGCTGTTACGTCTATGTTCAACGGGGGTTGATTATCGCCCTGTTCCACCTCGCTCTCAATGAAGCGTACGTTGTTTCTCGTGGCGATTGATACGTTCTCTCCCAGGTTGGCCCTGAAACCATTGCCCACGATACGGGAGATGGTGCCTTCTTGTGTGAACGACAGCGTGTAGACCTTCACATCTTTATCCCCGCCTCCCGTCAAGCCTATACACCCGTTCTCCACCGTGGCGGTTGCATCATCGCTAGGGTTGAGCCAGGCTGCTCCCTGCGCCCCACCCAGGTCCAGTAGCGAACCGTTGCCCAGGGTGAATGACGAGTTGTCCCCAAGCGTGGCGTTTTTCAGAGACAAGATGGCGCTGCCTTGCAGGCTGACACAGTTGTCAATCGTGCCGCCGCTGATGGTGGTGGAGCCCCCCACGGTCACGGCCTTGGCAAGCACGTGGTTGCCAAGTGCCAGTTCGGCGCCCCCGTTCAGGGAAACGGCGCCCGTGCCGGTGAGCTTGCCGCCCAGCGTGAGCTTCTTGCCGCTCTTCACGGTGACCGTGCCGTCAATCACGCCGCCGGTGATGGTGGCGTTGCCGTTCAGGGTCACATCCCTCACAAGCCTGTGGGTGACCAGATCCAGTGTGGCACTCCCGTTTAGGGTAATGGTGCCCGTGCCGGTGAAATCGCCGCACAGCGTGAGCGTTTTGCCCTCGCCCACGGAGAAGGCGCCGTCGAGCTTGCCGTTGCCGATGGTGGCCGAGCCCTTCAGGGCTATGGAATCGGTCCAGGTGTCTTTGATTTCATTCAGGTTCAATAGGGTGTTGTCGCCCAGGGTCACGCCGCCTCTGAGGGTTAGGCCATAGCCGCCTAATTGGGACCATGAATATGCCACGTTGTCTGCCAGGGTAAAGTTGCCGGTAACGGTGCCGTTGCAAACGATTGCGCCGAAGGCGGTGAGAGTGACGTTGTTGATGCTCCTGCCATTCAGGTTAAGAACGGCATCCCGTCCCAGGGAAGCCTCAACGCTGAGATTCAGGTTCCCGCCCTCCCAGTTGAGGACGGCATTCTCCTCCAGGGTCAGGCTTTTGGTGATAGTGCCGTTTTTAACGGTGTTTGTATCGTTTTCGCCAACTTTGCCGTGGACGTACAGATAGGCGTCCAACGTCCTGCCCGACAGGTCCAGCGTGTTGTTGCTCCACATGATAAAATCCGCACCACCTACCCATTTCCGGTCATCGTAATCGTAATACGGCGAAATCACGTCCATATCGAACTTCAGGGAGCTGCCGTACAGCATGTGGATAATGCCGCCGTAGTACCCTGTTTGCATCGTCGCGCTGCTCCCTTCACGCACATGAATGTCATTCAGCAGCCAGCTGATACCTGTCTGCTCCGCGTCGGGCCAGTATTGGCGCAAGCCCTGCAGTATAGTGCCGTTGCCGAGAGTTATTGTGGAGGTGCCCCCCAAATAGCCGTCGATGTTGCTGGTCTTGCCGTCAGGCAAGTTGATGGCGGCTCCATTCAGCTTTGTCCCACTCGATGTACCGTAGAATTGCCCGTCTTTACCTATGTATGTGTGATAGTTCCAAGTCTGCAGGTTTAAGTTTTGTTCGCAATCCAGGTATACGCTTTTGATATCCCCTGGTATCAACAGACGCGATGCGTCGTTTAACATGTTAATCTTGGCGCTGATGGTGAAATCCTTGGCGGAATTGTCGACTGAACGCGCAATCAGGTCTTTGCAGTAGAGGTTGACCGTGGAATGGGTGGAAACGAATGGGAAACGGAAGGGCCCGAGCAGGAGATCGGCGTTGCCATAATTCAGGGTGGATTGATCGAACATGGTTATGCTCAGGACATCGTCATCTTTCAAATCAGCCAGATCTATGTCATCCGATTCGAACATAAGGTACCCGGTACTGTAAAAGGTAAGCTTCTTGCCCGCATAAATGTAGATCGGGCCTGTCACGCCGCCATTTGTGATGTATCCGTGGAGAGAGTCGACATAGATGGGGTTGCCCATGGAGACGTAAAACCCCCGGGAGTCATCCCACTCATCCCATGCATCCTCATACACGTCCAAAATATTGGTCCCTTCGTCCGAGTCTATATCCCATGGATCGAGCGGGGACCGGTCAGTCAGCGTGTATTCATCATCGGCGTCTTCGTCGTACCCATAAGCCTGCGGTGCGGCGGAGCAGGCGAGCAGTGCGGCAAGGATGTATGCAAGGAACAGAGTTCTTTTCATAACGGAGAAGTAAAAGGATTGCGTGGTGAGTGTGTGTGCGAGCGCGCGCGTACACCCGCGTGCGCGGGGGCGAGTATAGATGTTGGGAATGCTGAAGTCAAGCGGAACAGATGGAATTTTTACTTGGAAATGATTGCAATCAGAATTCCGCGGTGACGGCGAAGAGCCAGTGGGGCTTGTTGTCCCTCAGGTTGTAAACGTGCTTCTTGAGCGGCATGGCCATGGTGAAGCTGGCGTTGAGGTGGTTGAGGATACCGCAGCGGAGGCCGCAGCCAGTGGAGGCGAGGAAGGCCTCGCTGGCACTGGTGAGGGCCTGCGACATGGTTTCGTGCCGGAGCTGGCCGCAATCGTAGAACACGAAGAATTCCGCGGAGCCGAGCCAGGAGGGTGCGGTTTTCCAGAGGCTCTTGAGGTTGCCGCGCAGCTCCAGCTGGAGGGCGTATCCGCGCTCGCCGTTGAGCAGGCCCTCCTCATATCCGCGCACGGAGTTGACGCCGCCGATCTGGATCTGCTCACTGCCCTGCATGACGCGGCGGTTGCCGATTTGGGCGTTGAGGCGGGCGTTGAGGCCGAGGAAGCCGGTGAGGGCGTAGTTGCCCTCCAGGCGGTAGTTGGCGCGCCAGAAGTCTTGGTACTCGCCTGCCAGCTGCCAGCCGCGGGTGGCGATGACGGCGTTGTAGAGGTATCCGCGCTCGAAGAGGGCGAGGTAGTCCAGGGTGTAGGCGAGGGTGTTGGTGCGGGAATCGTACATCTTGTACCCGGAAATGGTGCTGCCGGTGGACTTGAAGGTGAAGGCGAGCCCGTTGGAGAGGATGTTGCGCGCGTTGGTGTACAGGGAGCGCTTCACGTTGAGGGTGCAGGCGGTGA
Organism: Akkermansia sp.; assembly: GCA_024405435.1. Lineage (GTDB taxonomy): Bacteria > Verrucomicrobiota > Verrucomicrobiia > Verrucomicrobiales > Akkermansiaceae > Akkermansia. The sequence continues at coordinate 29,157 of JAKSOU010000008.1, read as the reverse complement.
ATTTGCTCCGCACGTCCAGGTCACGCAGCTCGTCGGTGATGCTGTGGGTCTTGGAGTGGTCCAGGGAGACGCCCCAGGTGGTCTTGAGGACGTTTTCCGTGATGGCGTAAGCGCCGCTGAAGGTGTTGGCGCCGCGGGAGCCCACGTAGCCGGCGGTGAGGACATCCCGCGTGTAGGCGGTGGAGACCAGACCGCGCGCAGTGGCGAACACGCCGCCGCGGTAGTAGCCCGTGCTGTGCTGGCCGCCGTTGTCCGCCAGGAGGGTGGCGCCGAAACGCTTGCGCTCCTGCATGACGAGCTCCAGGTCTGAGGTTCCGTCCGCCTTGCCGGGGGAGATGTTGAGGCGGCTCTTGAGGTCCGTGAAGGTGTTGAATTCCGCGAGCTTGGCCTCCAGGGTGTCGGTGCGGAAAATCTCGCCGGGCTTGATACCGGAGGCGCGGCGCACGTACTCCGGCTTGGTGGTGGTGAGACCGGTGGCATCCACCTTGCCCACGGTGCCCTCCATGAGCTCCACGCGCAGGGTGCCCCCGCTCACATCCTGCTCCGGCAGGTAGGCGCGGCTGGTGAGGTAGCCGTGCCCGCGGTAGTACTTGTTCACGGCGGCGGCTATGGCCTTGATGTCCGCTATGGAGACGGTGCGGCCCTCATACCGGCCGCGCAGCTCCGCCAGCAGGCTTTCCGGCACCACCTTGGTTTCGCCGAACTCCAGCCTCTTGAGCGGCAGGATGGGCTTGCGCTCCTCCGCGGTGGGCGCCGCCTCGTCCGCCTTGTCCTCCTCCGTCTTGAAGCCTTCCGACAGGGCGGGCCCGCGGCGGTTGGCCTCCACCTGCTCCTGCAGGGCGCGGCGCTCCAGGCTCTCTTGGATACGCCCGCTGGTCTGGGCGGCGTCCTGCGCAAACGCGGGGAGGGCGAGGGCGATGGCGAGGGGAATGCAGATTCTCTTCATGGTGTCTTGGCGTGGGTGTTATTTGCTTGTGATGAGGTTGGCGAACTGGTCGCGGGAGACGGTGTTGCCCTTCCCGTCCGTGAAGCGGAGCGGGGCGGCGCTGTGGGGCTGCCCCCCGGCGTTCACCTTGCGGCGCAGCTCATCCACGCTGTCGCAGCTCTTTTCCGCCAGGGACTCCACCTCCTCCACAAGCCAGATGTAGCCTTCCCTGAGGTCCGACTCCAGGGTCTCGATGGCCAGGTTCCACACTTCCGGGTCCCCACTCTGCCACACGTCCCAGAACGGATAGAGGGAAAGCAGCATCGCCCCCGTCTCCTCGTCTATGGCGCCCGTGCTGTAGAACTCCAGCGCCGCGCCGGAGATGTAGCCGTCCAGCACCAGCTGGTCCGCGATGGCCTGGATGATGACCTTGGAGGTGGCGCCGTTGGCGGATACGTTCCCCACGGTGACGCCCGCGGAGCCGTCCATGGGGCGGACGGATGCCACGAAGGACTTGTGCGAGGAGCCGCTCAGGCTGTTGGTGCTGGTGGAGTTCAGGAACACGCCGGCATGGGAGCTGTTGGCGACGATTTCCGAACTGGAGACATCCTTGCCGGAGACGCCGTTGCTGCCGCTGAGGACAAGCTTCTGCGCGCCGGAGGTGCCGTTGAGGGAGACGGTGTCACCCGCAATGGAAGCCTCCCCGGCCAGGCGCACATCCGCCAGGGAGACGTTGCCCGTGCCGTTGACAACGAGGTCGTTCTTGACCTCGCAGGAGGCGAGTGCCAGGTTGCCTGTGCTGTTGATGCCGACGGCATCCCCCTGCGTGCTGCCGAGCCCGGCGAAGGAGAGGGTGGCGTTGCCGCCGACGGAGAGGGAGCTGCCGAGGAGCAGCTCGCCGGGCGCGAGGACGGTGTAGGCGCCTTCGCCATCCAAAGACAGGCTGCCGAACGTCTGGTCCCCTTCAAACTCCAGGATGCTCCCCGTACCCTTCGCCTTGATTTGATGGAAGCTCGCCGCAATGGCATCGGAGCCTCCGCCCATGGCGGGCGGTGCGGCGAGTGCCGGTGCCCCGCCGGATTTCGCGCTGGCCCGGAGAAGCGGATGCACATTGGCACTGGCCAGGTTGACGATGTACAAGTGCCCGCTGTAGCCGATATCGACCTGGCCGGGATTCGGGGCGCCGTCCTCCCGCACGAACCAGAAGGTGTAGGCGGTGTTGAGGGCGTTGAACTTGAGGGTGCCGGAGCTGCCGCCGTACCAGTGCAGGCCGCCTTCTTCCCGGCTTGTTCCCGTGGTGCGGAAACTCAGCCCGGTGTCCAGGTCGCCGTAGAAGTCGATGCGCTGCCCGATGATGTTCGGTTGAACCGTCTTTTTGAGGATGGGCGACAGGCTCCCCGAGCTGCAATCCACAACGACCCTCTTGCCGGAGATGGAGCCCACCTTGACATCTTTGGTGGTGGGTTTGACGTAGACATCCCCGGTGCTTCCCAGGGTGAAGGTGGCCTCGCCGCCGATGCGGAAGGAGCTGTCGGCGGTGCCGATGCCTTCGTCCGCATAGAGGTTGATGAACCCGGACACGGTGTTTTCCACGCCGCCGCTGAGGCTGCGGGTGGTGGAGAGGAACAGGTTCTCTGCCGAGATGTCTCCATTGCCGAGCGTGATATCCCGGTTGGTTGCGAGCAGGACGCTCTTGCCCATGGCCTTGATCGCCTGCGCATCCACGCCCACGTAGTTGCGGAGGTAGACGCGGTATACGTCATAGCCGGGCATCCACTCCACATCCATCGGCAGTGCCCGCTGCATGAAGGCATCGTTCACCTTGTTGAACCCGCCCAGGGGGAATTCAATGTACGAGAGGGTAATCTCGTACTCGCCCGTGGCCTTGTTCACGGGGGAGGCGGAAACTATCCCGGGCCATATATGCCTTGTGGCGGAATCGATGACGGTTTGCGCCCAATTGGAGTAGACGAATTTCCCGTCCACCTTCTCGGGTTTGATGGGTTTGATGGTGAAATGGAAGGTGCCGCCGCCAATGTCTCCCAGCCCGTTGCCGGCGGTGAGGGAGACGGTGCCCTGCTTGGCGCTGACCGTGGCCTGCATGTCACCGATGGCTTGGCCGCCCACCAGGGAGCCCAGGCCGTCTTCCATCTTCCCGAGCCGGTGCATGTTGGCCTGGGAGCCGTTTGCGGTACCGGTGAGCGCCTTGAAGAGGGCGCTGTCCTCCACACGGTAGGGCACGTTCCCGCCGCGCGCCGCCTGCCCCCGGAACTGCTTGGTGATGGCCTCGCACATCTCCGGGCTGTATACGGCTTGCCCGGAGTCTTCCATGACCGGGCTGATGAAGTTGCCTTTGCTGTCCCGGTAGACAGGCTTGCCGTTGCAATCCGTCAACCAGTAGAGGCGGTAGACGGACTCGTCGAACTGCCCGTAGTTGATGTCCTTTTCAGGGCCGTGCATGAGGCGGACCTCATTGGTGATGTCCACCATCATCTTGTCATAGTACGCGCGGACAAAGACGGACTCCAGCTTGTCGGCGTGCTGCGCCAGATAGGCCAGCGCATCCGCCGTGTCGTTGAAGACGGTTTTCTCCACGGCGTCCGTGCCGCTGAGGTAGAGCATGACATCGCCGAGTTCATCGCCCCGGCCGCTGTTGTAGAGCGTGGTGAAGGCCTCGGCCAGCGTTTCCATTGTTTTTATCTCCTCCTTTTCCGGCAGGGCCAGGATGCCGTCCGCCGTGCGGTTGATGTATTTGCCGTTTGCGTCCTTCGCGTAGTACTTCGTCTCGTAATCCAGCATCTGCTGGTAGAAATCTTCCGCCAAGGCCTCCATCGGCGCCTCGAAGGAGGGATCGGGGTTGCTCATGTCGGTTCCGCAGACGGAGAAGATGTTGCCTTTCGCGGCGATGTCCACGTTGCCCGCGCGGCTTTCCACGTAGTCTAGCGTGAGATTGCCGGCGGCGGTGGAGTTGATGGAGACGTTTTTCTCGGCCTTCACGGTGAAGATGCCGCGGGTGAAATCACCGCCGCTCACGCTGATGCCGCCGTTTTGCGAGCTAAGCGAGATGCGGGCGGGATAGGCGCTCGCTTCGGAGCCGATGTAGCCGGCGGTCACGTTGATTTGCCCCTGGGCCGCGATGGTGGCGGAATCGCGCGCGGTCAAATCAAGTGCCTTGATGGCACCGCCGGAACGCAGCTCCGCGGACTTGCCGGTTTTCAGGACCAACTCGTTGATATCCGGCCGGGCCGTTGTGGAGACATGGGAGAGATAGATATCCAGCCCCGCGGTGAAGGAGGCCTTGCCGGCGTTGAAGGCAAGCGCAATCTTCTCCCCATCCACCACCTTGCCGCCGATGCCGCCTGCTGTGGCGGTCATGTCGATGATGCCGCTGTTGATGAAGGCTGTCTTCTCTGCCGTAATCGCATTCCCGGCCTCCACCGTGCAGGAACCCGCGTTCACGTTTCCGAAGAAGTTGACGTTTCCGCTCTTGATGCCGAGCCCCCCGGAGCCGGCGCTGCCAAGGTTGATGGCAACATCGTTGGCCGCACTGACGTAGAGCGTGTTGGTGACCAGCTCATCATAGGTCATCTGGTATTGCCAGCGGGCGCTGATGTTGGGATTATTGAGGGCGGTGATCTTTTTATCGGTCAGCGAGTGATTGGAGAAGGCATCCCCGTCAGCGTGCGCGGCATCCTTGGCAACGTAGGTGGCGGTGAGCGGGCTTGTGGGCTGCAGGGCGCCTGCGGAGTTGTTTATATTAATTCCGTCAACTATGGTGTGCTTTTCTTTGCCCTTTTTGCCTATAAGCGCCGCGGTGTCGGTTTCCGACACCTTGTATTTCTCGAAGAAATCAGGAACATCCCCAATATCGCCGCCGTGCGACAGGCGACCATGTTCCGTTATGCCTATTTTCATATCCCTTTGCAGCTTGACCTGCATGGGGGACAAGCCGTTGTACATGATGCCATCGGAAGGATTCACCTGGGTGGTTGAGAGGCAGGTCTTCTGCACCCACGTGCCATCCGTTCCCTGTTCCAGGTCGTACTCCCTCTTTTCCCACCGATTACCATTCAGGGTATAGGTGGTGGACCGCTTGGTGTAGGTGTTGTTCAGCGTGATACCCGCCGTTCCCGAATTCTTTATCAGCTCCACAGTGCCGACGTTGAGGGTGCAGCCGCTCTGGTTGTCGATATCCACGGAGCGGCCGGGGCCGGCCACATAGAGGCCGGAGTTGCCGGTGGGATCGGAGTTGACGATGTTGCCGGTGATGGTGATGCCCGCCTCCAGGGCCTCGTAGCTGTTGAGGAAAATCTCTTTCTTGGAGGCATCATACACGAGCGCAACTCCCGTGTAGCCGTCCAGCTTGAAGATTGTCTGGACCGCGTTCTTGTCTTTCGCCTTATTGTACAGCGCCTGCGCGTCTGTCACGGTAATGGACTTGCCATCGTTGGTCAGCACGCGGAAGTTGGGATCTATGCGCATATCGCTGTTCAAATATCCGCTGTATATCTTGCCGTTGAGGTCCACCACCTTCGCGTTGATGGTCACGGTTCCCATGGCATCGATTTTTGCCTCCTTGCCGCTGATGGCATCCGCGGCTGCTTTTTTGACTTGTTCGTAATCGTACTTCGCTACGTAATCCTGCGCCTTGTACACACCATCCGTGTCGTTGTCGGCGGAACCGTCAACACCGCTGTTGGCCACCACCTCCTTGCCGTAATTCACCACCTTGCCGGGAATGGTGGCTTCCCATTGCTTGAACAGCCCTTCATACATGCTCAGCGCGCTGCGGAGAGCATAGTCTGATGTCGGCGTGTCAATCGTGAAGTTGCCGCCGGCCTCGAACACCGAGTTGCCGCAGCGAACCTCACCCGTGATGGTGAGGTTGTGGTCGCTCGTGGCCAGGAAGGTGCTGTACGGGAACTCGTAGGTACCCGTCAGGGTGAGGTTGCCCTGGGCCATGCTGCGGATGGACACGCCCTCCGCAAGATACAGCTCCGGCCCGGCGCAGGGGTCCACCGTGCAGATTTTGGAATCCGCGGGCTGGAAGTTGAAGATGAGGCCCGTTTCATGCCCCTGGAGCGTAACGCCCCTTGTTTCCACATCCCCGGTCCAATCCGCTGCAATGAAGATATCCAGCCCGTGCTTGGCCGGGCTGTAGAGCTTGCCGTTGAATGTTGCCAGGTTCTCTGCCTTGCTCACAATGCGGAAGGCCATGCCGGGGAGCGTAAGATTGTTGATGCCCAGGATGGGCTTGCCGCCCGACCCGGCAGGCTGGATGACATCGAAGAGGCCCCCGGCTTTCTCACCAAGCCCCCGCGTTACGTTCATCTGCCACAAATCCCCCACTTTCTCCTGCTCTGCGAACAGCTGCTGGGCGGAGGTGAACTGCAGGGCCGCCTTCGGAGCATCGGCTCGGGATGACGGGTCTTTGTGGAAAATCATCGAGACGGCGGAGCCCAGGCCGGCGTAGAGCTGCACGTCGCCAGCCATTTCCACCGTGGATGTCACATTGGCTCCCGTGTCGGTGGCGCCTGCAGCGTAGGGGTTTGACACCTTGTTTCTATCGAAAGGCTGCTGGGTGGTGTTGGCGGAGCTGTCGTTGTAGATGGCCAGCTCGCCGCCCGCACGCACCCTTGCTCCGGCTTTGAAGACCACCTTTTCCGTGCGCGAGTTGGAGATGTCGTAGTTTTTCTCGCCCCAGGAGAAGCCGGTGTAGTTGGTGTCGTCGTCGCCCGCCAGCACAACGGCTCCATCCACCAGCTTGTACTCTCCCTTGGTGCTGCCGGCCTGGATGGTGATGTTGCCGTTGGACTCCACGGTGTTGGCGATGTTCACCACATCTGTCGCCGTGATGATGTTCCTGATGCTGAAGCCGGAGGATATGGGAATGCCGACAAATTGGAAGAAGTTCCGCATGATGTGCCGGGTGTGGGAGTAGGCGGTGAGCTCGGTGTCGCCCCACGTGTCTATGCTGCCGTTGAGATCAAGCATGGCCTTTGCGTTGGTCATGTCCCAGGTCTTCCCGGCCATGAAGCAGAGTAGGCCGAAGCATTTTATGTCGCAGGACACGTTGCTCTCCTCATTGTTGGTGGCGGAGATGAGCGTCTTGTATTTGTCCCGGTTCAGGTAGTGCGCGGTGTCAAGGTGGCGCTCGATCTTGGAGCCCTCGCCCAGGGTGACGGTGGCGGTCAGGTCTGACTTGGCATCAATTATGACAGCGTTCACACTGCCCGCAAGGGCGGCGCCGGTGCCGTGCAGCATGCTGTCCGATGCTTCATCCAAGCGGTCGAGCAGGTACTTGTTGTGCGCAATGATGTTGACATTGTCTGCCTTGATTTCCAGAGACTTGTCGTCCTTGCCCAGGGTGACGGTGGCGGTCTGCGGGATCTTGTTATCCGCCGCGCCGGTATTGGTGCATGCCGTAATACTGGCGGAAACGAGAAGCTGATTGACCTTGACGGAGACATCCGTTGTTGCCTTGGCGGTGAAGTCTTCCACGTCAATCTTGCCGCCATCCAGCGTGATGGTGGCCGTGGATTCGCCATTCGTGAGGAAAGCGTTTCTGGAGAAGGGCACGAGCGCAAGGCCGACGGTAACCTTGTTACCCCTGCAGAGGAAGGTGTTCTCGTTGATAGCCTCCAGGGTGAGCGAATGTCCCGTGGTCGGCTTTTTATCGGCACCGGGAACGCCCGTGGCCTCAAACCCATCGCCGATGGCGACCGTGCTGGTGACATTTCCATCGTTATGGGTGTTGAGGATATCAACGGCAATCCCGCTCGCCGCGATGTTGTTGCCTTTCATTTCCCCTGAGTGTTTGCTCTTGGCGCGGACAGTCGAGTCTTTCGCCCAAAGCTTGACACTGTCTTTCAGCTCCACCTTGTTGTCGATTGTTTCCGTGAAGGAATTCTCGCTGACGCCGAGAGAGGCGGCGGCGGCGTTCACTCCATAGAATTTGATGTCGGTATAGGAGCAGACATCCGAGGCAATGGTGAGCGCACCGGATGTGGCGGTGATGGTGTTCCTGTTCCCGATGGTCAGGGCGGCATCCACATTGTCTGTGATGGTTATGAACGGGAAAGACAAAGATGCGCCGAAGGCGCCGGTGACGTGGTTCGTATGCCAATTGATATGGCGCTCCGTCTCCTGGAGAATGTCAACCATGCCGCCGGTGATGGTGACGTCGTCCCCGGTTGTCAGCTTTTGATTGACGCTCAGGCCGACACCGTTTACATTGACATCGAGCGAGCCGCCGGACGACAGCGTGATATCGGTGGTTTCGGCATCAAAGTGGCTGAAGGAATAGGTCTTGATTTTGACTTTATCCGCCGCGGTGATCTTGACTTTATCACCGATGGTCAGGGCGTTGGTGTCTTGCTGGCTGAAGGTCGGGAAGAAGAAGGCAAGGCCAACGGCGCCCGCACTGACGCTGCGGTGCCTGAAATCTTCCCAAACAAAGGAATCCGTGCCAATGTTGATGGAACCTTGGTTCGATGTCAGGCTTGTTTGGCCTTCCAGCGAGATTTTCTCGGCCGATTTGTCATCCCAGTTGTACACGGCTACGGGAATGGAAATCGCCCCGACGGACACGCCTGTGGATACGAAGTCGTCGCGGTGTTCCTGTTGCGCCTCTACGGTGATGTCGCCCGTGGCGGTGAGCATGGTGTCTTTGACAATGGCTTCCGCGGTGGATTTCACATCGGTTGAGAGCACATGGGCGCCTATGGCAAGCATGGACCCCGTCACGTTGACCGTGCGGGGAGTGGTGGTAATGATGTCTTTCGCATGGATGGTGACGTTGCCGGCCACGGTGGCGGTTCCCGGCTGCTTTGTACTGGTGCCGTCCACCACCTTCCCCAGGTCGAGCACGGCGGAAGTGTTGGGGTTCTGTATCACATTGGCGGAATTCAACGCATCGCTCATGGCGTTTTTGACATCGGTGCTGATGGTGAGCTGCGCATCCTTGGACATCTTCTTGATATTGGCGCCGTTGATGAGCTTTTTCACATCATTGAGTTCAGTGCCAAGCTTTTCCAGGACATTCTTCACCAGCGCATCGTCCTCCTGCTGGATCAAATCGCCTGTATCGCCGGAGATCCTCATGCTGCTGACATCCACGTTGATGGCGGCGGAAAGCAGCGACGCCGCGACAGCGACGGGCACGGCGGTGTACGTGACATTGCGGTCTGTATCCGCCTCGATGTTCAGGTCGCCGCCCACATTGAGGGTCAGGGGGCCCTGAATCCGGGAATCGGAAGAGCCCGCCATGTTGATGCTGTTCACGCAAACGCAGGGGGCGACGGCGATGCTCTTATACCACTCCCCTTTCATAAAGTCAAAGTTGAGGGCAACGGCAAAGGCCCACAAATCCGCGCTCAACGTCTGCTTGTTGGTGGATGCCACGGTCAAATTCCCCGTGGTGGCGGTAGGTTGGCCCTTGGCGTCCTTGACCTTGTTTTTGGTGGTGGTGATGCCCACGCCCTTTTTGTTTGCAAGCACCTCCTTATCTGCGGTGACAGAGGCTTGCGCCGCGCCGCGGAGCACCGGGCGCAAAACGTTCACCGCTGCCGCCACGTACTTGCCGCCGGCCAGATTGACCGTGATGCTGTTCGCATAGCTGTGCTCATCCGCGCGCACCTCCATCTCTCCCGCCGTAACGCTCACGTTGTGCGCATTGGCCTGCACCAGGTCTGCCACATCGATAATGCTGACATCCACGCTGGCGCTGCCGCCGAACAGGCCCAGGGAACCGTTGGCAACGGTGAAGCGCGCCCCCTTGGCCCCGCCGTTCTTGTCCGTTCCCACGCAGGAGGTGTTCTCCGCCTTGACGGCGAGCTTGCCCTCCACGTTCACATCGGATTCCGCCAGCTGGGCCACTACCTTATGGGCGATGGTGCCGGTCATCCCACCGCCGGAGGTTGCCAGCACGGAAGCGCCACCGCCAACGACGATGCCGGTCAATTCGGCATTGCCGGTGGCCTGCAGCGTGAAATCCTTGGCTTCCCCCACTGTACTGTCGGTCATGGTGGCCAGCGTGGCGGCTTGGTCCTTCAACACGCCCACGCTGGCACCCATGGCAACCCCCTTGCCAATCTCCACGGCCAGCGAGCCGAGACCGAGGGTGAGGCAGCTGCTGCTGTTGGCTTTCGTTGTGACAACGGCGTTGCTGTAGTCAATCTCCTCCTCCTCGATAGGCAAAGGCGGCAAAGGCTCCCCCTCCCAGGCAACGGGCAAAAACTGCTTGGCGGGCCCCGTCTTGTTGATGACGGTTCTCGTGATATCCACCTGGGTGGTGGAGGCGTCGTTCATCAACGCCAGGCTGCCGTTTGCGACAATCCCACCGAATCCTGAATTCGTCAGGCTGCTTATGGAGACGTTTGCATTTGCCACCCCCAGGGTTCCCGTGCTGTGGGAATCTGCCGTCAGTACGGTCGCGCCGACGCTGTTGATTATGCTGTCGCTTACCAACAGCTGCGTCAGGTTGGTGTCATCAGCCCCGTTGCCTCCCACGTAGACAAGTGAAAGCACCATGCCTACACCGGCCCCGGCCTTGTCCGTGTTGATGCGTAAATCAAGCCCGCCGACGCCATCGATGAAGGAGCGCGTGGACACGGCCCTCGCGCGGAAGTGGTCGCCTTCGCCTTCATTTGCAACAACGGTCAGGATGCTGTTGTTGATGTCGGTCACCACATGGTTGTTGAAGTTCATGTAGTTGACCATGCCGGAAAGGGAAGCCACCCCCGAGGAGCCGGAGCCGCCAATGGAAATGAAGGTGGCATCCAGGTTGGAGTAGGAAAGGATATCCACCTTTTTCTGTATCACCGCGTTCACGTTCTCCACTAGCGCCATCGTGGTGGCCCCGGCAAAGCTGCCCAACGACAGCACCAGGCCAAGCCCCGCAGAGGAGCCGTAACCGCCGCCGAAACTCCACACGCGCTCGCGGTGGTCGTCTATGGCATGCAGCGTCAGGCTGTCCGCCCTGATCGTCAGCTTTTCATCCCTACCGGTCCCCTGGCGGATAACAGCCTCTGTGACGGAGCCGACGATGGCAAAGGAGAACACGCCGCCCGCGGCGATTGCGGTGCCATTCGCATTCGTGGCCGCCGCACCCACACTGACAGCCGTGATGACAGACTTGTCGTCTGCGGTGACTTTGAGCTCGCCCGTCGTGGTGATGGTGCAGCCTTCCACTATGGCAGAACTTCTCATATTCATCTGGTTGACGGCGACAGACGCCCCCAAGTCGAACGACGTCCCTTCGGCGCCCAAACGCCCGGGGGCGCTCAACAGCAACGCGTTTTTCTTTTCCTTCCATTCATTATGCATTTCATCCACATGACTAGCCTGCCACTCGGCATATTCTCTGCATTCCTGAGCATAGTCCTTTTCCTCTTCGTTCACTATACCATTGGGGTGCTTTTGGATCTTTGGGGGTTCGTCTTGAATCACTTGGGAGTCATTCTGGATGTCATTTATTTGTTTGTCTTGGTTTGCAATCTGCTTATCCACCTCCTGTTTTATCTGCTCATCGGGATTCTGGCCCTTGTTTGGATTTTGCTGCTGCTCCTGCCGATATTTTTTTCTGGCTTCCTCAATATCAAGCCAACTAACATCTTCCGGGTTAATCTCAGCCTGCGAACTCGAGTCCTTGGAGGCTATGCGGGAGAAGTCGATGTCAATGGCGGTGCCGAGCGTGACGGAGCAGGCGGTCAAATCCGTGAGAGAGGTGACCCCCACTTTCTCCGCATTAACACTTCCTCCGGTAAGGTAGGAGCCCGTGTTGCCGGTCAACAGGTTGACCGAAACTCCGGCCGCAATGCCGGCTTTGGCGGCGCCGATTCCCACCGCCACATCCACCGCCACCGCGGTGGCATCGTTGCTTGAATTGACCTTGAATTCCCCGAGCGTACTGTCAGTGAACACAGGCTTCCCCTGACCATCTGTTATCTGCTTCCCCGTCTCCGGATCTATCACTGCCACGTGCGTTGTATTATAATCCGTGACGTAGGCCGTGGTGTCCATTGTTCCCGTGATGGCGGAAACGGCGCCGGCCCCGACAACCGTGTCCTGTTTCCCGGAGGAGTTGATGGCGGCATCGCCCGCAACCGAAACGATAGTGGCGTTGTCCGTCGCCTCGGTGGTAATGTCGTTCCCGCCCTGTTCAGAAATGACGTTGACGAGGTACTGCCTGGCGGTGGTATCGGTCGTGTTGCCGATTACGCCGACATTTGCGGCTATATCGGCGCCGTTTCCACTAGATTCGCGTTTTATGGCCCCGGCAATGCCTACGTTGAGGATCAAACCCGTGTCCTTCGCCTTCACCAAAAAATCACCGTCACTGGCGAAATTCAGGGTGATGGCGGCATCCCTGCCCTTGAGGTCTTCGCGCGTGAACGACTTGGTGGTATCGCCCAGTATGTTGTCCAACCAGATGCTCTCGTAATCACCGTTGATGGGATAATTGTTGCCCAGCATGGCTGCGGTGAAGGCTTTGTTGACCATAATGGCAACGCCCGCGCCGAGGGCCACCGTGCCCTTGGAGTCCGCCAGCATGCCGGTTATGCTGAGCAGCGTGCTCGTGTCCGAGGCGGTGACGGAGGATTTCTTGTCCTTCTCCTTTTTCCCATGGAGGGTGATGCTGGCGCCGTTGCTGATTTCGCTGACGGTCATCTTTTTCTCCCAAATGACGTTGATCCCGCCCTGGGCCGCATTTTTTGCGGCATCGACTGTTCCCGCGGCGCTCAACTCCAGCATGAACACATCTCCCGTGGCATCCACATTCAGATGCTCCGCCTCAAGAGTGGCCGCCCCAATGTAGGTGACGGTGTTGAGCGACTTCTTGCCCACGATAATCGATGCGCCGAAACCGGAAGTCGCCTGCTCCGTGGACATGTACGATTTGAGCTTTGTGGACAGATATATGGGGAGCCGACCGGCAACGGTGGCCTGCTTGCCCGTGATGGAGGAGTCCACCTTGATATCCCCGCCGGCCTTGAGCTTCGCATTATCCTGTATGATGGTCTTGGTATCGAGGTTGCGTACATCCACCACAACATCTCCCCCGGCCACTGTCGCATCTTTGTTTTTAGAGCCCGTATCCCTCATGAAGGTGGAGGCATGCGACGAGGTCAGGGCGTCCAGCGCGCCGAATTCCCCGTTGTCACGGTAATCCCTCCAGTAACCCGCCACGTCTTGAAGAAACTTGACGACCCCGGTTACTTTTTCAACGCCCTTCTTCTTCACACTCTCCACCAAATCCCTCCACCCAATGGGGTCCAGGGACATCGGCAACTCCGTGGAGGAGCTGACATTGATATCCTTGGCGGCAGTAATCACGGCAGAGTTGCCGATTGTCAACACGGTGGTGCCGTCAACCACCGGCACCGCCACGGCACCGGCTACCGCCGTCTTGACGGGAATGCCCACAATGGAGGTCTCTGCGCCGCATGCCGCCTCAATGGAGCTGGTGGCACTCAGCTCGACCGAGCCTTCCTCAGCCTTCGCCGTTCCGTTGAAGGTCAAGTTGTTTTTCGCGACGACAACATCGGTGGCCATGCAAACATCCCAACATGTTTCTTGCACCTGACTGGATTGGTTTTGAAAACCGGTGAGGGATTCGAAGGTCTCTTTTACATCATTTTGGGTACCACTCCAGTACTTGGGATAATCTAAGGTATCGCCAAATTCCATTTTCATGGGTTCACCCCAACTATCAGCCCCATATTGCCCGAGGAGAGGAATATTCAGGACCACGAGCGCCCGCGCAATCGTTGTGAGACTGCTGGCTTTTGCATCTTTTTTCCGCTGTTCCTTAGTCTTCGCTTTGCCCAAAGTGTTTTGGATACTGCCGTTCATGGTCAGGGTGGAATGGATGTCGGTCTCCGATTTCACTTTGATGTCCCCCCCGCTTGAATCCAGTGTGCCATTGATGGTTGTGTCGCTATTGTGCACCAGCACATTCGCGCCGAACGTGATTACGGTGCCCGCTTTGGCGGTATAGTTGTTCGCACGGTCTTTTGCATTGGCTACATTGATCTCTTGATCCGTCCCCCTGCTCAGCGACATGAAGGGCTTGGCCTCGATATCGCTTTTGGCGGCAATGTCGATATCTCCATCCGCAGTGATTTTTACGGCTTTGTCTATGTATATGGTGTTGGAGTTCACACCGACAGAGGCGAGGACGCCAACGGAATACTCGTCACTTTGGGAGGAGTATACATTTTCCAAACTGACCTTGCTATCGATGGTGCTGGTGATGGAAACATTGCCGCCCTCACCTTTCTTGTTTTTCTTGGCAAGAATTTTCATCTCCCCATTGCCCAAATCAATCTTGCTTTGGTTGTAGATGAATCCGACGGAGAGGGAAAAACAATCGTTTTCTGTGGTCTTGCGGCCGGTCACTGATGCGCAGGACTCGGCCGCAATGGTGACATTTCCGCCCGAGATGCTGCTGCTGCTGACCGTCTTTGGAAGGTCTTCATTGCCAAAGGTGACGGATGCATAGGAGAAGCGGATTCCGAATTGCTGGGAAAAAGCTCTTCTTATGTTCTCACCTGTTTTAGTTAGATAGTGCTCTTCATCAGATCCGAACAAGGTTTGGAAAAGACGCGTAAAGAACTCCTCGGTGTTGAATTTGACAAGATCTGATTCACTCACCAAATTGAAACCGGGCATATCGTTGGTGCCCGGCCCCAAGTGAATCAGCTTGGAGAGAAGATTCGTGGTGGAGGAGGAGAAGAGGTTTGTTCCCATGCCGTTCCAGGTCTTGGCGCTGATTTTAACATCCCCGCCCGCCTGGATGTTGACGTTGTCGCCAAAATGGATGTAGGTGTTGTACATGCCGGACAGGGTGATGGCGACGTTGCCGGAAGCCTCAACCGTGAAGTTGTCGCCCACCGTCAGCCGGGTGGGCGAGCCGATATAGGTGCTCAGAATGGCCTCCATATACCCCTCGTGGTTCCAATTGAGGGTAAAGTCTTTCACGTTCTTGATCTTTACATTCTTGCCGATGGTAATCAGGGCGCCGAAGTTAAACTGGTGCGAGAAGTTGTTTTTGAGTTTCAGGCTGAACCCGCCGCCGTCGATTTCCGTGTTGTCCGCAATGGCGGTGGTGCTGAGGGAGGCGTCGATGTCCTTGTTCAACTTAATCTTGCCGCTGAGGCGCACGCGGTGGTAGCCGACATTCCAATCCGTGAAATCATCCGTGGGATTATTGGCGGCGAAAAGTTTCGGCGCGCCGCCGTTGTTGCTATCGGAGGGATTGAACGTGCCGCTGAGGAAAGAGGCGGACATGTCATCAAGATTGTTGATGTTGTCGCCGGTCACCTCCTCGTAGCTCATCAAGAGAACGCCGCCGGACTCGGAGTCGCCGGTCACCTCGAAGTCGCTCGTGCCGGCGAGTATCTTGTACTCCGGGGCATCCAGGTAGATGGTGCCGCCCTTTCCGCTGTGGGAGCTTGCACTCAGGAGCGCCCCATCATCAACGGTGAGCCTGCCTGAGGAAACCAGGGAGATGGCGCCGCCTTCCCCCTTCTCGTCGAGCTCTCCGCGCATGGCTGTCAGAACGCCCGCCACCTCCAGCAGCACGCTGTCCCTCTTTGACGGAGCCGGCGCATCGGGATCGGGATTGTCGTCATCGTGCGTTCCGGCCTCCAGCGAGATGGAGCCGTTGGCCTTCTCCAACGAAACCACCGTGCCGTCCTGCTCAAAGCGCTGGTGCGGCCTGGCTTCCAGGAAGCCATCCATGGACACGCTCAGCGTGGATGTTTTGCCCTTGGCGGTGGCGGAGATGTTGCCGCTGGTTATTTCGCCCGCCAGCATGACGGAGGCGGCCTCGGCGGCATCCGCGCTGATGCTCGCGCTCAGGCTGGATTCCAGCTTGTAGCTGAAATCAGGCTGCGTGACAGAGACGGAGGCGTCGCCTGCGTTGGAGGCGGCCTCCACGGCGATGGTGCCGGTGGAGCCCTCGGCGGTCGGCAACGTCTTCAGGTATTTGACGTAGCGGTCCAAGTAGGCGGCGTTCTTGGCGTTCACCTGGTCCTCGGAGTCCGTCTCATTCGCGGTTTCGGCCTCGGTGCGGTCCAGGCCGAGCTCGCCGATTTGTTTCGTCTCCGTGGCCATGGCGCTGAGAGAGCCGCTGATGTCCACCGTGGCATCGCCGCTGGTTCCCACGGCATACGCACCCACGGTGAGGGTGCCCCCGGACTCCACGGTCCCGTCCACGGTCACGGTGGCGTCGCCGCCGCCCTCCGACGTGAGCTTCATTTTTGAAATATCCTGCCCCTCCGTGTAATCGGAACCATCATAGCCCGTGGTGGCGGCAATGGTCACTGCGCTGCCGCCGCTGACCTTGCCATGCACGCCCACATCCGCATTGCCGATGACGGTCGCGGCGGCGAGCGACACAATTCCCGTGTTGACGGAGGAGGCTGCATCCAGCGTGAGGGAGGCATCGCCCTGTCCGCTCATGGCGGCGGCATCCACGCCGTTGTCGGCGGTGAGGGTGCTGCGCTGGATATCCACGCGGGAGTTGCCGCTCTCGGAGGTGGCGTAGATGGTCAGGGCGGCGTTCTCCTGAGAGGTGCCGAGGGTGCTGCCGGTGATGGAGACGATGGCTTCCGCACCGTCGGTGGTGGCGGTGGCGAAGATGTTCATCTCATCCGCCACAATGTTGCTGTTGGAGATGGTGACGCTCACGTCGCCCGCCTCCAGCTCGTTGTTGCCATAGAGCGTGAAGCTGGTGAGCTTCTCTCCCTCTTTTACAGAGACGTTTTTGATGGTGATGATGCGCGCCTCTGCCGTGTATTCACCGCTGATGGCCGTGTCGCTCAGCGATGCCTCGTCCGGGTCGATATAGACGCTGTCGGCGTTCAGGAAGCCGCCGTCCACCAGCACGTTGTCCGCAAAGATGGAGATGTCCGCCATCCTGGAAGTCGCTTCCTCCTCGGGCTCGGCCTCGGGTTCCGCCACGGGCTCGGCAGCCTTGCTCTCCCCGGCTGGGGTTGCGCCGAAGCTCAGCTTGCCGTCCTGGATGGACATGCCCTGGGTGTCCACCTTTCGGCCGCCGGTGTTCACCATCTCGCTGAGCTTGACCCTGGCGTTGATTTCGCCGCCCTTCACCTCCGCCCTGCCGGCGCGGATTTCCGCGGTGCTCGCGGAGTTCACCTTGCCCTTGATGGAGATGGTGCCCTTCTCGTTGATGGGCATGTCGCCCGCCAGCACGGCCTGCGTGGCCGTGGGGGAGATGCTGCCGTCGCGCGCGATGAGCTGCTCCACGAACGCCGCCGTGGGCGTGCTCATGGAGATGCTGCCCACGTTGATCACGCCGCTCTTGCCCACAATGATGCCGTGCGGGTTCAGGAAGTACACGTCGCCGCCGATGCGGCCGTCCTTGTAGCTGTTGAGCACGCCGTCGATGTGCGAGGAGGAGTCCCGCACCACGTTGATGAGCCGCCCCGTGCCGTCAGCCAAATGCAGGTTGGCGGTGGTGTCGGCGTACACGTCGAAGGTGGAGAAGCTGTTGAAGCCGGTGTTGCCCCGCACGGTGTTCGTGTACACATCGTACACGTTGCCGCTCTGTATCACCTGCGTGGCGGTGCGGCCATCCGGGGTTATCATGTCGGCGTAAGTGCTGCTTGCAAGCGTGGTCACCACGGTGGCCGCTGCAAAAAGGGCCCGAACGACTGCACGGCGGAGACGGCAAGGAAGATGAAGTTTCATATATGTGTTACTGTGTTGTTAGCTACTGTGCTGTTGTCTTGCGACACGCGATTCTAACGCTTTTGGGCTTGAAATGCAAGGCCGAAAGCCGATTTTTTTCGCGCGCGCGCCGCACGCGGGAACGCCACGCGTGCGCGCGAACCTTCCGCCCGAAACTTTCCTACATGTGTGCCCCCGCACTAGTGCCGAATACTAGCGCGCCGCAAAACCATGTCGGCGGTTTGGTGGCATTTTGGCATGCCGTTTGGGGGTGTTTTGGGGGTGTTTCGCCCGGAATCGGGAAAAAGCGAACGGGGCTTGCGGATGAACCGCAAGCCCCGTCATTGCTGGGAATACGCACGATTGGACTCGAACCAACACGATGTTACTCACTAGAACCTGAAACTAGCGCGTCTACCAATTCCGCCACGTGCGCATCGGAATGTTGCGGGGGTATTTAACCATGGATGCCCGACTATTGCAAGCAAAATTTTTGCTTTTTTGCAATTTTTTTTGCAACATGGCATGCCGCCCGCATGAAATGGGGGCTATCAGCCTATGCGGTAGGTGATGCGGGCCTTCTCCATGTCGTACGGGGAGACCTCGATTTTGACGCGGTCGCCGACGACGAGGCGGATGAAGCGCTTGCGCATCTTGCCGGAGATGTGGGCAAGGAATTCATGGCCGTTGGCCACCTTCACGCGGAACATGGTGCCGGCGAGCACGGCGGAGACCACGCCCTCCAGCTCGATCTCGCCCTCGCCGTCGTCATCCTTGGGCTTGGGTTTGGGAGCGGTCTGCGGGGGGCGGTTGTTGTTGTTTCGGCGGGGGCCGCCGGAGTTGTTGGGACGTCCCTGGGGGCGGGGTCCACGGTTGTTCTGGGGTCTAGGCATTATGGTTGAATGTATGGATGGGCGCGCGCGAGTGTGGCGCGCCTGCGGTGTGAGTGTAATGCGGGGGGCGCGCGTTGGCAAGTGAAAATTCGCCGCCGCGGGGGGAAATTTGAAAAAAAGTTGCGGAAAAACACAAAATGCGGTTGACAAAAGGGGCGAAGGGGAGTAGATTACCCGCCCCGGGTTCCCCGGATTCACGGCGAAAGCCTATCCCCCCTCGGAAATCAGTTAGAACATTATGAAAACATACTCAGCCAAGGCTCAGGAAATCGAGCGCAAGTGGTATGTGATCGATGCCGCCGACAAGGTGCTCGGTCAGGTTGCCGTGCAGGCAGCCAACCTGCTGCGCGGAAAGTGCAAGACAATTTTCACCCCGCACGTGGACTGCGGTGACTATGTGGTCGTGGTGAACGCGGACAAGGTGGTGCTCTCCGGCACGAAGGAGACCACGAAAATCTACACGCGTTACACGGGCTACGTGGGCAACCAGCGTGTGACCACGCCGGCCAAGCTGCGCAAGACGCACCCGGAGCTGATTCTGGAGCACGCCATCCTGGGCATGGTTCCGCACACGCGCCAGGGCCGTGCGCAGGCCACCCGCCTGAAGGTGTACGCCGGTGCGGAGCATCCGCACGCCGCGCAGAACCCCGAAGCCGTAACCATCGCCTAACCCATCTCCAACCATGTCTACCACCCCCTACAATTCGACCGGCCGCCGCAAGGAGGCAATCGCCCACGCCTGGCTCACCCCCGTGGAGGAGGGCAAGAGCGGCAACATCACCATCAACCGCCGCAGCTTTGAGGAGTACCTGCCCACGTATGCCCTGCAGAACGTGGTGCTGCAGCCCTTCTACGCCACCAACACCATGAAGAAGTATGATGTGCGCGTGGTGTGCCGCGGCGGCGGTATTCACGGGCAGACGGGCGCCATCAGCCTGGCGATTGCCCGCAGCCTGGTGATGATTGACGAGGAGAACCGCAAGCTTCTGCGCGAGCAGGGCCTGCTGACCCGCGATTCCCGCATGAAGGAGCGCAAGAAGGCCGGCCGTCCCGGCGCCCGCAAGCGTTTCCAGTTCAGCAAGCGCTGATCCAAGCTATTTTTCCGAGAACAACAGAAAGGGCCATGCGGTTGCATGGCCCTTTCCTTTTGCGCGGATTCGTGCGGTTGTGTTGCGCGGTGCTCAGGCGATATCCATGATGGCGGTGAACCCCACCGCCGAGAAGAGCCCCTGGATGTGCGGCCGGCAATGGATGATGCGCATGGCGCCGCCCGCCTTGTTCATGGTGGTCTGGGCCTGCAGGAACACGCGCAGCCCCGCGGAGGAGAGGTAGTCTATCCCCGCCAGGTCGAACACGAGCTCCCGCACCCCCTCCAGGTGGATGTTGGCGGCCAGCTGGGGTGCTGTGGTGGAGTCGATGCGCCCGGTGAGGACGTACGTGCACGCGCCGCCGTTCTGGGAGACGTTGATGGAGAGTTCCGAAATCATGGTGGAAACGTGTGGGGGTGTTACGGGTGTTCCGCGGGCGTGGAGGGCTGCCGTGGATGGCGTGGCGGGCGGGCTAGTCGCGGGAGCGGCCGTCGTCCCAGCCGCTGCGCTGCTGGCGGCGCTGCTGCTGCTCCACCTTGGCCTTCTCGGCGGCCTCCTGAGCGGCGCGTGCCTTTTCCTCGGCCTCCAGCGCGGCGGCGGCCTCCTCGTCGATAACCTCGATATCCTGGATTTCCTCATCCTCGCCGGCCACGGTACCGGTGAGCTTGGTGGTGCTCTCCTCCAGGGCCTTCTTCATGCTGGGGCGCACCTTCTCGAAGAACGCGCGCACGATGGCCGCGGCCATGTGGCCGCCGGAGATGCGCTGGTGCGGCAGCCCCTCGTACAGCGCCGCGTAGGCGAAGCGCGGGTTGTCCGCCGGGATGAAGCCCGCGAACCACGCCAGGCGGCAGTCGTCGGATTGCTTGCCCCACTGGGCGGTTCCGGTCTTGCCGGCGTTTGAGACGTAGCTGAGTGCGGCGCGGTGGCCGGTACCGCCCTCCACCACGGCGCGCATGCCCTTGCGCACGGATTCCAGGGCGGTGGAGTACTCCTTGATGGAGTTCTCCGCGCTGGGCTGGAACTGGTAGACCACGTTGCCGCGGGAATCCAGCACCTGGCGCACCAGCTGCAGGCGCGGCAGGTAGGAGCCGTTGGCAATGCCGGATATGGCGTGCGCCACCTGCAGCGGCGTGGCCAGGATGGCGCCCTGCCCTATGGCCATGTTGGCGAAATCGCCCGTGGCGTAGCCGCGCCCGTAGTTGCGGTGCATCCACGCCTCGTCCGGCACGTTGCCCGCCTTGTCCGCCAGCGGCAGCCCGGTCACGCGCCCGTAGCCGAAACGGCGCGCGGTCTCGCACAGGCGTGAGCCCAGGTGCGGCGTGCGCGTGGCGGCTATCTGGTACATGAACGGGTTGTTGGAGAGCTGGATGGCGCCCACGCAGTCCAGGTCGCCCACGAATTTGCTGGCGTTGCGGAATTCATGGTTGCCGATGCGGATGGAGTACGGGCAGAAGATGCGGGTGGTCTCCTTGATGACGCCGTAGCGCAGGGCGGAGGCCACCGTGATGGTCTTGAAGGTGGAGGCGGGGGGGTACACGCCCGCGAACGCGCGGGAGACCAGCGGCGTGTTCTTGTCGTTGCGCAGCTTGTCGTACTCCTCCTGGGAGATGGAGGGGATGAACTTGTTGGGGTCGAAATTGGGAACGGAGGCCAGCACCAGCACCTCCCCGGTGTTCACATCCACCAGCACAAAGGCGCCGCGGCCGCGGGTGTTCTTGCGCAGGGCCTCCTCCGCCGCGCGCTGCCACTCCAGGTTGAGCGTGGTCACCACCGTGCCGCCCGGCTTGGGCTTCACCTGCAGCTCGTCCAGGATTTTGCGCCCCTCCTCGTCGAACATGAGGCGCCACACGCCGGGCTGGCCGGAGAGCTGCTTGTCGAACTGCATTTCCAGGCCGGAGCGGCCCTCCTGGCGTGCGAAGATGGGATCGTTGTGGTTGATGGGGCCGGTGGGCAGCTTGGCCTGTGCGCCGGTGTAGCCCAGGATGTGCCCGGCGGTCTCCTTGGCGGGATAGTTGCGGATGTAGAGCGCGGTGAGCTGCCCGTGGGCGATCTTGGCGATCTTGTTGCGCAGCGGCGCCACCTCCCCCTCGCGCAGGATGGGGCCTATGGGCAGGCGCAGCCAGCGGCGGTGCCGGTAGTGGTCGATAAGCTGCTCGTCCGTCTTCTCCGCCACCTTGATGCCCAGCTTCGCGAAATCCGCCATCACGCGGCGCCCCACCGCCACAATCGCGGCGTCGCTCTCGTCCTCCAGCTGGTTGAACAGGATGGCCGGCTGGTACGCCACCTCGGATGTGGCCATCACCTCCCCGTTGCGGTCCGTTATCAGCCCGCGCGGCCCCGGTACCGTCAGCGACATGGTGCGCGCGTTCTTGCGCGTGCCCGCGTACGCCACGCGCGAGGGGTCCGGCGACGAGATGTCCAGCACGGATTCCGTGTCCTTCAGGGGCATGCCCTCCGCGCCGGTGGTGGCCTCCGCCTCCTGGGTGCGCACATTGGTGGGTGCGTTCGGGGCGGCGGTGCGGTCGTAGGCGTCGGCCTCGCCCACGCCCTCCTGGATGGCGGGCATGCGGTCCTCGCCGCCCAGGCGCACGGTCTCCACCGTCTCCTCCAGCTCGTCCGCCCCCACCTCCTCCGCCGTGTCGTCGTTCACCAACTGCGTGCGGGGAGCGGCCGCGGCCGGGGAACAAAGCGCCGCGGCCGCCACAAGTGCTATCAGCTTGCTACGGAGAATCACGCGCGTATTGTAGCCAATTCCCGCCCCCATGTAAAGTTTCAGTTTCCCGCAAGGCGGGGGCCCGTAATTTACAATTTACGATTTACAATTGACGATTGGGAAATTCGGCGCGGCGTCCGCCGCGCGGGGATGGTGCGCGCGTACCCGCGGAAAGGGGGCGGTGCCGTGCGGCGCCGCCCCCTGCAATTCAGGATGTTTTCCAGGGAATCAGGCCTCCTTCTTCTCGAACACGAGCCTGTAGCACAGGCCCGCCAGCAGGGCGCCCGCAATGGGCATCACCCAGAAGAACCACAGCTGGCCCAAGTACTCGCATGCGTTCGGCTGGCCAATGATGCTCATCACCACATCCGGCCCGGTGGAGCGCGCCGGGTTCACGGAGGTGTTGGTCACCGGAATGCTCACAAGGTGGATGAGCGTGAGGCACAGGCCGATGGCAATCGGCGCAAAGCCCTGCGGCGCGCGCTTGTCCGTGGAACCGCAAATCACCATCAGGAAAATGAAGGTGAGCACGATTTCCGCCACAATGCCCGCGCCCATGCTGTACGCGCCGTCCGGGGAGAGCGCGCCGTAGCCGTTGGCCGCCAGCGTGCAGGTCGCCACGTCGAACCCCTTGAAGCCGCTGATGATCGCGTAGATGGCCAGGGAGCCCAGGATGGCGCCGACCACCTGGGAGACGATGTAGGGCACCAGGTCCTTGCCGGGCATGCGGCCGCACGCCCAAAGGCCGATACTCACGGCGGGGTTGAGGTGGCAGCCGGAGATGTGGCCGATGCAGTACGCCATGGTCAGCACCGTGAGGCCGAAGGCCAGCGCCACACCCACATAGCCGATGCCCACCCCTTGCAGGCCGCAGGCGAACACGGCCGCGCCGCACCCGCCGAACACCAGCCAAAACGTGCCGATCAGCTCGGCGATACACTTCTTGCAGGTTGAAATCTCGTTCATAGTATGATTGATGATATGTTGTTGATCCAGGAGCCGCCCGGCGGCCACACGGCGCACCGGCCCGTCTCTCTTATCCGGCATCCTACCACCCCCGCCCGCCGAGTTCAAGCCGAAATCTACTACTTTGTTTGGCAATGCCAACCCATAAAATTTGGCGCGGCACAAAAAAACGCCCGGCGGGTAGGCCGGACGTTTTTCCGAATAGGGCTACAGGGACTCGAACCCCGAATAGCGGTGCCAGAAACCGATGTGTTGCCAATTACACCATAGCCCTGTGTAGCAGGAACGGCGGGAGTATACGCAGGGTGCGCGGGGATGTCAAGAGATTTCAGAATTTTTTCCGGGATTTTTTACACGGGGGCGCAGAGGGCGCCATTTTCAGAGGAGGGCGGCGGCGGCTTCGGCGCAGCGGCGGCCGTCCAGCGCGGCGGAGACGATGCCGCCGGCGAAACCGGCGCCCTCGCCGCAGGGGAAGAGCATCTCCAGGTCCGGGCTTTGCAGGGAATCGGGGTTGCGGGGGATGCGCACGGGGGAGCTGGTGCGCGTCTCGCAGCCGATGAGCAGGGCGTCCTCCCCGGCGAATCCGCGCAGCTTGCGGTTGAAGAGGAGCAGGCCCTCCTGCATGCGCTCCGCAATACCGCGCGGCAGCAGGGCGTGGAGATCCCACGTGGAGATGCCGGGGTGGTAGCTGGTGGCAGGGAGCGTTTGCGAGACGCGGCGGGCGAGGAAATCCACGACCCTTTGTGCGGGTGCTTTCATCATGCCGCCTCCGGCGCGTGAGGTTGCGGTCTCCAGCGCCTTCTGGAAGGCGATTCCGGAGAGCGCGCCGTGTTCCGACAGGAAATCATCCGTGTCCTCCGGCTCCACGGTGACCACGAACCCGGAGTTGGCGAAGGGGGAGTTTCTGCGTGAGAGGGACATGCCGTTGACCACCACCTCGTCGTTCTCCGTGGCGGCGGGCACGATGAAGCCGCCGGGGCACATGCAGAAGGAGTGCACGCCGCGCCCGCGTATCTTGGTGGCCAGGGTGTAGCTGGCGGCGGGCAGGGCATCCGGGCGGGGCTGGCCGGGGCGCAGGTGGTACTGCGCGGCGTCCACCAGCGCCTGCGGGTGCTCGATGCGCACGCCCACGGCGAAGGGTTTGCGCTCCAGCCGCACGCCCTCCGCCTGCAGCATGCGGTACACATCCCGCGCGCTGTGCCCGGTGGCCAGGATGACGGCATCCCCGGCAATCTCCGAGCCGTCTGCGGTGCGCACGCCGCGCACGCGTCGGCCGTCCGCGGATTTGATGAGGCCGACCACGCGCGACTGGAAATGCACCTCTCCCCCGGCTTCCAGGATGGAGGCGCGCATGGCCTTGATGATGTTGGGGAGGCGGTTGGAGCCGATGTGCGGGTGGGCGTCCGTGAGGATTTCCGGCGCGGCGCCGTGGGCCACGAAGGTTTCGTACACCTCCATGACGGGGCCGCGCTTGGTGGCGCGGGTGAAGAGCTTGCCGTCGGAGAACGTGCCGGCGCCGCCCTCGCCGAAGCAGTAGTTGGAATCCTCCACCACGTAGCCCCGGCAGTTGATGGGCTGCAGGTCAAACCGGCGGGCGGACACGTCCTTGCCGCGCTCCAGGATGACGGGTTTGAGGCCCAGCTCCAGGCAGCGCAGCGCCGCGAAGAGCCCGCCGGGCCCGCTGCCCACGATGACCACGCGCCGGGCATCCGCCGCCACGGGCGCGTAGTGCCGCTGCGGCGGCTCGTAGGGCGGCAGAGGCTCGTCGATTCCCACCAGCAGGCGCAGCTGCTTGCAGACGGGGCGGCGGCGGGCATCGATGCTCTCCTTGACCAGCCGCATGCCGAGCACGCGCTTGGGCGAGATTTGGAGGGATTGCGCCACGGCCTTTCGGCGCGCGTCCTCACGCAGGGATGCGGCAAGCGGCAGGTGGATGTCCAGCTCCTGAATCATGCCGGCGGTTGGCGCGGGGGATAAGTGTCAATTGCAGCAGTCGTCCAGCAGCTCGTCCAGACGGTAGGTCATTTCCGCGAGCGCGGTGCGGCCGTCGCTCTCCGGGAGCAGCCACAGCACCTCGCGCGCCTCCGCCGTGCGCGCGCGGCCCTCGTCCGCGGAAAGGCGGATGGCCTCGTGGAAGGCGTCGGTCCCGCGCAGGCGGGAGAAGTCGATTTCCTCGCGCTTCTCCACGCATCCGCGCACGTAGTCGGCCACGTCCTCGCTGGAGGATTCCATGAGGAAGAAGACAGGGAGAGTGAGCTTGCCCTTGGCGGCATCCGTGCCGAGGGTCTTTCCGGCCACGTCCTCGCTGCCGGTGAGGTCCAGGCAGTCGTCGTAGATCTGGTAGGCGATACCCAGCAGGGTGCCCATGCGCTCCAGGTGGTCCACCATCTCGTCGTCCAGCCCCTGCAGCATGGCGGCGCCGCTCATGGCCATGGCGAAGAGGGTGGCGGTCTTCTTGCGGATGAGCTCGTAGTAGTCGGCGCGTGTCATCTCCATGTCCCACAGGCGTGTGGACTGCTCCACCTCGCCCTCGCACAGGTCGCGCGTGCCCAGGGAAAGGCGGCGGATGAATTTCATGTCGCCCAGCTCGCTGCCCATCACCATGGCCTGCGCCAGCAGGGAATCCCCCAGCAGCACCGCAAGCTCGTTGCCCCACAGCGCGTTCGGCGTTGCCTCGTCGCGCCGCGTGTCCGCCTTGTCCAGAACGTCGTCGTGCACCAGGGATGCCATGTGCAGCATCTCCAGCATGGCGGCATAGGTGATGTGCCTCTCCGTAACGCCGCCGGTGGAGGCGGCGGTGAGCAGCACCAGCCCCGGGCGGATGAGCTTGCCGCGGCCGCGGCACACGCGCTCCAGATACGGGCGCACGTGCGGGCCGAAAGGCTCCACCTGCCGCGCGATGACGGAGCGCACCTTGTCCAGCTCATCGCGGATGAGCTTCAGGTGTTCCCTCTTGTCGCGCAGCTTGTTGAAGAATGAAAAGGCCATGGCCCAAATAGGCGGGTGGCAAGGATTGTACCAGAAACCCGCCCGCTTGGCAATCCCAACAAATTTGCAAATGCGGGATGCGTTCCCAACTCACCATGCCAAATTGGGGAGGTCGTAGATGAAGATGGGGGGCAGCCAGTCAGAATTGCTTATCGTCCGTCAGCCTGCGCAGAAGGATGTGGAGGTTGCAGTTGCGCTGGAGGGAATGGAGGGAGTCCGGGGCGGAGATGTATCGCCAGGAGGAGGTGAAATCATCCACGGGAACGGCCGGGGGAACGGTGGAGATGAAGCGCAGGAAATCCTGAGGGCTGGCCGCGAAACGGTCGTGGAACTGGTCGGAGAGTGCCATTTTCTCCTCCGGCGTGCACTCGCGGCTGATGTTGTGCAGCACATGCTCCAGGTTGCGCGAGCAGAAGAGGGCTTGGTAGGGAATTTTGCTATAGGTTTGCGTCATCCCGGCAAGGGTGAGCATCTGCCTGGCCTTGGTGCTGTTGCGGTCTAGGACGGCTTGGGCGGTGGGTCCGGTGATATCTGTTTCCGTGTACCGGAACCCCTGCACGCTGCTGTCGCCATGCACGGCGGAGGGCGGCACGAAGGTACCGTCGGTGTCCATGAGATGCGCCACCATAGCAATATCCTGCGGGCGCAGGTGATACTCCTTCACGAATTTGCGGACGACACCGTTCACGGCGGTCTTGATGCTGCGACCGGCGGGCTGGCGCATGGCGGTGATATCCGCCCGCAGCGCGTGAAAGCGAATCTTGGCGGGATTGAGCAGCTGCTGCATCACGTGCTCCAGCGCAGCGGCGTCGGACGGCCCCTCCACCAGGAACAAGAGAACTTTCTTTGTGGTTGGGAGCGTCATTTGCGTGGTGCGGCGCACCTGCGGATGGCGCGTGCGATTTCGGTTTTGTTGGTTTCGTCGTAGAGTTCGAATTCCTGGCCGCCGATGAAGATGGAGCGCAGGTAGACATCGCGCAGGTTGTTGGTGGATTTGATATTCTTGAGACGGATGAAGCGGTGGTGCGGGTCGATGGTGGTGAAGACCACGCTGCGCTTGTCGAGCACCTCCAGCGGGTGGAGGTTGTGGGCGGTGAAGATGAGCTGGCCGCGCGCGTGCTCCCGCCACACGGAGAGCAGCTCGCCAAGCAGGTACTCGAAGATGCTGGCATCCAGCTCGTCCACCACCAGGCAGGTGCCGGGCGTGTTGGACACGGTGATCCACAGCAGCAGGATGGCGATAATCTTCTTGATGCCGTCGGACTCCAGCTTGAGCGGGATGCGGATATCGCCGCGCACGGCCAGCAGCTCGAAACGCATCTGCTCGATGTCGGCGGTTTTCAATTCGGAACCCAGCTCCCTGGCCTCCAGGGTGAGCCCGGGGATTATTTTGCAGAGAACGCTGTTGATCTGCTCCAGCGTGCGTTGGAAATCCCGATAGGCGTTCATCGGGATGATGCCCGGCTCGTTGAGGTTCACCACGCACACACCGATAGTCGGACCGGTCTGGTTTGCGCGAGCAAAGGGGATGGGTTGCAAGCCCAGGTTCACCATTCCGGATTTGCCGTGGGTGACGATATAAAGCCGGTGCTCGGCAAACTGGCGCACCGCCTTCAAAATCCCCGCATGTTCATCCTCCAGGAGAAGCAGCAACTCAAGCATCCGATCATTGAAAATGTACGAGCGGCTCTCTTGATTGGCCAGCACCTTGCTAATCAGGATGTCCTGCTTGGTGCAGTGCTCCAGAACCTTGGAGAGCGTGGATTGCGGTGCGATATCATCTGTGGCGGGCGCGCCGTCCTCTTTGAATTCAACGATGGTGTTGTAGCGAGCATTGGGTTCGATGGATTTTGCGCTCAGCGTCTCACGGCGGATATGCACGTTTTCGCCATCGCGCTCCAGGGTTACGCTGTACCGCACGTCAAAACTGCGCGACTTCCCCTCCACGCTGAAAAGGATGGAAATTGTGGCTGTCGGTTTGCCGTAGGTCATCAGGGCTGCAGCAACCTTTTGCAGCCCATCCCCGCATATTAAATTCTGCACCAGGGAAAGCGCATTGACCACCGCCGTTTTGCCCGTGCCGTTCTGGCCGTAGATACCCAGCAGCTCACCCTCGTCGGGATTGAAGCCGGCAACGCGGTGGGGCATGGCAATGGGGCCGCCGAGGACGTTCTTGATGTTCTCGATGTCGATGGAGCAGATGCGGACGCGCGGGGTCATGGCAAGGACCAGTATAGCGTGACAAGACAATTTGTCAACACATAAATCTAAAAACGGAATAAAAAATGACGTTTTTAGATTTATCTAACCAAAAATCACCATGCCAAATTGGGGAGGTCGTAGATGAAGATGGGGGCTTGGGGGCCTTGGAATGAGGGTTCCATCTGGTATCCGGAGCGCTTGTTGAAGCCGTTGTTGCGGAGGACCTTGGCGGAGGCTGGGTTGAAGGCGAAGACGTGTGCGGAAATCGGCTTGCCGAGGGGGCGCAGCTTCTCCAGAACGAGGGCGAGTGCGCGGGTGGCGATACCGCGGTTCCAGTGGGCGCGGCCGATGTAGTAGCCGAGCTCGATTTCCGGGCCGCGGTCCACGGCGCCGATGTTGCCGACCACTTCCCCGCCGGCGCAGACGGCGTACTGCATCATGCCGGGCTGCTGCGCGCGGGAGATGAAGTCTGCGGCGTGCTCCACCGTGTAGGGATAGGGCATGGTGGCGGCCAGGTTGGCCAGCACCTGCGGGTCGTTCAGCAGCTCCGCCAGGCGCGGGGCGTCCTCCTCCCGCCAGGGGCGCAGGGTGACTTTCAGCCCCGCCCTCATGCGGTGGTGAGGGTGACGATGAGCTTGTGGAGGACATCCCGCGTGTCCAGCTGGGTGGAGACGAGCTGCTTGT
>JAKSOU010000079.1 GCA_024405435.1 Akkermansia sp. | reverse complement strand
CCCAGGCCCACATCCTGCCGCACTGGAACTGGCAGGGCCGCGAGGGCCAGGTCACGCCCGTCATGGTCTTCTCCAGCGGCGATGAGGCCGAGCTCTTCCTCAACGGCAAGAGCCTCGGCGTGCGCAAGCGCGGCATGGACGGCGGCACCTTCAACCAGGGCCGCCAGACCATCGGCAAGAACTCCTACCGCTTTGTCTGGGAGGACGTGAAGTACGAGCCCGGTACCCTGGAGGTCGTCGTCAAGAAGGACGGCAACGAGTGGGCACGCGCCACGCGCGTCACCACCGGTGAGGCCACCGAGGTGAAGCCCGTGATCGACACCGACACCATCGACGGTGACGGCCGCGACCTGGCGTTCATCGAGCTGGCGCTCTCGGACAAGGACGGCAACGTGGTGCCCACGGACTGCCGCAAGGTCTCCTTCTCCGCGGAGGGGCCGGTGGAGCTGGTGGGCTTCTGCAACGGCAACCCCATAGACTGGACCTGCATGCAGGACCCGCAGCAGAGCTTCTTCAACGGCCGCATCCTGGCCGTGGTGCGCGGCAAGCGCGCCGCTTCCGGCCCCGCCACCGTCACCATCACGGCGGAGGGCCTGCCGGAGGTCAAGGTGCCCGTCAAGGTGAACCCCGTCTCCCCGGAAGCGCTCAAGCTCCGCTAACCCCCTCCATTCCCCGCCATGGCCAACACTCCGCACCGTGTACCGGACGCCCCGAAGCACAAGGTGGACAACAACCCGTACCTGAAGGCGCTGGCGGCGTTCATCGGCTTTGCCGGCTTCTGCTTCCTGGCCTGCACCTCATGCGACACCGCCCTGGAGTGCGTGTACAAGGTGGTGTGGAACCTCTTTGCCGTGGTCAGCCTCGCGCTTTTCTGCATTGTGTTCCGCCTGAACACAATGCTGAACCTGCGCAGCATTTCCCTGATGTTGAGCATGCTGCTCATCCAGGGCGCGGTGATGGTGGGCGTGCTGAAGCTGCAGCACCATGTGCCGGGATACGTGTATGAGGCGCAGGCGCTGCTGTGGCTACCGTACATGCTGGCGCCCACTGCGGTTTCCGTAATGGTGGGGCAGAGGCTTGGCCAGCTCACGGCCCTGTGCGCCGCTGTGCTGGGCGCCACGCTTTTCGATGCCCATGCCCAGTACGGCCTGATTTACGTGTATTCGGTCATCAGCCTGGTCACCGGCATGTTCAGCGCCATGATCTCCCGCCGCGTCCACAAGCGTGAGCACGTGCTGCGCGCGGGCATCGGCACCGGCCTGATGGGCTTTGTGTGCATTTTCTGCCTGGTGGTGCTGCAGCAGGCCATGGATGCCGGAGACCCCGCGGAGCTGGCATCCCTCCGCGGCGGCAAGTTCTTCGGCGTGCCCTTCGCGGTGGAGCTGGGGGTCACCGTGGGCTTCAACTTCGTGCTTTCCGCCATCATCGGCGGCGCCATGCCCGCCATGGAGCGCATCTTCAGCATTTCCACCCCCATCTCTTGGCTGGAGTGGGCGGATATGAACCACCCGCTGCTCAAGAGGCTCCAGATCATGGCACCGGGCACCTTCCACCACAGCCTCATGGTGCAGCGCCTGGCCGAGGCCGGGGCTGAGGCCATCGGCGCGGATGGGACCCGCGCGGGTGTCTGCGCCCTCTACCATGACATCGGCAAGACCAACAAGCCGGAGTACTTCACCGAAAACATGCAGGACCAGGCGAACTCCCCGCACCGCGAGCTCACCCCGGAGGCCAGCGCACGCATCATCATCGGCCACGTGGCAGACGGCGTGGAGCTGGCCCGCGCACACGGCCTCAACCGCAGGATTGTGGATGTCATCCGCGAGCACCACGGCGTCACCACCGCCTACTTCTTCCACCGCAAGGCCCAGGACCTCTACAAGGAGGAGAAGGCCAAGTTCGAGGAAGGGCTGGTGGACACCTGCCCGGACGAGGTGGACGATTCCATCTTCACATACGCCGGCCCCATCCCGCGCACGCGCGAGTCCGGCATTGTGAGCCTGGCGGATGTGGTGGAGAGCGCCACCCGCTCCCTCGTCAACCCCACGGAGTCGGACATCCGCGACATGATTGACAGCGTGGTCAGGTCGCGCATCCTGTGCGGCCATCTGCGGGATTCCAACCTCACCTTCGGTGATGTGGAGAAGCTCAAGGAGAGCTTCTTCGCCACCATCTGCTCCATGAACCACCACCGGATCGCCTACCCCAAGAAGGAGCAAGACGTCGATGCCAAGCTCGCAGAGCGCCGCAAGACGCCATGATCCAGCGGTTCCGCAGCCTGGGCATGGTGGCGGCCTTCCTGGTGGGGGGCGTGTTCCATGCAGAGTTCAGCCGGTTGCAGTGGTGGCTGCCCATCGGCATTGCCTTCATGCTCACCATCACCTTCATCGGCATAGACACGGCGAAGCTGAAGCCGCGGCTCATGCACCTGTGGGTGCTGCTGGGAATCGAGGTGGTGGGCCTGGGCTTCTTTGCGCTGGCTCGCGCGGCGGGCTACCCCGTGCTGGCGGAATCCCTGTACTACTGCGGGGCAGCGCCCATTGCCGCCGCATGCCCCATCATCATCAACATCCTGCGCGGCAACGTGGAGTTCACCACCACCGCCATGGTGCTCAGCCATGCGGTGTACGCGCTGTTCACGCCCTTCATCCTGCCGCTGGTGCTGCCGGAGGCGCACATGGGCTACGGGGAGCTGGTGGCCATGGTGGCGGGGCAGCTGGCGAGCGTGCTGGCGGCGCCGGCCGTGCTCTCCGTGCTCATGCGCGTGGTGTACCCGCCCTGCCGCTTCTGGGCGCCCAAATTGAAGGATGTCTCCCTCTTCTTCTGGATCGGCAACCTCACCATCGTCTCCGCCTGCGGGGTGGACCGCATCGTTGCCCGCGGCTACAGCTTCCATGAGATGTGGCCCATGGCGCTCGGCGCGCTCGTCATCTGCGCCGTGGGCTTCATTTCCGGCTACCGCCTGGGGTATCCGCGCCTCAAGCGCGAGTGCTCGCAGTGCCTCGGCCAGAAGAACACCGTGCTCACCCTCTACATGGCCGGGCAGGACTACGCCACGCCCCTCGCCTACATCGGCCCCGTGTTCTACGTCTTCTGCCACAACATGGCGAACGCCCTTCAAATAGCCCTGGCCCAGCGCGAGCGCGGGGAACAATAAAACACCGCCGCGCCGTGCCCGCACCCGTTATTCCGCGGTGCCCGCGCCCTTTTTCCGGCGCAGGGCGGGAACGGCCGCACCAACTGCCAGCAGCAGGCTGAGAAGCACCGCCCAATCCCCCCACGCCGCATACAGCGTCACCCCCGCCTCACGGTCCACCGGAAGCACCGCGTAGCTGAAGCCGTCCAGGTGCGGGTCGCCGTCCGCCTTGCGGAGGGCGTGGATGAAGGCGCCGTTGGGGGCGATGGCGCAGGTGAGGCCCATGTTGGCGGCGCGCACCATGGGGCGGCGCAGCTCAATGCAGCGGAAGGCGGCGGCGCGTGCCTGCTGCTCGCCGCAGGCGGATTCGCGGAACCAGGCGTCGTTGCTGCCGTTCACGATGACCTGCGGCCCGGGGCGCACGAACTTGGCCACCTGGGGGGAGACGGTGTCCTCATAGCAGATGGCGGGAATCACGTCCACTGTCTCGTCCGTTCCGGGAACGGGAACGTGCAGGGGCTCGCTGCCCTCGCCGGGGATGATGCCGTCGCCCACCTGGGTTCCGGTGATGGCGGAGAAGGCCTGGCCGATCCAGCCGAAGGAATCCACCAGGGGAATGTATTCCCCGAAGGGCATGAGGTGCTGCTTGGAGGCGGTGAGGGCGGATTCCTGCCCGGCGGGCATCACGGCCATGGAGTTGAGCATGCCCGCGGGGGTGAGCGTGCCGTCCGCCGCCCTGCGGCAGAGGTATTCGTCCACCCCGGTGAAGAGCACAAAGTCCTGCCCGCCCATCTCGCGCACCAGCTGGCGCACCTTCGGCAGGCCCTCCGCGCCCATCAGCTCCTCCTGCGTGTAGCGGTCGGGGATGATTTCGCGCGTGTCGGCATCCCGCAGGAAGGGGCAGCCCAGCGCGCTTTCCGGCCACACCACCCATACGGGCAGCTGCTGGGTGAACGCCAGCTCCGGGTGCTGGATGGCGCGCTGCATGGTGTCGTGCTGGATTTGGTCGAAGGCGCACTTGGTGGCGCGCAGATACACGCCGTAGAGGTGCGGCTGGGCGGCGCCTCCGTCCATGCGCTCGTTCTGGTCCAAGTTGATTTGCACGGCGGCCACGGGCAGCTGCAGCACCTCCGGGCGCTGCATCATCACCTGCGGCGAATACTGGCGGGAGAGGAATACCCCGCCGGAGAACAGGATGAACAGAAGCACCACCGCCCCGTAGAAATCCCACGGGCGGCAGCCCACCCCGCAGCCCTTGAAGTGAAGCACCGTGCGCCGGAACGCACCCCACAGCACCACGGATGTGAACACCGGGATGAACGCCAGCGCGCTCGTGCCCACAAACTCCGCCCATTGTGCCATGGACAGGCCGTCGTACAGCGCCGTGCCCATGCTGCACCAGCTGAAGCCCAGCGTGCCGCTCGCGCGCAGCCACTCCACGCACACCCACAGGGCACCCAGCCCCAGCGCGCAGCGCACCGTGCTGAGCGTGTCGCGCCGCGCCCAGGCGCCCCACGCCTCACGGCGCTGCGCCTGGGGTTGGCCGTCCACCTGCGGCTTGGCTGCGGTGCACGGGCGCAGCCACGTGTTGGCCGCGCCCGCCCAGAGCGCTGGCAGGCATGAATAGAGGGCCATGAGCGGCAGGAACGCCGTGCCCAGGAACAAGGGCAGGGGAATGTCCCACACCGCGCCCACGTTGTGAATCCACCAAAAGCTCACGCAGTACCAGCCCATGCCGTACAGCCAGCCCTGCCGGAACCCGCGCCAAAACCCCGCGCGCCCGCGCCACAGCACGCCCAGCAGCGGCAGCAGGCCCACCCACACCAGGTTCCCCACATCATACGGCGGGTACGCCAGCGCCATGAACGCGCCGCCCGCCAGGCTCCACAGCCAGTCCCAATGAAAACGCCGCCCGCCTTGCGCCGGGGCGGCTGCGGCTGGCTCCGCAGCGCTCATAAACCGGGAAAGTCATCCGCGGGGATGCTCTTGTGCCCCAGCATCTCGCTTTCGTATCGGCCTTCCGGCTCGTTGAGCACCTCCACGCGCCAGAGCGGCTCGTCCACGTTCATCTTGTGCAGCACGTACGGGGAATAGCGCCCCTCCGAGCGCGTGAACCCCGTCTCGATGTAGCAGTCGGCCTCCTTGCCGGAGGCTTTGATGGTCAACTCCGCGGTGTCGATGAACTGCCCGTCCTTGTACGGCAGACGGCAGGTGTCGCCCACCTTGTTGCCGGCCTGGTCCCTGAACACCACGTGCAGGTAGCCGCTGCCGGTGAAATTGCCCAGCTTGATGTGCATGGTGGGATAGAGCAGGGCGCGGTTTTCCAGACGCTCCTCCCCGCCGCCCGCGGCAAGGTTCCACTTGGCCTGGGCCTCTTCCACTGTCACGCCGTTGCCGTGCCACGGCAGCTTCGTGTCGTTCTGCCGCCACGGGTGCCCCGGCACGTTGCACGCAAACCACACCGCAAACGCCACGGCCAGTACGAGCACCGCGAACCCGGCACCCCTGCCGATGTGGTTCTGCAAGTCGATTTTCCGCTGCTGGGTGCGTGAAACGTACGGTTGGTCTTCTGCTTCCGTCTCTGCCATGCACCTATTGTGACGCGAAAAGGGCGCGCTGGCAACAAAAAAAGATTGCATTTCCGCAAAAAGGAGAGTAAAAAGATGGCTTCCAACCCGATTCATTACAAGATATGGCTGAAAAAGAAGAGAAAAACGAGAAGAACGTGCCCGGCAAGTTTTATGTGGACAGCAACTGCATCGATTGCGACCTCTGCCGCGAGACCGCGCCTGATTTTTTCAAGCGCGATGACGACGAGGGTGTGTCGTATGTGAGCTGCCAGCCGGAGAGCGATGCCGACGTGGCACTCTGCCAAGAGGCGCTGGAAGGCTGCCCCGTGCAGGCGATTGGCGACGACGGGGAGTAACCCCGCCGCCGGAAACAATTCAACCCCGCAACCCGGAGGCCCTGCCGCCGGGTTGTTTGTTCCATGGCCGCTCCCCGCAAGAAGAAGGCTCCCGCCCGCGCCGGCACCGCCAAGCGCGGGATGCGCCCCCGCTACCGCTTGGTGGAGGGGGAGGACGGCTCCCTGCGCGCGGAGCGCGTGCGCAGCGCAGCCCAGGGCGCGCGTGACCAGGCCATGGCGGATTTCCTGGGCGTGGGTCCGGAGATTTCCGTGTCCGCCAACATGCGCGGCATGGAATCCCTGCTGGGCGAGGTTCTGGAAAGCCTGCACCTGGAGGAGGAGACCATGCGCCCGGAGATCCTGGCGGCGCTGTGGAAGCGCGCGGTGGGGGAAACGCTGGCCTCCTACACGGAGCTGCAGTCCGTCTCCCGCCACACGGCGCGCGTGTGGGTGGGCCACCCGGCCGTGCGGTTCCAGCTCACCCAGCTCAAGCCAAAGCTCCTGCAGGTGCTCAATGCAGAGCTGGGCGAGGGCTGCGTGCGCTCCATCTCCTTTGTGCAGTAGGCCGCCCGCGCTACTTCCAGAAGCTGTCCGCGCAGTTGGTTAGGATGGCCGTCACATAGCGGGTTTGCAGCAGGTTGAACCCCATGTGCCCCATCTCTAGCTGCAGCCCCGGCAAATCCCGGAAATGCCGCGCGTGGTAGCTGGCGAAGGTGTGCCGACACGCATCCGCCTGCCAATCCGTGAACCCGGCGTCGCGCCGCAGCTGCTGCCACCGCCGCGTCCAGTTGCCCGGTATCAGGCGGTCCTGCTCCGGCACGCGCGCCGCCTTGCGCATGGGTATCACGCGCCCGCCGCCCGTCTTGCTGGTCTGCGGCCGGATGATGAGCTCGCGCTGGCTCCAGTCGATATCCTTCTCCGGTTCCAGGCGCGCCACCTCCGTGGGGCGCACCCCGCAGTAGAGCATGAGCATGAGCGAGAGGCGCATGGCGCGGTGCTTGGGCGCCTTTGCGGTCTCCTCCAGGCGTTTCACCTGCTCCAGGGTGAGCGGCTGGATGGGCTTCTCCTCCTGGATGGGGGCCTTGATGCGGGTCACGGGGTTGGTGTCGCACCATTCCTGGCGGATTCCGAACTCGAAGATGCTGTGCAGGATCATACGCCCCTTGCGGTAGGTGCTCAGGCTGGTGCCGCAGGTTGCCTCCAGCAGTTCCATGCACTCCCTCGTGCTCATGGCGCGCAGAGGCCGATCCGCCACACCCGGCTTGCGCAGGAAACGCCGCATGTAGTGCCGCAGGTCACGCCGCGTGGTGGGCCGCCGCCCCGCCCGCGCCTCGATGCTGGCCCAGCCCGCTTCCGCGAACGTCTTGGTGTTTTCCCTCTCGTTGAGCGCGTTCACTCCCAGGCGTATCACACGCCGCATCAGCTGCAGCATGTCCAGGCGGTCTATCCCCGCCGTGCGGGCGGACAACATCTCCGTGGTTTCCAGTACCAGGCGCGCGGCATCCACCGCGCCGAGCGGCAGGGCCTCCAATAATTGACTAGCTGTATCGTTTTCCATAATTTTTAGCGTTAAGTATCCCTAATGCTGTAGGCATCGCGCAAAGTCGCCAACGGTTGGTACCGCGGG
>JAKSOU010000078.1 GCA_024405435.1 Akkermansia sp. | reverse complement strand
GATGCTGCGCCGCGACATCTCCCGCAACGAGTACATCTTCATGATTGCCATGGGAATCATCGGCATCCTGGCGCTCATCACGAGCGGCAGCGGGCTGAGCTGGCTGGCGCTCGTGCTGGCGCCGGTTGTCCTGGTGCACTGCTTCGCCACGGATGTGGAGATACCGGAAGACGACCCCAAGGCGAACTACCGCAACTGGTGGCAATACTGGACCGCACGGCGCAAGGAGGCGCAAGGCAAGCGCAACTGGCGTGGCATCCTGCCCACGCTGCTGAGCGTGGCGGTGGGCGTGGTGCTCTTTGTGGCGTTCCTGGGCATCTTCGCCTCCGGCAACCCCGTGGTGCAGCTGGTGTGGGAGAAGATCTGCGAGTGGTGGAACGCGCTCATTGAATTCCTGGACCTGGACTGGGATTTCTGGATGCACCTGGGCCGCTGGGCGCTGGGTGTGGCGCTGTTCGGCGTGCTGGCGATGCGGCGCTGGAAGCGCACGCACAAGCCGGCCGCCCCCGCCCCGGTTGCACCCGCGCCCACGGGCACCACGCTGCTGCCGCATCTGCCGCTCATGTCGCTCATTGGCATCAACCTGGCCTTCCTGATTGCCACCTCCACGGATATCGCCTTCCTCTGGTTCGGCAACGCGCCGGAGGGCATCTCGCAAACCGAATACCTGCACGATGGCGCGGAATCCATCATCTGGGCGTCCGTGCTGGCATCCGCCGTGCTCATCTTCCTGTTCCGGCGCACCGGCTCCGCGCGCGAGACCGCGCCGTGCCGCTTCCTGGGCTACCTGCTGGTGGCGCAAACCTTCCTGCTGGCGCTCAGCGTGTACGTGCGCCTGTACCACCAGATATCCGACTACGGGTTCACGCCCACGCGCATCGAGGCCGGGGAGGCCCTGCTGCTGGGGCTGGCGGGCCTGGTGATCCTGGTCATCTACATGGTGCGCAGCGGCAAGCTGATGCGCTACGTGAAGACCTGCCTGGCCACCATGGCGCTCATGGTGTTCGCCTTCACCGTGAATCCCCCGGGGCACCTGGCCGGCAGCCTCAACCTGGCCTACATGGATTCCCACCCGCATTGGAAGTTCCTGTCCAGCGACTTCAGGTACGGGCACCTGGACGCGGCGGACAACCTGAAGTTCGCCTGCCATGTGCTGGAGCGGAACACGCGCGCCATGGAGAGCCTCCAATCCGCGGACGCCAAGAAGGCCTACGCGGAGGATGTGGAGGAACTGCGCACCAAGATCCGCTACGAGGCCGACCAGGCCGTCAAGCGCCTGGAGCCCGGCCGCTGGACCACCTGGAACGTGCAGGCAGCCCAAAACGCCGAGGCCGCACGCCAATTCCTGAACAGGCACCCCGAGTAGCCGTGGTGCAACGTGTGACCGCCCCGCCGCACCCGCCGCGGGGCGGTTCAGCGGCGCCCCGGCGCGTGGTTGATGGCGTCCATCTCTCCCAGACGGTGGGAGGTGGCGATGGCGCGGGCCGTGTAGCCCAGCGCCAGGCGCACGGCCTTTCCCAGCGATATGCCGAAAATAAACTTGACTACAGTATTGAACAACCTGTATGCTCGGGCCCCGAGATGGGTAACAATGTTAATCCTGTGGCAAGTCACAATGGCAATGGGGTCAAACACCGTATTCTGTGGATAGATGTGTGCAGGGTGCTGTTCATGTTTATCGTGGTGTTCGGGCATTCTCCAGATGTCTTGCCCCATCACGCAAACATGGGGACAATGAGAATGTTGCAAGTGCCTTTTTATTTAGACAGCTACCCGGTTGGGATTGTCTTGATGTTTTATTTCTTTTCTGGCATGCTCAACAAAAGTGGCGCGCGGTGGTTGGACTGGCAAAAGTTTGGGTTGTTCATGATTCCCACCATCCTATGGAATATCATTTGCATCATGATACGGCATCTGTATCCAGACACGCTGGTGGGATGGTTGGGCGCAACAGGGATTATTCCGAATTACCAAGTGTTTTTTCCCACGGTGGCGCCTCCTTGCGATTATCCGCTTTGGTTCATGACTTTTTTGGCATATTATTCCTTGCTATTTCCTATATTCAAGAAGATACCCAGCTGGATGC
Source organism: Akkermansia sp. (assembly GCA_024405435.1). Lineage (GTDB taxonomy): Bacteria > Verrucomicrobiota > Verrucomicrobiia > Verrucomicrobiales > Akkermansiaceae > Akkermansia. The sequence goes on along the minus strand of JAKSOU010000078.1, from coordinate 5,653 downwards.
TTTTGGCCATTGTGCTGTTATCGTTCATTGTCGCCAGCATTTATGCGGAAGCGATTTCACAAGATGGTGTTCCCCACTACATTCTTCGCGAATCCCAGACGTTTGGCATTTATTTGCTCGGCATTCTGGCATCCAGGGTTGGGGTTGGGCGCGTGACGGAGTGGTTGGAGAAGTATGCCTGGATATTTGTGGCGGTTCTGCTTCCGTATGCCTTTGCGATGTTCTTGCCAATATACAATAAGTTGTTCACCAATGGATTTAGCGCGGTGGCCGGCGTGTTGGCCCTCTGCTCGTACGGAGTAGTCGTAACCAAGTGCTTCCCTAGAATGTCGGCATGGATTGCGCAGTGGGCGCCTGCCGTGTTTTTCATATACGCCTTTCACGTCCCATTCTTCTACTTGCTAAAGCTGTGCATTAATCTTCCCGAGCTTCCCGCACACACATTTTATGCCTATGCCCTGCTTTGCTACATTGTGAGCATTTTGATTTTCACCTACTTGAAGACCAACGTCAAGTGGATTGACAGAATTCTCTTCCTGAGCAAATAGAGCCCTTTCCTCCCTCTCCGGAAGCACGCCACGCACGGCCATGTGCGTGAAGGGCGGGAGGAAGAAGATTTTTTCAGCTCCAGATGAGCCGCGGCGAATCCGTCTGTATCGTGCTGCCCCCCCGTGGTTGTGGGCGTCCGTCTCTCCCAGGCGGTGGGCGGTTGCAATGGCCGCGCCACGTAGCCCGGCGCGCGGCGCACTCTATCCGTTCGAGCATACCATTCATGCCATTTGTAACCATGGGCCCGGGCAACGCCAAACACGCGCCGCATTCTGCCGGGCGGCAATGAGGGATTGTTGGCCCATGCCGTCATGATGCGGCCTGTATTTCTTCAAAATTGTGCTTGACTACCTATTTCGAGAGGGTATACATTTTGCGTGATGATGGAGAGACGAAGGAATGTCGGAGCCGATGTCATTCGCTTGCTGGCCATGCTGATGGTTTGCGTGCTGCATGTGAATTTCTTCTCGGATTGTATAAGCTGTTTTCCGAATTACCTCTATGAGACGGTATGCATTCAAGCCGTAAACCTGTTTGCCCTGCTGACAGGCTATTTTTGCATCGAAGCCGGGTGGAAAATCCGCAGGTACACGCGTATATGGTTCCAAGTGGCATTTTATGCCATGGGAGGCACGCTCTTGGCATGCGGATTGAAAAGCATAGGGTTGTTTGAAGCGTATTCCCTGCCTTGCCGCTCGGTTCTACTGCCAGTGCCATTCGCCGGGGGATACTGGTACTTTACGGCGTATACGGCGGTATTCCTCCTCATACCCTTTCTCAACCGGCTCATCAAAAACCTCTCGCAAAGGGAGACTGGGATATTGTGCCTGATAGTGGTCTTGTGTTTCCCCCTGATGAACACTTTTCGCGGCTATGGGGAGATATACCAAATGGGGTACAACGTGGCGTGGCTGACGGCCCTATATGTGGCGGGAGCGTATATGCGCCTGTATCCGTTGAAATGGGGCAGGGCTGCCACATGCCTTGTCCTGCTGTGCTCTCTCACGCTCCAGTCGGTTCTGTATGTTGCCGAAGCGCCGAGCGTGCTGTTGTATGCATACCCCCTTGTGGTGTTGTCTTCGGTGTGCATGTTTCATCTGTGTGTTGGGTTGTCTATCAAGTCGCCCAAAATAGTGGGCGCGGTGACGTATCTGGCGCCATTGGCATTTGGAGTATATCTGGCGCAATGCCACCCGTTTTCACGGTATGCCCTTCAAGAAATACTTGGCCAGCTGTACTCTCGCATAGGGGCAGTTTGGTGGTATGTTCCCGTGTTTGCGCTGGTTCTTTTCGCTGGGTGCCTTTTCGTTGATTGGTGCCGTGCCCGGTTGTTCTCCTTGTTGCGTGTTTCAGCATGGGCGGACAGGTTGGCCGCTGCATGCCCGGAGTGGTTGAAAGATCTGGAGAAAATGTGAATATTAGTCGAGCCCCGACGGCGCGTGGTTGAGGGTGTCCATCTCCCCCAGGCGGTGGGAGGTTGCGATGGCGCGCGCCGTGTAGTCCAGCGCCAGGCGCACGGCTTCTTCCAGCGGGTGACCGAGCGCCAGGTATGAAGTGACGGCGCTGGAGAGCGTGCAACCTGTGCCGTGCGTGGAGACACCGCTTGTTCGCGGGTGGCTGTACGCCACGGGTTGCGCGTGCGGCTGCACCAGGATGTCTGTGCAAGTGTTGCCGCCCAGGTGGCCGCCCTTGGCGAGTACGGCGCAGCCGAAGCGCGCGCAGAGCGATTGCGCGGCGGCGGTCATGTCCACCACGGTGCGCATGCATGCGCCGCTGCAGAGCTTCTGCAGCTCGTCCATGTTGGGGGTGAGCAGGGTGGTGCGCGGCAGGAGATGTTTTTCGTACGCGGCGATGGCCTCCTCCAGCATGAGCGGTTCCCCGGCGGTGGCAATCATCACGGGGTCTACCACCAGCGGGCCGCTGTAATCCGCCAGCTCCGCGGCCACGGCCTCCACTATCCGCGGGGAGTAGAGCATGCCGGTTTTCACGCCCTGCACGGGGAAGGACTGCATGCAAAGGCGCACCTGCGCCGCCACGAACGCGGGTTCCATGGGCACGATTCCCTCCACTTTCCCCGGCACCTCGTTCACCACGCAGGTGACGGTGGTGAGCGGGTAGCAGCCGAGCGCGAACCCGCTTTTCAAATCCGCCTGCAAGCCGGCGCCGGCGGAGCAGTCCGACCCCGCGATGCTGAGGATGACGGGAGGCATGGCGCGTTAGCGGAGCGCCTGCTCCAGCGCATACGCCGCGGAGAGCAGGGAGGTTTCCTTGAAGTGCGGGGCGAGCAGCTGCACGCCCGTGGGCAGGCCTTCCGATGCCTGGCACGGCACGGAGATGCCGGGCAGCCCCGCCAGGTTGGCCGGGATGGTGTAGATGTCCGCCAGGTAGGTTTGCAGCGGCGTGAGGTCCGCATCAAAGAGCTTGGGCGCGGGCGTGGGCGTGGTGGGTCCCAAGATGAAATCCACCTTGCCGAACGCATCCGAAAAATCCTTGGCCACCAGGGCGCGCACCTTCTGGGCGCGGGCGTAGTAGGCATCGTAGAACCCGCTGGAGAGCACGTATGTGCCCAGGATGACGCGGCGCTTCACCTCGTCGCCGAATCCCTCCGCCCGCGTGTGGCTGTAGAGCTCGTCCAGCCCGCCGGGGATATCCGTGCGGTGGCCGTAGCGCACGCCGTCGAAGCGCGAGAGGTTGGATGACGCCTCGGCGCAGGCGATGATGTAGTAGGATGCCACCACGGCCTCCGCGTGGGGCAGGGAGATTTCCTCCACCTCCGCGCCCAGGCCCGTGAGGGTTTTCACGGCGCGTTCCACGGCGGCGGCGACGGCGGCATCGTTGCCCCGGCTCAGGTATTCCTTCGGCAGGCCGATGCGCGCGCCCTTGATGTCGCGCCCCAACTGCGCGGTAAAATCTTCCGTGGGCTGCGTGGAGCTGGTGGAGTCCTTGGCGTCATGCCCGCAGATGGCGTTGAGCACCAGCGCGGCATCCTCCACGTTCTGCGTGAGCGGCCCTATCTGGTCCAGCGACGATGCGAAGGCCACCAGACCGTAGCGCGAGACGCGGCCGTAGGTGGGTTTCATGCCCACGATGCCGCAGTGCGAGGCGGGCTGGCGGATGGAGCCGCCGGTGTCCGACCCCAGGGCGGCGACGGCGATGCCGCCGGCCACGGCGGCCGCGGAGCCGCTGGAGGATCCGCCGGGCACGTGCTCCGTGTCCGCGGGGTTGCGCGTGGGGCCGAACGCGGAGTTCTCCCCGGCGGAGCCCATGGCGAATTCATCCATGTTGGTGCGGCCGAAAAGGACGGCGCCCGCCGCGCGCAGTTTCTCAACGGCGGTTGCATCATACGGCGACACGAAGTTCTCCAGCATGCGGGAGGCGCAGCGTGTGGGCGCGCCCGCAATGCAGATGTTGTCCTTCACCGCAACGGGGATGCCGCCGAGCGGCTTGGAGAGGTCCGCCTGCGCGGCCTGCCGCAGCGCGGCGTCCGTGTTCCAGGAAAGGTAGGCGTTGAGCGCGGGGTTCTCCCTCTCCATGGCGGCGGCGAGGCTCTCCACAAGCTCCGCGGGCGATACGGCGCCTTCCGCCAGTTGGCGCTTCCAGTGGGATATGCTTCCAAACAACATGGCTTTGTCTCCTCCCTTCCGTTCAGTGTGCGGATTCCACCACCTTGGGCACGCGGAACTGCCCGTCCTGCGCCTGCGGCGCGTTCTGCACCGCCGCTGCGTTGGGCAGGCTCTCCCCCGGCACATCCCGCCGCAGCGCATCATACACCGGCAGCGGGTGGTACATGGGCTCCACGCCTTCCACATCCCACTTGTTCAACTGCTGCACATAGCCGAGCACCTGGTTGAGGTCCCGCGTGAACCGCGTCTCCTCCTCCGCCGTGAGCTCTATCTTGGCGAGCCCGGCAATGTACGCCACGTCTATCAAATTCTCCGTTTCCATGGTTCTTCTCCTTGCCGCATCAGCCCTGTGCCAGCACATAGACGATGAGGCGGTAGATACCATAGATGGACGCCACCAAAAAGGCAAGCAAAAAGAGGTTCTCCGCGGGGGAGCTGCCGCGGTCCATCCGCCTGGCGCCCACCACGCGCTTCTTGCGCCGGCGCTCCTCCACCACGTCCTCCGGCGGCGGCAGCGTGCCGGGCTCGGAATCCAGGCGGTAGTCCGCGTTGCGGTATGCGGTGTCGCGCCACAGCTCGCGGCTCTCCTGGCGGAGCCGGTTGTGGTACCCCTTGGCGGCTTTCAGCCGCTCCATTGCAGATCCCCTTCTCATGATGACTTGACGATTTGGTAGATGATCCAAGTGGCGAGCAGCAGCAGGAACAGCGGCAGGTGGAACGCCAGCCCGCGCAGCAGCTCATCCCGTGCAGCAGCCCAGTTGAACCCGGGCTTTTCCTCCACGCCCGGCTTGTGCCGGAAGATATCCGTGTGCACGTACTTGTGCCCGCCCGTGAACACCTCGTTGAAATCGTTCTCCGCGCGCTCCAGCTTGGGCAGGGCCTCCTTCATGCGCTCCTGCAGCCCCTCGTTGCTCCAATTCGCCGGCTGCAGCGCGGAGAGTATCTGCAGGTGCCGCTTGAGGCACTCGTGCGCCTGCTCCATCTCCTGCTGCTCACGGTCCATGGATTCCATCTCCTTCTCCAGCCGCCGAACCGCATTGTGGATTTTCAGCCCTATCTCGTTGAGCCCCTCCGTGAACAGCGCCTTCTGCTCGTTGTTCTGCATCAGCTGCCGCCGCTGCTGCTCCCACTGCGCCTTCTGCGATTCCAGGTACTCCACCTGCTGGCGCGCCTTCTCCATCTCCTCCTGCACCTGCTCGGGTGAGTGCATCTCCCCGTCCGCCGTCTTTGGATTCAGCTCCATCTGGCGGTAGGGTCTCTCCTGTCTCATGCCTGTGCGCTCGCCGTAATTCAATTTTCCTTAGGAAAAGTTAACCACCTGCGCGCGCGTTGTCAACAAAATTATCTAACTTTTCTTAAAAAAGTTTCCGGCATGACGGAAAAAAGGCGGCGGAAACGGCTCCGGGGAGGGGCGTTCCCGCCGTGGAGTACGGGTGGCGGGAATCGAACCCGCGTTACATGCTTGGGAAGCACGTGTCCTG
>JAKSOU010000077.1 GCA_024405435.1 Akkermansia sp. | reverse complement strand
GCCGCCACCGATGCCTTCGACTGGTACCTGAGCGGCAACTCCGAAAAACCCGGCACCGGCGGATACTTCCAGGAATACTACGGCTACGGCATAGAGACCGGCAAAGAGTGCGGCATCTACAATGCACAGGGCGTGGTGGACATGGGTAAGGTGACATCGGGCATCCTCGAATCGTTCGGCCTGGAACGGCATGAAGGCGGCACCCTGCAGCTCGTGGAGCAGGGGCTCATCCCCACGCTCTCCGCCGGCAACAACTCGGCCGCCCACGCCCTCACCTGCTACGGCTTCACCCTGGACGAGGACGGCATGGTGAATTCCCTCTACATCGCGGATTCGGACGATGCGAAGTACCGCATCGAGCACATCTACCTGAAGGTGGAGGAGACCGGCGGCTACCAGCGCCTGCTCATGTTCGAGGACGAGGCGTGCACGAAGGGCTGGCACACCGACGGCCTCTTCAAGTGGGGAATCACGGGCATCTACCACATCAACACACCCGACGATCTGAAAACGCTGTACGGCAAATACCACGACCCGGAAAGGCCGATGGAGTGGAACGGCGAAACCGAATACTGGTCCACCGACACCACGTGCGGGTGGAACGTGGAAATCGATGGCGAGACCTACGGCAGCGGCTACGAGAACGGGCGCATCACACGGTTCACGGACAAGGCGGAGGAGTTCAAAATCTATGTGCAGGGCAAGGTGGTGGCCGCGAGGATGGAGGTGACGAACGACGACCACGACTACCAGTTCATGCTCCATGAGGAAGATGATGAGGCTACCCTGAAAGTGGGCAAGCTGAATAAAAGCGGCGGGGGCGCGCTTGATTTCTACGACTTCGCCGTTACGGCGGAAAGCCTGCGCCTGCACCGGGGCGCCATCTCCCTGAACGATGGGGCGTCCCTGGAAATCACCGACACGGTGCGCGTGGAAGGCGGCTCCATCTCCTCCAAAGATGATTCGGAATACTGCGCGGAGAACGCGGAATACACCATCTCCAACGCCACGGTCACCGTGCTGGGCAAGGGCGGAACCACGCTGCGCAACACGCTTGACAACGTGCAGCTCGTGAACGATGGAAGCGGCGCGCTGACGGTGGACAGCGATATCACCGGGCGCTTCTCCATGGAAGCGCTCGACGGCAACATCACCTTCCTCAACCGCGGAGCGGGAATCACCGTGCAGGAGCTGTCGCTGGCGGCGGAGCAAACCATCAGCGTGTACAGCGGGGGCGATGTTTCCGAGGAAGAGGAAACCGACGTGATTGTCACGGGCAGGCTCACCGCCGGAAAGGATGCCAAGCTGATTGCCAACCTCACGCTGGGCGAGGGAGCCACGCTGGATGTCTCCGGCGCGGATGCCATGGGCCTCAGGCTCGGCTCCTCCCTCACCCTCAACCCCAGCATGAGCCTCTCACAGGAGGATATGGAGCTCATCGCCAAGATGTCCAGGCGCGACACCTACGGCCTGTTCACCGGCGTGGACGATCTCACCCTGGCCGGAACAGACATCATCAACTGCAAGGACCCCGTGAGCGTGGACGCCGTGGGCTGGTTCCACGGATTCCAACCCATGCAATACTACATCTGCTACGACGGCTCCAACGTGGGGCTGCGCTGCGTTCCCATCCCGGAACCCACAAGCGGCACTATGTCCCTGCTGGCGCTGGGCCTGCTTGCGGGCCGCCGCAGGAAGGACTGATTTACAATTTACAATTGACGATTTACAATTTGTGAAAGTTCGGCGCGCTTCGCGCGCGTGACGACACCATTTGAGCTTGACTGCGCGCGCGCGAGGGGGGATAATGCAGTATCGCATTATCCCTTTATGAAACCTACATCACCTTGCGTCAGTTTGTTATTGTCACTCCTTGCGACCGTGGCGGGAATCACTGCGGCCAGCGCGTCGGAGACGTATTCCGCGGACGGCGTGAACCTGGGGAACATCTTGGAATCCACGCGGTTCTACGACACGGACAAGGGCCTGTACTGGAAAGTGGAGGGCCAGCCGTACCGCGGCGCACAGGAGCTGTACAAGAAAACCATGAGTTTCGAGTTTTTGGGTGAGCTGCAGTCCCGCATCCAGGGTACGGCGTTCTTGCCGAGCGCGTTCAACGACCTGGTGCACGACGGCAACTCCTGCTGGTACTGCGTGGGCGCCAACATCCTCCAGTACTGGGAGTCGTACTACGGCGTGTTCTACAAGGGGGAGGAGCCCCTGCCCTACGGCTACACGTACGACACGGCCAACCTGTCCACGCTGGCGGGCACGCAGAGCCTGGACCTGCACATGTTCTTCTACGACAACTGGACGCAGGAGGACCGGAGCGGCTACGACGCGGGCGGCGATGCGGAAATGGCGGCGGTGTGGTACCTGGCCACGGGCAAGAACATCAGGGAGGGCTGGACCAGGTATTCCCAGCTGGTGGACGACGCGGCGGACGCCGGATTCTTCTCCGACTACTTCACCGAGAACGCGGCGTCCCGCGAGGCATACTACATCGGCGAGGACGCATCCGACCTCATCTCGGCCACGGACTTCCTGCGCGAGGCGTTCGGGCTGGACCGCGACGGCAACCGGGCAACCTACGGCCAGATTGCCTACCTGGGCATCCAGAACAAGCTCAACCAGGGACACGCGCTGACGTGCTACGGGTTCACCACGGGGGCGGACGGGCAGCTGGAATCGCTGTACCTGACGAACTCCGACGACAAGGAGTACAAAGTGTTCCAGGTGTACGTGGGACTGGACGAGCGTGGCTACCTGCACCTGTACGAGGATGCGGCGCACACCAAAGGCTGGACCTTCCTCGATGGCGAGTGGGACATCTGCGACATCACCTACATCAACACGCCCACCGTGTTGAAGGAGATGTACGACGAGTACACGAACGCGCCCCTGACCTGGACGGGCGCGCTGGACACGTGGAGCAGCACGGATGCCGCCAAGGCCACCACGGAGGAGCTGCCGGACGCAGACTCCGGCTGGCAGGTGTACGCCATCGACGACTACTACGCCAGCTACTACCAGGACGGGCGCGAGGTGGCGTTCAACGACCTGGCCACCCGGAAGAACGTCAACCTCAAGGGCGCGCTGAGCACCCCCGCGCTGCACCTGGACAACAACGCGGGCGACTACACCTTCACCAGCGCCACCGGGGCAACGCTTCAGGCAGACGCCATCATCAAGCAGGGCGCGGGCAGGGCCGCGTTCACCAAGGCCGCCCTGAATGCGGAAACCGTGAGCGTGGGCATGGGTGCGCTCAGCCTGGGCGCCAACGCCCCGCTCACCGCGCAAAGCGGCGTGGTGGACAACCTGGGCACGTTGGAACTCGCCGCAAGCGGCAAGGCCAAGTTCACCGACGGGCTGACCATCCGCGACAGCGGCACGCTGGCGGTCATGGGCAGCGCCACGCTCACCACCACGCTCACGCTGGAGGAGGGCTCCACCCTGTATCTCAACCTGGGCGGCGGGAACACCGGCAGCCCGCTGCTGACGCTGGACGGCAACCTGAATGTGCTGGGCGACTGCTCTCTGACGCTGAACGAAAAGGCGCTGACGGTGGGCCAGTCCTACATCCTGATGAACGTGAGCGGCAGCGTCACAGGCTGGAACGACATCACCACCAATTGCGGCGAGCTGACGCTGAACGGCAGCCGCCTCATCCTAGACTACACGGGGGCGGACAAGCTGACGTGGACGGGCGGCAACGGCAAGTGGAGCAAGGCCCAATGGGACGGCGGCTCCGCGGAGAGCGCCGATGCCGATGTCACCTTCTCGCGAACGGGAACCACCACCATCACCGTTGCGGGAACCGTCTCCCCGCACAGCATGGCCTTCACCCAGGGCACGTACACCCTGGCGGCTGGCACCGGCGCCGCCATCAGCGGCTGCCGCGCCATCACGCTGGGCAGCGGGGCGAACGTCACCTCACAGGTGGACCTTGCGGGCGCGGTTGTCAGCCTGGGCGGCGATTCCAAGCTCACCATGGGCCTGCAGTCCGCCGGCGGCACGCTGGGCGGGCTGGAGATGGCGGCGCGCTCCACCCTGACGCTGGGCGGCAGCACGCGCTACACCGTGGAGAAGGCCGGCGCGCTCAACGGCACCATCCAGCTGAACGGCACGGCCGCCCTGCAGCTGCAAACGGCCATGGACACCGAGCTGTACGGCGAAATCAAGGGCAACGCCAACACGCAGCTCGCCCTCACCAACTCGTCCGCCGCGGATGATGTCACCTACTACATGGGGGATGCCCCCGCGGACTTCCTGGGCACCATAGCGGTGGGAACGGACAAGGAGACGCACCGCACCACGCTGCGCCTGGACGACGCCTCGCACAAGTTCTCGCTCAGCAAGAGCGGCGTGCTCAGCCTGCGCGGCAACGGCAGCGTCACGGGCACGGTCAACGGCACGGGCACGCTCACCATTGAGCGCAACGCCAACTACCAGCTGGCACCCGGCGGCACCGCCGCGTTCGGGGCGGACATCCTGCTGAACGTGGAGGGCACGGCGCTCATCGGCACGGGGGAAACTCCCATCACGGCAGGCCTGCCGAAAAAGGTGACGGTTTCCGGCAACCTGACCACCTACTTCAAGTCCACCAGTGGTGTCAAACCCCTGGAGCTGAGCGAGCTGACGCTGCAGGACGGCGGCAGCTACACGCTCGTCCACACGGAGCGCGGGCTCTACAGCTCCCACACCATCGACAAGCTGGCGGTGGACAACGGCGGCTGCCTCACCAACTCCATCGTGGACGTGGAGACGGAAGTTAACCCGCAGTACAAGCACGACATCATCGTCAACACCCTCTCCGGCAGCGGCACGCTTGATTTGGAAACCTCATCGGATCTCTACGTAACCAAAACCATCATCAAGGACACGGCATCCGGCGGGTACGGAGGCGACATCGTCATCCACAACCCGCACTACAACAAGATGGATTACTACGCGAACTACGACCATGGGCAGGTGGTGGAGATGCAGTCCGGCACCGTCAACGGCGTGGTGCGCCTGGAGGCGCACGGCATGGTGAACGACAAGCAGGTGTCCTACGGCCTGGCCGGGTTCGGCGTGGGCGGCGACATCACCGTGAAGGGGCTGGACGACACGGAATCATCCAAGACCACCTACCTGTACAGCGGCAGCTACTCCGCCGCGTGTGCCACCAAGGACATAAGCCACGCGTTCGCCAACAACATCGCGCCGGAGGAGCACACGCTGACCATCAACGCGGCGGAGGACTACGAGTTCCGCGGCCAGGTGTTCGCCTGGCTGAGCCTCGTGAAGCAGGGCCGCGGCACGCAAACGTTCAGCGGCGACACCTCGATGTACGAGGGCGGGCTGCGCGTGGATGCGGGCGAGCTGGTGTTTGAGAAGGGCATCTTCTCTGCGGAAAGCGTGGCGCTCAACGGCGGCACGCTGCGGCTGCACGGCGGCAAGCTGGCTGGGCTGGGCGGCAGCGGCGGCACGCTGGCGCTGGATGCCGCGGCCTATGAGATCGACCTTACCGGGGCGAGTGGCAAATACACGGTGCAGCTCAACGGCGCCACCGTGACCGTGACGGGCGACACCGACACCCTGCCTGGCCTCGGCACCACCCTCACCGCCACCGGCACCAGCGGCATCACTGTGGACAGCGGCAAGAAGCTCACGCTGCAAAGCGCCATCTCCAACAGCGGCACACTCTCCCTCAAGGGAACCATCGACGTCTCCAAACTGGACATCGTCAAAAACGACGACACGCATGTGGACACCGCCGGGAAGATGGGCGACAGCGGCTTTGCCAAGAAGGCGGGCATCGCCGTCACCGTGGTGACCGGCGGCGGCACCACCGACGGCAAGGACGCCACCATCACCCACAAGGACTGGCAGGGCGGCAGCATCACGCTCGGCCGTGACGGCAAGGCGGGAACCGGCGGCGAGGTGGACTACACCACCTACCTGCTGACCGGGACGGACACGGCGGGCGTGAGAGCCATCACCACGGCAGCGAACGGCAAGCTGAAGAGCATCCGGGTGGAGGGCGGCACGCTCACCGTTGACGCGGCGAGCGACCTGGTGAACGCCACGGGCGGCACGCTCAACGTAACGTATGCGGGCACGCTGGATGCCGCGCTAAGCGGCACGGCCGCGCTCGTCAAGACGGGCAGCGGCACGCTCACCATCTACACCGCCAACACCCACTCCGGCACCACCACCGTGAAGGGCGGCACCCTGCACATCGGCCACAAGGCCGCGCTCGGCACCGGCAAGGTCACGCTCTCCGGCGGCACGCTGGAGATTGCCGCCAACGACTTCGCCAACGCCATCTCGGCCACCGGCACCAGCGGCATCACCGTCACCAACGGCAACGCACTCACCCTGCAGAAGGCCATCGGCAACGCGGGCACGCTCACCATCAAGGGCAAGATCGACGCCTCCGCCCTCGCCATCACCGGGGGAAAGACCACGCATGTGGACGTATACGACAACGAGGGGAACAGCGGCTTCACCAAGACCTATTCGGCCAGCGTCACCGTGGTGGACGGCGGCACCACCGTCGGCAAGGACGCCACCGTCGTGCACAACAGCTTGACGCTGACGCTGGGCTCTGACGGCAAGGCGACCACGGGCGAGAGCGAGGTGGACCACTCCACCTACCTGCTGACGGGGAGGGACACGGCGAGCGTGAGCGCCATCACCAGGAAGGCTGGCAACGCGCTGAAATCCATCCAGGTGGAGGGCGGCAAGCTGACGGTAGACGCCGCCACCGAGCTGATCACCGCCACGGGCGGCAAGATTGAAATCACCAAGGCCGTGAACGTGGGCGGCAGCATCACCGGCGGAACCGTCACGGCCAGCGCCGGCACGGTTGCCGCCACCATCGGCGGTTCCTCCAACCTGGTGGTGAACGCGGGTTCCAAGGTGACGCTGAGCGGCAGCAACACCTACACCGGCGGCACGGGCGTGTACGCGGACGGCGTGCTGCGCGTAACCAACGCGAAAGCCCTGGGCACCGGGGCGGTGCTGCTCTCCTGCGGCACGCTGGAGATTGCCGCCAACGGGGTGGCCAACAAGCTCACCACGTCCTGCTCCGGCAGCGTGGTGAGCGTGGAGAAGGGCTACACCCTCGCGCTCAACCAGGCCATTGAAAACCAGGGGACGGTCACGCTGAAGGGTGCCATCGACGCCTCTGCGCTCAAACTCACCCACGACGGCGTGACGCACATCGATGTCTACGGCAACACCGGGGACAGCGGCTTCACCAAGACGGGCGGCGCCAGCGTCACCATCGTGACCGGCGGCACCACCAAGAACGGCGGCACCACCATCACCCACAAGGGGTTGGCCGCGGGCGAGACCCTGGTGCTCGGCTCGAACGGCAAGGCGGTCTCCGACGGCACGGTGGACTACTCCACCTACCTGCTGACCGGAACGGCCTCTGCGGGCATGGAGGACATCACCAAGATGGCCGGCAAGAAGCTGCAGCTCATCGATTTGCAGGGCGGCACGCTGGACATTGCAGCGGCCAAGGGCGCCACCCTGGCCAAGGGAGTCACCCTCAACATGGATAGCGGCAAGGTGGACGGCCTCCTGATTGTCGGCAACGGTTCCACGCTCATCTACGGCGGCGGCAGCTTCACCGTGGCGCCGGAGCTCAAGGGCGGCACCCTGGACCTGGGCGGCAGGACCTCCATCACCATCACGGGAAGCAAGGCCGCAGTCACCATCGACAAGCAGAGCGTGAGCGTCTCCTCCAAGGGCACCATCCTGACGGATGACGACCTGGAAGTGAAGGGCGGCACCGTGACCCTCACCGCGCTAGACGGCTACAGGGGCGACCTCATTGCGGAAGGCGGCTCCACGCTCAAAATCTCCACCGGCAAGCTGGTTGTGGACAACGACATCA
>JAKSOU010000076.1 GCA_024405435.1 Akkermansia sp. | reverse complement strand
GGAGCTGGTCGGGTGTCTCGCGGAAGGGGAAGCTGCTCTCGAACTGCCACATCCAAGAGGAATCGGCGGGGTGGGCGTAGCCGTTGTCGCTCTCGCGCGCGGCTTGCACCTCCAGCAGCTGGGCAGCGTAGTCCGCTACGGCGCGCTCCGCGGCCTTGCAGGCGCGCTTCCACCGGGAATCCCCGATTTTGCTGAGCTCCGGGGCCTTGGCACCCAGCCCCACGTACTTGGAAACCAGGTGGCTCTGCTGGAGCGGCAGGCGCAGCAGCACGCCGCCCGCGTAAGTGATGTGCAGCTCCTCCTCGCCCGTCTCCTCGTCGCGCACGATGCCCTCGAACCTGCCGAGGCCGTGGGCGGCGTGGATGACGAGGTCGCCGGGGGAGATTTCACGCAGCGGGGCCTGGGCGCGCTCGCGGCGCATGCGCTCCTCGCGGTCGTCGCGCCGCCGCGCCCGCGGCGAGGAATAGCGGCCGAAGATTTCCGCGGACGACAGCACGGCGAGCTTCGCGCCCGGTACGGCGAACCCGAACGGGAGGTCGCCGTCGCGGCTCTGCACGCCGCTCCAGGCGGGGTCCTCGCCGCAGATTTCCTCGAAGCGCTCCTTCTCGCCCTCGTGGGGGAAGAACATGACCACGCGCCACTTCTCGCGCTTCCACTTCTCCAGGTTCATGCGCGCCAGATTGCGGCGGGCCTCCTGCATCACAAAGTCGCCGCTCTCGAAGGAGCCGAGCGGCGAGCCGAAAAACGCCGCGCCGTCCCCCGCGTTCAGCCGGTCGATGTCCTCCGGCAGCGCATCCGTGCGGTCGGGAGGCACCTCGAACACGAGAACGTCCCCCGGCACGCCGCTGCCCGGCAGCGCCACCACCCAGTCGTCCGCCGCAATCAGCCCCTCCAGCGTGTCCGCGCTCTCCGGCTCGTCCAGCAGCAAATCCGCCTCCTCCAGCTTGCGGAAGGAGAGCTGCGAGTCCACATCGAACGCGCGGATGCTCTCGATTTCATCTCCGAAGAATTCCACGCGCAGCGGCCAAGCGGACTGCAGGGGAAAGACGTCCAATATCCCGCCGCGCAGGCTCCATTGGCCGCGCGCCACCACCTGGTCCACGCGCTCGAAATCATGCGCAAGCAGGGTTTCCGTCAGCTTCTCCGGCGGCAGCTCCGCGCCCACGCGCAGCGTCAGCGTGCAGTCCCCAGCCTTCTCGAACGCCGGAACGGGCTGGCGCAGCGCATCCGCCGTCACAATCACCGCCTGGGTTTCCGCGGGCGCGCCAGAAATGGCGCGCAGGGCCTCCAGGCGCTCCGCCGCGAGGTCGGGGTCGCTGATGCCGTTGTTGATGTGCATCTCCCGCTCCGGCACGAAAACGGCTGGCGGGGCCTGCCAGAGTGGCCACTCCGCGGCCACGCGCTCCTGCACGGGCAGGGCGTCCGCCACCACCCACACGCGCCGAGGCTTCTCGCTCATTCCCGCCACCATGGCCGCCACAAACGAATACGCCGCCGGGCACACCCTGTCCAGCACCACGGGCTCCTCCCGCGTGCCGCCGGCACGCAGCCGCCCCAGGTCCCGGGCAAACGCCGGGGACTTCGCTACTACCTGGGTCAGTGGCATGGCCACGAGGGTAGTGTAACAAGACAACCCTTGTAGATAAAGCAATTTTTGTTACACGCCAAGGAAAAGTGAGATAGATTTCTGTCTTACGGAAGCCCCTGCTCGGCGGGGTATGGGTTGCGCAACAGCGAATCCAGCTCTTCTTCCACCCCTTCCAAAGCCTTCAGTGCACCGCGTGGTGTCAGGTGGTGCTGATCCCTTGTGTAAAATACATTCTCACTGTAGCAACGTGCCGCTCCATTCTTGAAGAACCCCTGTTCCAGATGCACGACAGAGCAGATTTTTTCTTCCGCCATTTGCTCCAGGAAGTCATTAATTGATTTGTTTTGCCGATTATACTCTTCCAAGGTACAACTCAAATCTTCCTCGTTCAACGGAGCCTTGAGCCTTACATGCTTTTTTACATACTGCACAGGATTGCCGATTTTTTTGAAGGACGGAGCGTCAGTAAAGACAATGATTTTTACACCGCAGGCTTTTATTCGTTTGAAATAGGTTTTAAGATTTTGGTAGAAATGATCTGGCGTCTCAGCTGGGTCAATTAGATTTCCATCCCAATCATAATAGGGTTTGGCGGTATTCCTTGCTCTCCACCAATTAGCGATGAGGATGGTTTTTATCTGAGGGTTCTTGCGCAAATAGTCTATTAGAAGGTCTCCCTTTTCCCTATCCCACCGCTGGCAGTACACGAATGCGCTGAATTTATTTTCTATGGGAATAACATAGGTGTTCAAATAGGCTCCGCACCAATTGTGACGCTTTGCCAGCTTATCCATTGCTTCCACTAAAAGCTCTGCGTGGCAATCACCTATGAGCAGGAAATCGCCTTCCCTTTCATTATCTCCGATGGAATACAATAGAGGAAAGTGTTCTAATGAAAAGAAATAGTTCATGATATTACCTCTATAGGTGAGGCGTCGAAAATCGGGCAGCGTCTGATATAGTTTACCCGTATTTAGTTCTCTCTTCTCAAAACTGATTTCATTATATGTTTTATTCAAAACGTCGTCAACATCTTTATGAAAATGATATCTTATTCTATGAAAATTATATGTTGTAGCGTATAATAGAGCAAGAGATGAGAGCAAAACAACAGATACGCACTTGGCAGAGAACCGGCGTTTTTCCACTATGTGGTAGAATAGGAAGGCGGCAACAGCCGAACATGCGATAGCTATCAGTTTCGGCCATACGCTCTCATTCCATGAAAGGGAGTAGGCAGCAATGGTTACCAAAATGGGCCAATGAACGAGATAGAGGGAAAAGGAATATTTCCCAATGCCAAGGCAAACGCGGTTGCCTAATGCCAGCTGGCAAAAGCCTTCGCCTCCGAATTTGATGCAAGCCATCGATAATGCAATAGAGATTGTTTCTGGAATCCAAACGATGTTAAACTTCTCTGGAGATAGTGTGATAAGGAGTAGCATGACGAATGATATGCCTCCGATTGCTTTTCTGACGTTCGGGGCAGCAGGCAAGCTAGGCAAAAGCGGGATTAACGCTCCAGCAAACACCATCCACAATCTGCCGCTTGTCCAGTAGTACGTTGAAAACTCTTCATGGAGGGGTGTAATGAAAGTCAACAACGATGGCATGTAGCATATGATGCATGAGACAATAATGCAAATGCTCAGAATGAGGAACTTGGCCCGATTGGAAAGCCGCTGACATAAATATAGTAGAATTCCCGACAACAAATATACCTGTGCAATCATGGAGAGATACCATGAGTGCGAAAGCGGCATCTGAACGGAGCCGATGTTTGTGAAATAGCCGTCAATCTTGTAATCGAAATAAATGTTGGCACATCCAATGAGAGTTGCTATGGCGTCAAAAACAGTTTGTGGAAATTCGTTTAAGGATAGCAGAAATAGCGTAAGGCCTACACTCATCACGGAAATAACGATGGTAACAGGCCACAGCCGGCAGAACTTTTTCCTGGCAAAGCTAGCAAAAGAAAATGGCGTATTGCTTCCCCAAAAATTCATGAACAGCAGGTATCCAGAAATAACAAGAAAGATATCTACTCCCAAATACCCGTTCGGGAACAGTTTGAAACAGTGAAACATGACGACGCCAACAATGGCAAGGGCGCGAAGTCCATCTATATGCTTGATGCGATTAGGCGAAGCCGCAGGGTGAACGATGCGGGAAGCTGGAAGAGGTTCTTTTATTGATGTCTGCATAATCGGATAATTCTAGCATGGCACATAGCCAGATTCAATAATTATTAGATTGTAATACAGTATGTAATACGCCCATTTTATGCGTACGCCACACACCACAAGTGCGCAACATGCGTTGAACCAGCACAAATATTATTCATTGGAAGCGAGAATGCCGCATCCCTGCAATAATGCGTTGCATCGGAGATGATGGGGTGGTACAATGCCCATTGTTATGAGCAAGCCTCACAAGTCGAGCGGGCAGTAACGCCGGGAAGCCGGCAAAATTCTGGCGGAAAGGCACGGTATCACCAAGGTGGACGAGGTGTATGAGGTGTATGAGGACGGGGAGACCCTGCTGTCGCGCGCGGCGGCGTGTGAGTCGTGCATGGATCTGCTGCGGCTGTTGATTGCCGCGGGGGCGGATGTGAACCATGTCGGCAACGACGGAGCGACTCCTCTCTACCGCGCATGCACGGCCTTCAACACGGATGGCGCGAGACTGCTGGTTGAAGGCGGGGCGGATGTGAACGCCGCCACCCGCGAGGGGGAAACCCCGCTGATGAATGCGGCGTTGGGCAACCATGCGGAGATGGTCAACATCCTGCTCAATGCCGGTGCGGATGTCAATGCGGTGGACGTGCAGGGCTGCACGGCGCTGGATGCCGCCGAGGCCGCGGGGTCCAGGGAATGCACGCGGCTGCTCCAGAGGGCCGGGGGCCGCTCGGGGCGCGGGGACCCGCTTTTCCAAGCCGTGGCGAACGGCGACACAGCCGCCGTGCAGGAGCTCGTTTCCTCCCACAAATATTCACAGGCGAAACTGCAGCGGGCCGCGAGCAACGCCTGCATAGCCGACTACGCCGGCATGCTCAAGCTGCTGAGCCCCCTCTTGTCCAACTCCAAACCCGGGGACGGGCGGTTCTGGGCCTATCTCGTCCGCATGGCGGCATGGAAGGACAGCCGCGAGTGCCTGGAGTACCTGCTGGGCGACTTCGCCCTCAGCCCGGACGGTGACGACAGGCGCTTGGATGCCCCGGACCCCGAATGCTGGTTCGAGGTGGACGATGAAACCGAGGGGATGACGCCGTTGACTTGCGCTGCCACGGCCGGCCATGCGGAATGCGTGCGCCTGCTGCTGCACTACGGAGCTGCTCCGGATTTGGAGGACGATATCGATGAAACACCGCTGGAAGCGGCAGAGGAGATGGGGCAGAAAGAATGCGCCAAACTCATCCGCGAGGCACTGGGGTAATTTACAATTGACGATTGACGATTTACAATTTTGAAAATTAGCCGCGCCGAACGGCGCGTTTGGCTACAAGTTTCATCTGGCATCCTGCCAGATGAAACATCATGCGGCGGGCTCGTGCCGGAGACCACACAAGCACTGTATAAGCACCATACAAGTGCGCCGCCCTGCCCGGAGGCACTGCGGGAATGCTGCGGCATCTGGCGGAGGGCCGCTGGGGGTGAAGGAGCTGATGGAGAGGGCTGGGCTGAAAAAGCGCTTGACAGGATGTGCCTTGCGCCGTAACCTGACACCATGATGAAGCATACGCTACTCGCAATCGGGGCGCTGCTGTGCCTGGGTGTGCTGGCTCCCGCCCCCGTGCAGGCCAAGCCGCATGCCGACAAGGCAGCGCAGAAGGAGGCCAAAAAGGATGCCAAGGCCAAGCAGCCCAAGCAGAAGGGCAAGGCCGGCGCCGTGGCCGCCGTGCTCAAGGAACTCACCTACGTGACGGATGCCCGCCCCAACCTGAAGGCCAAGCAGTACAAGTATATGCAGTCCGCCACCTGGTGCCGCTTCTGCAACCTCAAGATGCCCGACATGGTGAAGGGCTATCCCGAAATGCGCAAGCAGGGTATCGAGATTATCCTCATCAGCGCGGACGACACGGTGGAGAAGGCCAAGGCGTTCATGGAGAAGTACAATGCCCCGTTCCCGTGCGTGATGCGTAATTCTCCCGGAGTGGACAAGCTGCCAAGCTACCGCAATGCGGGCGGCAACCTGCCGGATGTGTTCACGGTTGCGGCAGACGGCACGCTCCTTCACGACGGCTCCATGATGCGCGGCCGCAAGGATTGATTTGCCGCCGCCTCTCTCTCAACAGGCAAATGAACGGCCCGCCCGGTGGATATGCCGGACGGGCCGTGGTGTTGATGGATGGGAAGCCCTACTCCTTCGGCGTGGGGATTTCCTTGCCGAGCTTCTGCGCGGTCCAGTCGCGCATGCGTGCGAAGAGCGAGTAGAGCGCGGGCACCAGGAAGATGCCGAAGCACGTGGCCAGCAGCATGCCGTAGAACGTGGTGACGCCGATTTCCACGCGGCTGGCGGCGCCGGAACCCGTGGCCACCAGCAGCGGAACCACGCCGAAGATGAAGGACACGGCGGTCATCATCACCGCGCGGAAACGCATGCGCGCGCCGTTCAGCGCGGCATCCTGGATGCGCGTGCCGTTGGTCTCGTGGTCCACCTTGCTGAACTCCACCATCAGGATGGCGTTCTTGGCCGCCAGGCCGATGAGCATCAGCAGGCCCAGCTGCACGTAGATGGAGAGCGAGAGCCCGTAGAGCTGCGCACCCATGAGCGCACCCAGCGTGGCCACAGATACGGACAGCATCACCGGAACCGGCGTGGTCCAGCTCTCATACTGCGCCACCAGGAACAGGTACGCGAAGATGATGGCCATGGCCAGCAGCGGGCCCAGCTGGCCCTCGTTCTGGCGCTCCTGGTAGGAGAGGTCCTTCCAGGATGCCTGCCAGCGGCGGTTGTTGCCGGCGGCCTTCTCTTCCTCGTTGATCTTGGCTATCTCGTCCTCGATGAAGCGCATGACCTTGCCGGAACCCACGCCGGGCTTGCTCATCACGGTGATGTCTGCGCTCATGAGCTGGTTGAAGCGGCCGTAGGACGCCGGGCCCATGCGGTACGAGAGCGTGCACACCGCAGAGAGCGGAACCATCTCGCCGTCCGTGTTGCGCACCATCTGGTTCAGGATGTCGTCCGCCGTGCGGCGGTCCTTCGTGTCGCCCTGGATCATCACCTTGAAGTTGAAGCCGTACAGCGTGAAGTCGTTCACGTAGTAGGAGGACATCACGCTCTGCAGGGTGCTGAAGATGGTGTTCACGGGCACCTTGAGGGCCTGCGCCTTGGCGCGGTCCAGCTCCAGGAACACCTGCGGGTTCTCCGCGTTGTACTCCGTGCGCGCCATGGCCACGAGCTCCTGGTTGGCCATGAGGCGCTCCATGAGGATCTTGGCGGTGTTGCCGAGGTCCACGGGCGTGGCGTCACCGGAGCCCTGCAGCACCAGGGAGATGCCGCCCGTGACGCCCAGGCCCTGGATGGCGGGCGGGGTGACGGCCATGATGTTGGCCTCCGGGATATCGGCGCAGGCGGCGTTGATCTTGGCGGCAATCTTGGAAACGTGCAGGGCGGGGTCCTTGCGCTGGTCCCAGGGCTTGAGCATGATCATGATCATGCCGTTCTGCTCGCCGGAGCCGGAGGTGATGCTGAATCCGCTCATGGCGTTGTACTTGTCGATTCCCTCAATCTTGGAAAGGCGCTCCTCCACCTGGCGCATCACCTTGTCGGTGCGCTGCTTGGCGGTGGCGGTGCCCTCCATGGAGACCATGGCGAGCAGGGCGCCCTTGTCCTCCGTGGGAATGAACGAGCTGTTGAGGCCGCGGGGGATGAAAAGGTTTTCCGGCTTGTAGCGGCGGTCCGCCTGCTCCGCCTGGAACTTGGCGCGCTTCGCGGGGTCCTTCATGATTTCCTCCATCTTGGCGGTCATGCCCGTCATCTCGCCGATGGGCTTCATCACAAAGTCAGGCAGCCCCGCATAGTACAGGTAGTTGGCTCCCAGCACCAGCAGCACCGCCAGCACCGTGAGCCACGCGTTGCGCACCAGGATGCCGGACACGCGCAGGTAGAAGTTGCGCCCCTTCTCCAGCAGCCAGTTGAACGGCCCGAACAATATCACGCGCGCGCGCCGCGGCTGCTTGTCCGCCGGCCGCAGGATGAGCGCGCACAGGGCGGGGGAGAGCGTAAGGGCGTTGATGGTGGAGAAGCAGAGCGCCACGCACATGGTGACGGAGAACTGGGTGTAGATGACGCCCACCATGCCGCCGTAGAAGGCGATGGGCACGTACACGGCCAGGGTGACCAGCGTGGTGGCGATGACGGGGCCGGTGATTTGCTTCATGCTCTTGATGGCGGCGTCGAGGGGCCGCAGCTTCTCTTCCTGGATGAGGCGCATGGCGTTCTCAACCACCACGATGGCGTCATCCACCAGAGAACCGATCACCAGGATGAGTCCGAACATGGTCAGCACGTTCAGCGAGTACCCCAGAACGTGCATCACCATGAACGCACCCAGCAGCGACACCGGAATGGCGATGGCCGGAATCAGCGTGGCGCGCCAGTCCTGCAGGAAGATGAACGTCACGAATATCACCAGCCCAAGCGCCAGCCCCAGCGTGAAGATACTCTCCTTCATCGTGGCGTCGATGGCGCGCGTGGGATCGTACGCTGCGGTCCACTCCACGCCCTCCGGGAACTCGATGCCCTTGATGCATTCATGCACCTTCAGCACGGTGGCGAGTGCGTTGGCCTCGTTGTTTCGGAAGATGATCATGCCCACGCTGTTCTTGCCGTTGAGGCGGCTGTAGCCGCTGT
>JAKSOU010000075.1 GCA_024405435.1 Akkermansia sp. | reverse complement strand
CACATGCCGGCCATGCGCGGCAGGGCGTACTGCATGCGCGCCAAATCCACCTGCAGCACGGCCTCCCGCGTGCGGGCGCGCTGCGCGAAGATATCCAGGATAACCTCCTCCCTGTCCGCCACGGGCACGCCCACGAGCTTCTCCCACTCGCGCTGCTGGGAGGGGCTGAGCAGGTTGTCGAAGATGAGCGCGTCCGCGTCCGCCTCCTCCACCCAGGCGCGGATTTCCTCCGCCTTGCCGATGCCGCAGATGTACTTGGCCTGGACCTCGCGCGTGAACTCCAGCCGGCTCCCGGCAATGCCGATGCCCAGGTTCTCCACCAGGTTCTCCAGCTCCGCAAGAAGCGCCGCACGCTCACGGCGCGACTCCCCCGGCATGCCAATGCTCACCAGCAGGGCACGCTCCAGCTTGTCCGGCTTCTCGCGTATCTCGAACGACATCTATCAATTGAATGAGCGGCTCGTCGTCACGGGCACGTCGCGCAGGTAAT
Source organism: Akkermansia sp. (assembly GCA_024405435.1). Lineage (GTDB taxonomy): Bacteria > Verrucomicrobiota > Verrucomicrobiia > Verrucomicrobiales > Akkermansiaceae > Akkermansia. The sequence continues at coordinate 8,177 of JAKSOU010000075.1, read as the reverse complement.
CGCTGTGGTTGCCGTGGCACGGGCACTCCCCGCATGAACTCAGCAAACCCGCTCCCAACACGGCGGCCATCATGAACGCAATCGTTTTCATACCCGCCTATTGAACCGCATCCCAGCCCACGAATCAAGCATAAAGTGCGGCGGGCCGCGCGCGAACTTTGCACATCCTACATCCCAAATCCTAAATCCCAAATCCGAAATTAGACACGGAAATATCGAAGGGCTGGCGCTTCGGTGCCGTTCCCCGCATACACGTACCGAGTACGCAGCAGGGAGGAATCCCTGTGACCCATCTCTAACTGGAGCGCCGCAAAATTCCTGAAACACGCCGCGTGGTACGTGGCGAACGTGTGGCGGCATACATCCTGCCGCCAAGCGTGCGATTGACCCCACCCTGCCGCCTTGCGCAGCGCCCGCCACCGCTGCACCCAGCGGTGCGGTATCGTGCGCACGGTGATGGCATCCGCCTTGCGTAGCGGCACCACGCGCCCGCCGCCCGTTTTGCTCGTGGTGGGACGCACCACCACGCGCTGGTTCTGCCAGTCGATGTCGCGTTCGGGATCAATCCTGCTCACCTCCGTGGGACGGATGCCGCAGTACAGCATCAGGTGCAGGGATAACTGCATGTCCTGATGTTCCGGCTGCCGCGCGGTTTCTTCCAACCGCTCCACTTCCTCAATCGTCAGCGGTTCTATCGGCTTTTCTATGACCTCCGGCACCTCCACCCGCGACACCGGGTTGGCATCGCACCAATCGTGCTTGATAGCCGTGGAAAACACCCCGCTCAGTATCGCCCGCGCCTTGCGGTACTGGGATGGGCTCTCGCCATACGCCTCCTGCAAATACACCCGGCAATCATCCGATGTGATGCTCCGCACCCGACGTTCCGCCAGCCCCGGATTCCGCACCATCAGCCGCTTGCAGTAGTAGCGGAAATCCGTCACCGTCCGCGCCCGCCTGTTCTTCTTCTCCCGTTCTTCCAGCGCCGCCTCCACCGCCTTGCGGAACGTGACCGTCTTCTCCCGCTTCCGCATTTCCTCCGCGCCCAGCCGCACGCACTCCCGCGCACGCCTAACCCGCCCGCGTCCGCATTCCAATGCCTCCCTGGCCACTAAAGCAGCCTCCAGCACATCTATGCCCGTGGATTTCAGCACCTCTAGTGCTGCCCGCTCCGATTCTGTGTTTTCCGTGTTCATTGTGTTCTCGCTTTGCTAATGGGTAGTCAAGCCTTTTTTCAAAAAAAATCGAGCTTGCAAGCAAAAGGGTTCAAGCATGCCCATGGGCGGGCACCTTATGCGGAGGGTAGCTTACTTCATGACTTGGTAACAATTGAATTTGTTGATGAAATAGGCCATCAAACACCCATTAGCAATGGGTATACCATCATGCACGCCGCATGATTTCCGCATCGCCAGCAATACGATCCTTGTTTGTATCCTTTTGCAAATACCTGGTAGCAGGAGGGGCGGGTTTTCTCTTGGACTTCGGAACCCTCTATCTCTGTTTCAACATTCTGGGGATGCACTACCTGATATCGGCAATCCTAGGCTTCATTGTCGGATTGGTGTTTGTGTACATCAGCAGCAACAAGTGGGTGTTCGGGGAACGGCAGATGGGCGACCGGCAAGTGTTGGAGTTCTCCCTGTTTACCATCATAGGCATCGTCGGCCTTGGCCTGACGGTGCTTTTTATGTGGCTGTTTGTAGACGCGCTTGGGATATACCCGCTCATCGCCAAGCTCATCACCACGGGGCTGGTCCTGATATGGAATTTCGGTGCCCGCAAATACCTCTTGTATTAAATCGCGCTACTTATGGACAAACGCATCATCATCATCGGCGGCGGCCCGGCCGGCCTGACCGCGGCCTTGGAACTGGCACGCAAGGGATACCGCAACATCATCCTCTGTGAACGGGAAAACCAGCTCGGTGGCATCTCACGCACGCTGGAGTACAAGGGCAACCATATCGACATCGGCGGGCACCGCTTCTTCTCCAAATCGGACCGGGTCATGAAGTGGTGGGCGGAGCTTCTTCCCCTGCAGGGCAAGCCGTCATGGGACGACGTGGAGCTCAACCGGAAAGCCACTACCGAGGAGGGCGGCCCCGATCCGGACACGGAGGACCGGGTGATGCTGATACGCTCGCGCCTGTCGCGCATCCTGTTCCTGCGGAAGTTTTTCAAGTACCCCGTTACGCTTAGCGCGGACACCATCATCAACCTGGGACCGGTGCGGGTGTTCAAGATGGGTGTGAGCTACCTGTGGAGCCTTGTGCACAAGCGCGAGGAGAAGTCGCTGGAAGACTTTTTCATCAACCGTTTCGGCACGGAGCTGTACAACACGTTTTTCCGCGACTACACGGCCAAGGTGTGGGGCGTGCCCTGCTCCAAGATAGGTGCGGATTGGGGAGCCCAACGAGTTAAGGGGCTCTCTGTGGCCAAGGTGCTCACCCACGCCCTGGGCAAGCTCTGCTTCTGGAAGAAGCGTGACAAGCAAGGAGGGGAAACATCCCTCATCGAAGAATTCTGGTATCCCAAATACGGCCCGGGACAGCTCTGGGAGATAGTGGGGGCGGAGGCGGAGAGGCTGGGAGTGCAGATCCTGCGCAGATGCAGCGTTTCCTCCATTACCATGGAAGACGGAAAGATAGCTGGTGTGGACATCACCAATCTGGCAACAGGCGAAACGCACAGGGAGCCGGCGGACCTCCTCATCTCCACCACCTCCGTGAAAGAGCTCGTCAACATGATGGGAGAGAGCGCGCCGCAGAACGTGCGGGAAGTTACCAACCACCTCGTCTATAGGGATTTCATGACCGTCGGTCTGTTGCTCAACAAGCTTAAGCTCAAGAGCAGGGTCATGAACACCACCGTGGGCGAACACGGCATTGTGCCGGACAACTGGATTTACGTCCAGGAAAACGATGTGAAGGTGGGCCGCCTGCAGCTCTTCAACAACTGGAGCCCCTACCTCTCCAGCGACCGCAGCAAGGCGTGGATTGGTATGGAATACTTCGTGAACGAAGGCGACGAGCTGTGGAGCATGGACGATGAAGATTTCTGTGCCTTCGCGGAGGGGGAGCTGGAAAAGATTGGCGTCATCGACCGTAAAGACGTGGTGGATCACGCCGTGTTCCGCATCCAGAAAGCATACCCGGCCTATCTGGGCAGCTACAAGGAATTCCCCATCATCAGGGAGTGGACCGACAGCGTCCCCAACCTCTTCCTCATCGGCCGCAACGGCATGCACCGCTACAACAACATGGACCACTCCATGCTGGCAGCCATGGAAGCTGTGAAGAACATTGCTTCCGGCAACACAGAAAAGGCGAACATCTGGGAAGTAAACACGGAAAAGGAGTACCATGAATCAAAAAGTTAAGCGTATCTGGACCTGCTCAGCCCTATGCTTCATGCTACTATGCTTCTTCATATTGGCAAGAAGCGATTCGCAAGCGGCACTTTACGATGCGTATTACTACGCCGAAGTATTTGAAACAGGCAATATATCAGATTGGCACAGTTCGCTATTCATGTATGAAGGATACTTCTTCTTGAAAATAATTCGCTTTTTTGGGGAAGATGCGTCAGGCATGGATGTCCTAAAAATATTCTATGTCCTCAGCCAAATATGCACAGCAATTTGCCTTTCATGCATGCTAAAGAAACTATCAGACCAAGCTTGTTTTTATTCTATTATAGGAGTGTTGCTTGGCATCTTTTTTATCGTATGTCAACAAACGAGATTGTACCTATGCTATAGCTACTGTATTGATTGTTATTTCATGGCGTGGCTGTTAATTGCAATCACGGTTCCCTTGCTTTTTTCCAGCAAGAGAGCTCATCTGGAAGCACTGTTGTGGTCGATTCTAATTATCTCATTGATACATATCGTCCATCTAAGAAAAAACGCCATATTGCTCGTACCTGTCATTTTGCCATATGCAATTTGCATCTCTAGTAAATGTTCACCTTCAAGGTTAATTAAAGCGGTGGTTTTTGCGTTTTTGATATCAGTTCCGCTGTTTGCCACAAATTATTGCCTGCCAGCCAAGCATACCCACTCAACATTGCCCATGCTTGTTTCGAACCTGAAGGACGCCTCGTTACTACGTGGGGAAGGAAAAGAAGAACAGGCATTTTTAGCACAACTGGGAATCGGATACGACACAGTAAACAGTGACGATGTAATCGGGCCATTATGCTTCTGCAAAACAAACACCCTGCACGAAGAGCAATGGGATAAATTTGTTTGTCATTACAAAAACGAATGGATTGACAATTTTCCGTCCATGGCTGTTGCAAAAACAATCGGGATATTCCAATTTATGACATATGCGTATTTGCCGAGCGCGGTGCGCGAATTTATCTGTTCTTATTTTCCAGCATGCAGTCCCAACGGCAGGGAATGGAATTGGACTCCCCCCACCGCTCTCGTCAAGAAATATCCAGCTTGGGAAAGATTGGCAATATACTTCATTTCTCTGCTATCTATTATTTATGCAGTGTCTGCCATTAGAAAAAATGGATATAACAAAGCGCTCGCAATTTCCGTAATATGCGGCATATCTTCGCTCGTATATATACTAAGTTTTATTCCTGTTACACCTACGCCTGATTCCAGATACCATTCTCCGTCAGTTTTGTTGTGTCTTATTTCCATTTTCTGTTCATTGATTTATTATCTGTCTAGAGTCGCGCAACAAAGACCAAACTAAGAAAAGCCAGAGAAACATAACTTCTCACCTTTTAGCTTTCTATTCTTGTAACTCGAAGTGAGGGCAGCCCAGCGAACCTCTACCTCACATCGACACCAAATGCCGTTCATCCTCCCGAGTCTACTTGAACACGGCGAGGGGGGCTGTTTTGCATTCCAATGCTGCGTATGACGGATTGGCGGTGACGAATTTCTGTGCGCAGCTGCGGGGTGTGTTCCGTGATGCCAGGGATTGCACCTCTCCGAGCGTTTCAAAGGGACGTGATTTGGCGGGGCGGACGCTGTGCACGCCGCTGGCGCGGATATGCCTTGCGCGCGAGGGCGGATTCTGGTATGGTGCAGGGCATGGCAACGGACAAGCAAATCACGATGAAAACGAACAAGGGGGACATCCGGCTGACGGTGTTCGCCTCCAAGACGCCGATGACGGCGGCGAGCTTCCTGAACCTGGCCACCAAGGGCTTTTACAACGGGTTGACCTTCCACCGCGTGATTACGGACTTCATGATCCAGGGCGGCGACCCGGAGGGGACGGGCTGCGGCGGCCCCGGGTACCAGTTCGACGACGAGTGCCGGCCGGACCTGAAGTTCACCAAGCCTGGCCTGCTGGCGATGGCGAACGCGGGGCGCACGTGGACGGGGCAGGGCACCAACGGCTCCCAGTTCTTCATCACCCACGTGCCCACGGACTGGCTCAACGGCAAGCACACCATCTTCGGCGAGGTGCTCTCCGCGGAGGACCAGGACGTGGTCAACAACATCCGCCAGGGCGACACCATCGAGGAAATCATCGTGCACGACGACTGCGCGGACCTTTTCGAGGAGCAGCGGCAGAACATCGACCGCTGGAACGCCAAGCTGAAGAAATAAGGGGCAGGCGGCATGGAATTCGCCGTCCAGGACCTGCATATCGAGTTCGGGCCGCGCGTCCTGTTCGATAAGCTCTCCTTTGTGGTGGAGCGTGGTGAGCGCATTGCGTTCGCCGGGCAGAACGGCGCGGGCAAGTCCACCCTCATGAAATGCATTGTGGGGGAGATGGAGCCGGACCACGGGCGCGTGCTGCTGCCCAAGTACACGCGCGTGGGCTACCTGCCGCAGGAGGGCATCCACATCTCCGGCCGCCCCCTGCTGGACGAGGTGCTCGGCTCGGTCGGCAACATCGTGGAGCTGCAGCAGGAGGTGGACCAGCTCTCCGACGAGCTGCAGGCGCTCCCCACGGATTCCGCGGAGTATCGCGACCTGCTGGAGGAAATCGGCCGATTGGAGCTTATCCTGCAGGACCGCGACGCGGCCACGCTGAAGCCGCGCACGGAGAGCATCCTGCGCGGGCTGGGCTTTGCGGACAAGGATTTCGGCCGCGACTGCGGGGAGTTCAGCGGCGGATGGCAGATGCGCATCGCGCTCGCCAAGCTGCTGCTGCAGGAGCCGGAGGTGCTGCTGCTGGATGAGCCGACCAACCACCTGGACATCCAAAGCCAGCGCTGGCTGGAGCAGAGCCTGCGCACCTACCGCGGCGCCATCTGCATCATCAGCCACGATGTGGCCATGCTGGACGGGCTGGTGTCGCGCACCATTGCCTTCCACCACGGCCGCGCGGAGGAGTACGCCGGCAATTTCTCCTTCTACCTGAAGGAGAGCCGCGCGCGCAAGGAGGCCCTGCTCCACCAGGCCAAGGCACAGCAGCGCGAGATCGCCAAAACCCAGCAGTTCATCGACCGCTTCCGCTACAAGGCCACCAAGGCCACCCAGGTGCAGAGCCGCATCAAGCAGCTGGAAAAGGTGGAAATCATCGAGGTGGAGGACGATGAGGCCGTGATGAGCTTCCACTTCCCGCCGCCGCCGCCCGGCGGCCACGTGGTGGTGAAGCTGGAGCGCGCGTCCAAGGCGTACGGCCCCATTGAGCTGTTGAAGGACTACGACCTCACCATCGGCAAGGGAGACCGCATCGCCGTGGTGGGCGTGAACGGCAGCGGCAAATCCACCTTCACGCGCCTCATCTCCGGCACGGAGGCCCCCGACAGCGGCGAATTCTCCCTCGGCAGCCACACGGAAATCGCCTTCTTCTCCCAGACGCACGCGGACGTGCTGGACAACAACCAGACCGTGCTGGAGTGCGTGGAGTCCGCCGCCGGGCGGGAAATCCGCCCGCAGGTGAGGAACATCCTGGGCTGCTTCCTGTTCCGCGGGGACGACGTGTTCAAGAAAATCGGCGTGCTGAGCGGCGGCGAGCGGTCGCGCGTGGCGCTGGTGTGCATGCTGCTGCGCCCGGCGAACTTCCTCATCATGGACGAGCCGACCAACCACCTGGACTTCCAGAGCCAGGACGTGCTGCAGCGCGCGCTCATGGAATACCCCGGCTCCTACTGCATCGTCTCCCACAACCGCCAGTTCCTGGACCCCATCGTCAACAAGGTGCTGGAGTTCCGCCTGGGGCACGCGCCGCGCCTCTTCTACGGCAACGTGAGCCAGTACCTGGAAACTGTGGAGGCGGAGGAGCGGCGGGAGAAGGCCGCAGCCGCCGGCATGCCCGCCCCCGCGGCCGGCGCACCCGCCGAAGGCAACCGCAAGGACGCCCGCCGCGCCCGCGCCCTGGCCCGAGAGATGCGCAGCAAGGTCATCAAGCCCATGGAGAAAGAGCTGGCGCAGGTGGAGGCGGACATTGCCGCCGCGGACGCCCGCAAGGCGGAAATCTCCGCGGAGCTGGAGAAGCCGGAGAACACATCGGACAACCAGCGGCTCATGGAACTCACCCGGGAATTCCAAGAGCTGGACCGCCGTTCCGAAGCCCTTTTTACGCGCTGGGAGGACCTTTCCGTGGAGATTGAGCGCAAATCCGCCGAGCTGGCCGAGGAATTCGGCACGGAGTGATTTTTTTTTGCGAAAACGTGTCATAGTGCCGGAAAACCTGTTTACAGGCGGCGTTTGTGTAGTAATATAATCCACGCGTTTTGCCGAAAACTTGACAAAATGCGTAAAGGGTGGAGTATACCCTGCTATCTTTAGTCATTGCCATGTCGAACAACAAGAAGACCAACACCAAGAAACCCGCGGTGAAGAAGCCCACGGCGAAAAAGCCCGCCGCAAAGGCTCCCGCCAAGAAACCCGCAGCCAAGAAGCCCGCGCCAAAGGCTCCCGCCAAGAAACCCGCAGCCAAGAAACCCGCACCGAAGGCTCCCGCCAAGAAGCCTGTGGCAAAGAAGCCCGTGGCGAAGAAGCCTGTCGCCAAGAAGCCTGTGGCCAAGAAGCCCGCGGCCAAGAAGCCTGTGGTCAAGAAGCCTGTGGTCAAGAAGCCTGTGGTCAAGAAGCCTGTGGCCAAGAAGCCTGCGGCCAAGAAGCCTGTCGCCAAGAAGCCTGTCGCCAAGAAGCCCGCGGCAAAGAAGCCCGTGGCAAAGAAGCCTGTGGCCAAGAAGCCTGCGGCCAAGAAGCCTGCGGCCAAGAAGCCTGTCGCCAAGAAGCCTGT
>JAKSOU010000074.1 GCA_024405435.1 Akkermansia sp. | reverse complement strand
ACCGCCGTATGGCGCAGGCGATTCTAGGAAACCAGCCCCTCCCCTTCCTTTGGGGCCTGGCAAAAACCGGCAGGAGGAGAAAAGGGAAGCGAAAGGGATTTGAACTCGGGCGGAAAGACGAGGGGGCATCTTTCACGGATTTGGCAAGGGGTCGCGGTTTCCAGCCGGATCGGCCCTAATGGTTGCCTCATGCCAAAACACCCGAAATTTCATCCCTTTCTTATGCTTTGTAATTTCGCGCCTTACAAACACGCCGTGATTTTTTGAAAAAAATCATTTTTTTGTTGTACATTTTGCCTTCTGGGTGCTTAATAGGGTATAGACAAGCGCATGATCCGCATCGCCACAGCTCCTGTTTCTCCAAGACGCGCCTACCGGTACGACACACTGGGTCGACCGACTTCCCGCACGCTCGCGCGGCAGGGTGCCACCCGCAACTATGTGTTCACCTACAACGACCGCAGCGAAAGCCCCCGAAGGCTTGTAGGGGGATTGGACAAATCGCGAAGCGCGTTTGCCCCGCAGGGGCGAGCAGGCAATGGGGTGCCTGCGAGTCAATTCATCAGCGACGTGGTGGACGGCACCGGGCTCAACGGATGGGACTACGACCGCGCCGCCGCTGCATGCAGCTCCGGCGTGGCAAACCGCGCCGTGCTGTTCAGCAAGGTGGGAGCCAGCCTCACCGTTGCCTGCACCTACGACTACATGGGCCGCCGAGCCACCAAGGTGGTGACGGAAAACGGCGTCGTCACCACCAGCCACCGCTTCCCCTACCGGGGCTATCTGCAGAACGTTGTAAATGCAAGAAAATTAGCTAATTCAATTATACTAACACGTGTTTAGTTTATTCTTTATCTGTCATGAAAATATTTTTTAAATTATTATTGTTTATCTTTAACTTAATTATAGGAATTTATATTTGCTATTATCTGCCAAAAATAGATATATACGAGTCTTGCGGATTTGAAGAATTGTCCATTTTAAAACATATATATGTATATTTCTTTTTAATTTCTGCAACACTATTTCTAATTGTCACGTATTATCGATCTATTATCATATGTCTTTTACAAACGGCTTTGATGTCAATACCTTTTAGTTTAGGTGTGCATGGAATTTGTGGGCATACCTCGTATACTCATCTTATCGATTTGTTATTTATTCAAGTTTTAATTCCATTTTCATTAGCGCTATATAAACTTTTTAAGAGCATATCTATTCCAAGAATGATAATGGTTCTAACATTTTCCATTGTAGACTTATACGTCATTATTTATTTACCATCTATCATGTATAAAATTGGAGGTTAGTTTTCTCGCTATTATGCAAACGCTCCTACCAGTACGACACCCTGGGCCGCCCGACTCCCCGCACGCTCGCGCGGCAGGGAGCCACCCGCAACAACGTGTTCACCTCTATTGACGAAATGAAAAGACTTTTATTGCTTCCACTGTTTCCATTAATGTTCATGACTTCTCCTAGCATAGTTTGCCTACCACGACACAGAATGATACTGACAAGACCGATAAGATGCAATTATACTGATTTTGCTATGAAAAACTGGTTCTACTTTTCTACTAAGGTATGCGGGTGGCTTTTTGCTGTACCCGCGCTCATTTGGTTATGTGTAGCTTGCTGCTTTTGGGTAAACAGCATAGACAGGCAATTCTCCTGGGAAAAAACTACCGCTATTGTAACCGACATGCGTGGAGTTGAGGGAGAAGAGAGCGAGTTAAAGCATGCGAGCTTCACATTTACCGATCCTCAAACAGATAAAAGCGTTACAGTGAACAGCCAGATTGCTTCATCTGGGATATATTCTATTGGAGAGTCGGTTGAAGTCATTTTCCCAGTCGGGCAACCGGAAGAAGCCATAGAAAATAATTTTATTGTTAATTATTTAGAGCCTTTGCTGTTTACACTTGCAGCGATAATGTTTGGGCTGGTTTCTATTGTTTCTTTTGTCGTTGCCAAGAAATTGAAAAGTAAAGTCACTGCCGCACCATAACGCTCCGGTGGCGGAGCGCCAGCCCGCATCGCTCATCGTCCCCATCATTGACCCGGCACAGCATCGAGAGGGCATCTCGTTGAACCATAAGCTTCTAAATCCAGCATGGAACTGATAGACTCCCTTTAAACTCCACTTCATCCCGCTATGTGATGGCAATGACAATGAAAAATAAACAGGTTTATTTCATCGCATTTTTCTCATTTGTTTATCTCATAGGTGTTCTTGCAATTCATTTGTACTTATCCTATGAAAACTGGATTGAACAAGGCGAGGCAGCTGGGCTTTGGAGCTGTTCAGCAGCGCTTTTCAATCCCATGCTGTTCATGGCGCTCATGCAGTATATTTGTATATATTTAGCCTTTCTCCTTTCGTATATATTCAAAAATATTCTATATCCCTGGTTGGCTCTTGTGTTGTTGATATGGGGTCTAACCTGGATGCCGGTGGCCTATGTATGCACAAGAGATTTTCTGCGCAGCGGCGGAGGTCCTTTTGGCATGCCTATATCAGCGGCCGTCATTCCTGTATTTGCGGCAATACTGCTTGCTGAAGCAGCGATTGTTCTCATTATCCGGGGCTGCACCAAATCCGCTGATGCCCGAAAGCGGTCGCGCTAGTGTCCGGTTGAGAAAGTCCGTTACAATAGCCAAGCGACGCGGATTATGAGACACACGCCCAAAGATTGCGTGGCTGGTGTGCAATGATTGATGGTAACAGGCGTGGTTAGTATGCGGACGGAGTTCTAATCCACCCCGCGCAAGGCGGGGTTGCCTCACCGCCGCCCCACGGCGGTTCGCCCTACGGGCAGCCACATTCGTGGCTGGCCAATCGCCCTTACCGCACCGCAAGCGGCGCGCCCTAAACGGGGCCGTCGGGCGCTTTCCGTGCCGAACAAATCAACGTGGTTGCCCCCAGGGTTGATTCGGTGCCGCCCCACGGCACCTCACCCCTTCGGGGCAAACCGCTGTGCGGTTTGTCCAAGCTGCCTTACAGCCGTCGGCAGCTTTCCCGCCGTGGGCTAAATTTGAGTGCGCCACCGGGTGGCTTCAAGTTAGCCGCGCCTTGCGGCGCGGATGATTACAAGTTTCATCTGGCAGAATGCCAGATGAAACATTTCGCCACGCGCCGCCAGGCGCGCTCTGATAGAGCCACTCAGGTGGCGAACTCAAATGTAGCCCCAGGTGGAAACCTGGGGGGGGGCCCCGCGCGCCATCCCACCACGCAACCCCGCCTTGCGCGGGGTGGATACACGCCAACGCATGTCTACCAATCACGCTCGTTGGCACCAATCAATGCATTCCAAACGCGCTATTCTCTAATGTACATGCGCGTGCGCTTCCATCAAATGGTACCTTTCCTCATTCCGCCTCCGCCTTGAATTTTTCACGGAAGGTGACGCACATGAAGACGATGCCGATGCAGACGGCGAGGGCGCCGTAGAGGAGGAAGGTGTGGACGGAGGCGGGGTCGTCCACCATGGAGGTGAAGTAGACGATGAGGCAGTTGCCTGTGGTGCTGGTGAGGTAGAAGAAGCTCAGCACGATGCTCTTCATGTTCTTGCCGGCGGCGGTGTAGGCGTATTCGAGGCCGGTGGTGCTGACGAGGATTTCAGAGATGGTGATGATGAGGTAGGGGAGGCACTGCCAGAGGATGGAAAGGTTCTCACCGGCGTCGAGGCGGGTTTGGAGCCAGGCGACCACGCCGTAGCCGAGGCCGGCCAGGACGATGCCGCACCCCATGCGGCGCAGGGGCTGGCTCCACCTGCCGATATGCGGGTAGATGAAGAGCGTGACCAGCGGCACCATGATCATGATGAGCAGGGGATTGAAGCTCTGCATCTCCTCCGCGCCGAACTTGAATTCCTGGCCGAACATCGAGAACTGCAGCGCCTGCATCTTGGCTCCCTGGAGCACCCAGCTCGTGGTCGTCTGGTCGTACAGGCTCCAGAAGGGGATGATCATGAGGAAGACGATGAGGACGCGCACCATGTTTCGCGCGCCGTGGATTTCCTCCTGCGAGTAGCGGGATTCGGTCACCTGTGCAGGGTTGAAGATCAGGCTGCCGGACACGCCGATGAAGCCGCGCGCGCCCGTGGCGGCGGCCAGTCGCAGCCCCGCCACCGCGATGGCGATGATGTAGAGGATGATGGCGGCCAGCCCGCAGAGGGCGGAGACGGTTTCGCTCAGCCCGCAGAGCGCGCCCAGCTGCGTGGCGCCCTCCCTGGCCCAGTACGCCAGCAGCACCACCACGGGCGCCAGCACAATGAACGACACGATGCCCAGCACCGTGCGCGAGGTCTCTTGCACCACGGCGGCGCCGAACTTCTCGCACGCCGCCTTGGCGCCCTTGAACACGCGCGTGAGCAGGCAGGGCAGGAAGTGCGGCTGCGTGGGCTGGCGGTGGTGGTACGTCTTGCGCCCGCACCACAGCAGGAAGGTGGCGATGGCCATGAACACGCCCGGCACCGCGAACGCCCAGCTGTAGCCCATGCTCTGCCGAATCCATGGAATCACCAGGAACGCGAAGAACGAGCCCAGGTTGATGGACCAGTAGAACGCCGCGTACACGCGCGTCATGATCTTGGAATCCTTCTGGTCCTGCACCTGGTCGCCGATGAAGGCGGAGACGCAGGGCTTGATGCCGCCCGTGCCCACGGCAATGGTGAACAGGCCGATGAAGAGGATGATGCGCCGCGTGTCGATGCTGTCCGCAAAGTCGGAGCACGCCAGGATGAAGTTGCCCATGCAGTACACCAGGGAGATGTACAGGATGGTGCGGTAGCGCCCCAGGAAGCGGTCCGCAATCCACGCGCCCAGCAGCGGCAGGATGTAGATGACGGCCAGGAAGAGGTGGCCCACCTCCACGGCCTCCTGCTGTGTCATGGCCAGCATGCTGGTCATGTACAGCGTGAGGATGCTGCGCATGCCGTAGAAGCTGAAGCGCTCGCAGGCCTCGTTACCGATGATGTACTTGCCCTGCGGGGGGAACGCGCTCATGGCCGTGGCTGGTGCGGGTTACTTGTGCATGCGCACCTCCTTGGCGAAGTGCACGCGGTAGCGCTGGTAGGAGTCCTGCAGCCAGTCCATGAAGATTTCGCTGCGCAGGCGCGCGTTCTCCGCGGGGATGGCGCGGAAGGACTTGGCGGCGGTGTAGTCCGGGCTGTTCTCGATGGTGCGCCCGGCCACCGCGGTGATGCTGGCGCCGTCCGGCAGCACGGCGAGCGGGGCCAGCTTGCCGCTGGGCACGCTGATGAGCGCCTTGGCGTCCACGCCCTTGGGCAGGTCGTCCGCTGCGGTGGAGATGTTGGTGGGGCCGAAATCCTTCACGGTGGCGCCGGCGGCCTCAGCCTTGGCGAAGGCGGCGGCGAGCCCGCCCTCCGGCAGTGCGGCCTCCATCTCGGCATGCAGCTTCTCCGCCGCAAGCTGGAGCGCGTTGCCCGCGCGCTGCTTCTTCAAATCGACCAGTGCGCGCTCCTTGGCGGCCTCGTATTCCAGAATCTCGGGCTCCTCGATGGCCTCCACTCGGAAGAAGAGCATCTTGTTGTCCTTGGTGAGGAAATAGCCGCGCACCTGCTTGATGGTGACGCGCTGCTCCAGGTTGCCGGACTTGAGGTTCTCCTCATACTGCTGCACGGTGGGAGCGGAGTCCACCTCGGAGAAGGCGACCTCCGCCAGGGACATGGACTTGCCGTTGTGCTCCACCTGCACCTGCAGCTCGGCGGGGGCCTCGGAAAGCTTGCAGAGCGGCGTGGTGGTGTGCGTCTTGCCGTCTGCCGCAAGGTAGGTGAACGGCTCGTACTCCTGGTCCTGCGAGAAGGATTCCAGCAGCTGGTCGAATCCCTTGCCGTCCGCCTTGGAGAGGTCCTCCATCATGGCGTCCGCCATGGCGATCATGGATTCCACGTTGGCGTCCTTCTCCGGCGTGAGCGTGTAGACGGAAACGATGCGGCGCTCGTCGCTCTTGTAGTCCTCCTTGTTCTCCTCCCAGAATTCCTTGAGCTCGTCCTCGGAGGGAGCGGGCGGCTCGCTCACGGCCTCGGCGGGCAGCCAGGCGTTCTTGCCGCGCATGGTCTGGTACACCGCGTCCACCAGGTCGGACACCGCCTGGCTCTGGTAGTGCACGTCCCCGGTGAAGATGTTGCTCAGGCACTCCATGACGATGAGGTCTGCCACCACGTTGCGGAAGGCGGTTTCCTGGGTGTTGTTGCTCAGGCCGCGCACGGAATCGTAGCCGGTGAGGCGGTGGTAGAGGTCCTGGTCAAAGGAGCCGTCGTCCTTCTGGAAGGGGGGCATGGCTTTGATGTAGGCGTCCACCTGCTCCTTGGAGGGCATGATTCCCAGCTCGTCGGCCACCTCGTGCAGCACGGCGCGGTTCACGGCCACGTTCACGCCCGCATCGTCCGCGTAGCCGAAGGACATCACCTGCATCATGGTGCCGATGAACTCCATGTAGTCGCTGTACTCCTGGTGTTCCTCCAACCAGGCGTTCATGGCGGCCGTCTCGTCGTCGCTCATGGTCTCGTCCTCGTTGGTGTCGAATTTGTTGCGGACCTTCTGGCTGGCGGTGTGGTAGAGTGATTGCAGGTAGGATTCGCCGTTCTCGCCCAGGTTCACGGTCTCCTGGTAGTCGTAGCCCACATCGTTCACCTGGATGTAGTAGTTGTTGCCGAACATGTTCCCCTTGTCGCCGTAGTCCATGAACAGGAAGCCGAGACCCAGGGCCGCCACCACAATCAACACAAGCAGGGAGTTCCTGCGGATAAATTCGAGTACGCTCATAATTCTATCGGAAGATTTTCGTTTTCTATCGCTGCACGCGGGCGCGCCCGTGCACGCTCACGCGCCCATTATACACGCCCCGCCGCCAATTGCAAGCCGTTTTCGCCCGCGCATGTGGCAAAGGCCCCGAATTCGACCCCGTGTGTGTACTCACAACGTGCGCGCACAAACAAATTCAAAATTTTAAATTACCCCGCCCCCCCGCCCCTCGTGCATGTGGAAGGCGTTTTCCAGCAGGTTGACCTGCGGGGTCTGGCGGGGCAGGAGGATGAGCTCCATGATATCGAAGCGGTAGGGCACCTCTCTCCCGAGCATGCGGAGCCAGTTGCGTGCGCCGCGGCGGATGAGTTCGCGCTTGGCGTGGTCCACCATGCGGGAGGGCGCGCCGGAGGCGGGGCTGGTGCTGCTCTTCACCTCGGTGAACACCAGGGTGTCTCCCTTGCGGCAGACGATATCCACCTCACCGCCGGAGCCTAGGCGGAAGTTGCGGTAGAGGATTTTGTAGCCGTGGGCGCGCAGCCAGGAGGCCGCCACCTTCTCTCCGTAGCGGCCGATGAACCCGCGCGGCGGGACGGCGTCAGAGTCCCAGGGGCAGCTCCATTTGTGCAACAGGCGCAAACGAGCGGCGATGGTGTGGAGTGATTCCATGGGTGTGGATGGCGGCGAGGTGTTCCTTGGTACCGTACCCGGCGTTGCGGGCGAACCCGTATTGCGGGAACTGCTTGTCCAGCTCCAGCATGAGGCGGTCCCTGGTGACCTTGGCGAGGATGCTGGCGGCGGCGATGCTCAGGCAGCGCGCATCCCCCTTCACCAGGTTGCGGGAGGGCAGGGGGAAGTTCGGCACGGGCAGGCCGTCGATGAGGCACATCTGCGGCTGCGGGGAAAGCCCCTGCGCGGCGCGCGCCATGGCCAGGTGCGTGGCGCGCAGGATGTTCAGGCGGTCGATTTCCTCCACGCTTGCCTGGGCCACGCTCTTCTGCACGCGGGCATCCGCCATGAGCGCGGCGAAAAGCGACTCCCTCTTTTTGGCGGAGAGCTGCTTGGAATCGTTCAGGCCGTCCAGCGCGAACCCCGGCGGCAGGATGATCGCAGCGGCCACCACGGGCCCCGCCAGCGGGCCGCGCCCGGCCTCGTCTATCCCGGCCACGATGGCGAACCCGTCATCGTGCGCCTGCCGCTCCGCGCTCATGTCCGGTCCGTCACTCATCGGCGTTGTCCTTGGGTTGCGCCTCCTTGCCGATGAGCCCGCGGATGTCCTCCGGCAGCGGCTCGTCCGCCTTCAGGCGCTGCAGGGTCTCGATATCCCGCAGGTAGCGGCTGAGGGGCGTTTCCGCGCCCTCGCGCTCCATGCGCAGGGCGTGCATGGCCTCCAGGTAGGCATCGAACGAGCGGGTGTCCGTGTGGCCCAGGTGGGTGATTTCGTACCAGTCCAGGTAGTCTCGCCCGCGTGTGGCGGCGGCGGTGTAGGCGGCGCGCAGCTCCTTGAGCGGGCCCAGCGTGTTCTGCGCGGCGTCCGGGTCCTTGTCGGTGATGAGCGCGGAGAGCACGCGGCAGTAGTCGATGACAATCTGGCGGTAGGCGGGGAAGGCGGTGGCGCTGAGCGCCACCAGGCGCTCGATGTTCGGGCGCAGCAGGTTCGGCCAGTCAGGCACCTGCACCAGCTCGTACGCGTTGTCGATGCTCACGGTGCGCGCGGTCTCCGTCTCCGGGTCGAAATACACCACGTTGAGCGCCTCCGCCAGCTGGCGCTCGGATTCCAGCGGGGCCAGCGCATCGGAGGCCTTGGGCAGGGAGAGCGCGGCGAGCTCCAGCGCCCACCACTTGTCCAGCATGTCCTTGTTGGTGGCCAGCTCCGAGAAGTGCGCGGCGATGAAGTCCTTGGCGGGCAGGTCTGTGATGGCGGCCTCGCTGAGCAGGCTCTTGAGCTGCTCCAGGCCGTTCGGGCTGTCCATGAGGCTCATGACGAGCACGCCGCAGGAGATATCGTAGATCTGGCGGGAGGCGGCATCCAGGCGGCCGGGTTCCGCGATGCCGATGATTTCCTCCGGCGGTATCATCTCCGCGCGGTCGTACAGGTTGCG
>JAKSOU010000073.1 GCA_024405435.1 Akkermansia sp. | reverse complement strand
CGGCGGCGCTATTTACGGTGGTGAAAACAGCGTCATCACCCTAATGGGCAACGGCAGCGTGGAGTTCAGCGGGAACTCTGCTTCCTCCACTTCTTCCACCACCTCCTCCTACCCCTACGGCGGCGCGATCTGTGCATCCGGCACATTCTACCTGACAGGCAACGGGAGCGTGACATTCAGCGGGAACTCCGTCTCCTCCCAGAACAACGCCTATGGCGGCGCGGTCTATGCAACCGACACATTCAACCTGACGGGCAACGACAACGTTACGTTCCGCAGCAATTATGAGAAGACTGGAAGCAATGATTACAGCCGGTACCGCCTTCGCAGCGTGTACATGGACAGCGGCACCCTGAACCTCTCCGCCGGTGCGGGACAAAACATCACCTTCTACGACACGCTCTATGCCTCCTCCGATGCAAGTGTCTGTTTCAATGCCGACTACGAGGATGCGGAAGGCGTGATGCAAAAGGCCACGGGCGACATTGCATTCAGCGGTGCGCGCGCGGAAGAGGATTTAAGGGCGCTGAAGTCGAACTATACGCAGCAGGAGCTGGCGAATTCCCTGACCACAGAGGTATATACCACCACCAACCTGTACGGCGGGCGGCTGCGTATCGAGGATGGGGCCATCTACAAGGGCAACGGCCTCAGCGTGGCAGCGGCTTCCAACGCCACGCTGAGGCTGGCGGGCGGCACGCTGGATGTGAGCGGCTACAACGTTACACTGAATTCCGGCACCACGCTGGCGCTGGAGGGGGCGAACTATTTGGTCGCAGACCACGTTCAGATGGGGGATGGCACCGTGCTGCATGCCACGCTGGGCGGCGGGAACGCGCACGCCGTGCTGCTTACCATGTTTGCAGACTGGACCTTGGATGGACGCCTGACCATAGACATCACCTATGATGCGGCAGCCGCTGCAGCGGCGCCCCTGCGCATCCTGAACATCGCCAGGGAAAGCGCGCCGACCTGGTGGGGCGCGGATACCGTGAGTGTGAGCGGTGCCGCGTTCGATGCCCTGCAGTGGAGCAAGGGTATTCTGTATCTCAATCTCACGGGCGGGGAGATACCCCTGCCTCCCACGCTGGATTGGGCTGGCGGGGACATGCGCTGGAACTCCGGTTCCTCCAACTGGCTTGCGGGCGGATCCCCCGCCCTGTACACGGACGGCTGCCGCGTGGTGTTCGGGGATGCCGGTAGCGGAACGGTGTTTCTGGAGATACCCCTCCTGCCGCGCAGTGTGGTGGTGGATAACAGCACTGGCCATGATTATACATTCTCCGGTGTCGGTTATCTGCCGGGCACCATGCAGCTTACCAAGGGCGGTGAGGGCAGCCTGACCATCGACACTGCCAACACCTACACGGGCGGCACCATTCTGAATGCGGGCACTCTTGTAGCGGGCAATGCCTCTGCCTTCGGCACCGGCACCATCCAAATCAACGGCGGCACGCTGGACCTTGGCGGATATGCCTTTACCAATGACATCAATATTGCGGAGAACGCTGATGTCGTTCTCCGCAACGGCACCTTGAGCGGAGATATTGCCATTGCCGGCGCCGGCTTGGATGCAGATGGCGTGCGCTTTGACTCAACATCCCTGACCGTGGCAAACGCAGGAGACGTGTCATTCCTCAACGCCAGTGCTTCCACCACCTCCTCTGATTCCGCCTCATACGGCGGTGCCGTCTCTGCATCTGGCCTATTTGACCTGACTGGCAACAACAGTGTGACATTCAGCGGGAACTCTGCCACCTCCGCCTATTCTTATTCCTCCTCACAAGGCGGCGCAGTCTCTGTATCCGGCATATTCAACCTGACGGGCAACGGTAGTGTGACATTCAGCGGGAACTCTGCCACTACCTCCGCCAATGTCTCCGCCCCCTCGCAAGGCGGTGCGATTTATGCCTCATCCTGCACCATCACCCTGAACAATAACGGCAGCGTGGAATTCAGCGACAACTCTGTCACCACCCCTTTATCCCCTGTGAGCGGCGGTGCGATTGATGCCTCATTCAGCACCATCACCCTGAACGATAACGGCAGCGTGGTGTTCAGCGGCAACTCCGTCTCCCCCACACAAGTCTCCCAGGGCGGCGCGATTGACTGTTACAATGGCGCCATCACCCTGACGGGCAACGGCAGCGTGGAGTTCAGCGGGAACTCCGCCTACAAATACGGCGGTGCGATTTATGCCGGGTACTGCACCGTCAGCTTCTCAGACAACGACAGCGTAACGTTCAGCGGGAACTCCGCCTCATACGGTGGCGCGATTTATGCCTCATCCTGCACCGTCAGCTTCACAGGCAACGACAGCGTAACGTTCAGCGGGAACTCCGCCTCATACGGTGGCGCGATTTATGCCGAATCCAAAACCGTCAGCTTCACAGACAACGTCAGCGTGATGTTCAGCGAGAACTCTCGTGACGGCGCGATTCGTGCCTCATCCTGCAAGGTGACGTTCAGCGGCAACGATAGCCTAACATTCAGCAAGAACCACAGGTCCCGCAGATACGACATCTCCTCCAAGAACTACGGCGGAGGCGCGATAGATGCCTCATCCAGCACTGTCAGTTTCACAGACAACGACAGCGTAACATTCAGCGGGAACACGTCCTACGCAGAGGCCTCTGATTCCGTACGCGCCGGTGGCGGCGCGATCTGTGCCACCTCTGCCACCGTCGCCTTCACAGGCAACGGGAGCGTGGAGTTCAGCAAGAACATCAGTTCAGGAGGAAAGGACAGAGGCGGCGCGGTATTAGCCATCGAAAACAGCGACATCACCCTGTCGGATAACGAAAGCGTGGATTTCAGCGGGAACTCTGCCTCGCAGGGCGGCGCGATTTATGCCTTCAAAGGCTCCAGCTCCCATAGGTCTGAATCGTTCACCCTGTCGGGCAACGGCAGCGTGACGTTCAGCGAGAACTCTGCCACCGCCTCCTCCTTCGACTCGTACGGCGGCGCGGTCTATGCTTCCGGCACGTTCAACCTGACAGGCAACGCCAGCGTGGAGTTCAGCGGGAACTCTGCCACCACCACCTCCCCTTCTTACACCTCTTACGGTGGCGCGGTCTATGCTTCCGGCACGTTCAACCTGACAGGCAACGGGTACCTGGAGTTCAACGGGAACTCCGTCTCCTCCAAGAACAACGCCTATGGCGGCGCAATTGATTCATCCGGCGCATTCAACCTGACAGGCAACGACAACGTGACGTTCAGCGGGAACTCCGTCTCCTCCCAGAAAAACGCCTATGGCGGCGCGATTGATTCATCCGGCACATTCAACCTGTTGGACAACGGTAACGTGACGTTTAGCGGGAACTCCGTCTCCTCCACTGGTGATAACGCATACGGCGGCGCGGTCTATACATCCGGCACATTCAACCTGACGGGCAACGGCAGCGTGGAGTTCAGCGGGAACTCTGCCGCCTCCTCCTACTCACGACACGTCTACGGCGGCGCGATCTGTGCATCCGGCACATTCAACCTGACAGGCAACGGGAGCGTGACATTCAGCGGGAACTCTGCCACCACTACCACCACCTCCCAATACGCCTATGGCGGCGCGGTCTATGCAACCGACACATTCAACCTGACGGGCAACGACAACGTTACGTTCCGCAGCAATTATGAGAAGACTGGAAGCAATGATTACAGCCGGTACCGCCTTCGCAGCGTGTACATGGACAGCGGCACCCTGAACCTCTCCGCCGGTGCGGGACAAAACATCACCTTCTACGACACGCTCTATGCCTCCTCCGATGCAAGTGTCTGTTTCAATGCCGACTACGAGGATGCGGAAGGCGTGATGCAAAAGGCCACGGGCGACATTGCATTCAGCGGTGCGCGCGCGGAAGAGGATTTAAGGGCGCTGAAGTCGAACTATACGCAGCAGGAGCTGGCGAATTCCCTGACCACAGAGGTATATACCACCACCAACCTGTACGGCGGGCGGCTGCGTATCGAGGATGGGGCCATCTACAAGGGCAACGGCCTCAGCGTGGCAGCGGCTTCCAACGCCACGCTGAGGCTGGCGGGCGGCACGCTGGATGTGACCGGCTACAATGTTACACTGAATTCCGGCACCACGCTGGAGCTGCAGGGAACAAACTCCATATCCGCCAGTGCTCTGACGATGCAGGATGGCAGCATCCTCAGCTTCGCGCTGGGAGAGGAGAACATGTCTGCCGCTGCATTGTCGCTGACCGGAACCTTTGATCAGGGCGGGGCGCTCTCCATCAACATCTCCAATGCCGGCTCCATGCTGCCCGGACATGATTATGCGTTGCTGACCGTTTCCTCCGGCACCGTTCCAGCTTCCTGGGTCCCCTCCCAAGTGACTGTGCAAGGATGGGACCTGAACACCTCTGACCTGCACTGGAACAACGGAACGCTCTACCTGCATTTCAACCCGCAACTTGTACTCACCACTGCCTTGTGGAACGGCGGCGACATGCAGTGGAACACCAACTCCGTGAACTGGCTGCAGACTGGGCTGAATTATGCATACCGCGACGGAGTGGACGTGGTGTTTGGCGATGTCGGCTACGGCACGGTGACGCTGGCGGGAACGCTGGCGCCCAAGAGCGTGAGCGTGCAGAACAGTAGCGGCCACGACTACACATGGAGCGGCAGCGGCAAGCTCTCTGGCGGTATGGTCCTCGCCAAATCCGGCGGCGGCACGCTCACCATCAACACCGCCAACAGCTACACGGGCGGCACCACCATCAGCGGCGGCACGCTGCAGGTGGGCAACAAATCCGCCTTGGGTACAGGCACGGTGACGCTGGCAGGCGGCGCGCTGGAAATTGCTGCAAGCGGTTTTGACAACACCATCACCGCCAGCGGCAACAGCGGCATCACCGTCACCTCTGGCAATGCACTCACCCTGCAGAAGGCCATCGACAACACGGGCACGCTCACCATCAAGGGCAAGATCAATGCCTCGGCTCTCGCCATCACCGGGGGAAAGACTACGCATGTGGACGTTTACGACAATGAAGGGGCCAGCGGCTTCGCCAAGAGCAGCGGCTACAGTGTCACCCTGGTGAGCGGCGGCAGCACCGTGAACGGCGGCGCCACCGTCACTCACGGCAGCCTGCCCGGCGGGGTTACCCTCACCCTGGGAACGGACGGCAAGGCCACAGCCGGAGGTTCGGTGGACTACAGCACCTACCTGCTGACCGGCAGCGACACCGCCGCCACCAGCGCCATCCATGCCAAGGGTACGGGAGCAACAGTCACCCAGAATGGCGGCACGCTGACGGTGAACGATGCCGCCACGGTGAACTCCACCGGCGGCACCATCAAGCTCACCCAGGCGGTGACGCTGGGCGGCAGCATCTCCAATGCGGCGGTCACGGCATCCGCCGGCACCATCTCCGCCGCCATGGGCGGCAGCACCACCCTGACCACCAGCGGCAACGTGACCCTCAGCGGTGCCAAGACCTACACCGGCATGACCACCGTCAACAGCGGCACGCTCACGCTGGGCGGCGGGTTGAAGTCGGATGTCACCATCAACGGCGGCACGTTGAACACGGGTAGCGGATTGACGCTTTCCAACGGACAGGACATCCAGCTGAAGAGCGGCGGCATCACCGGCAGCCTGACGACTGCCGCGGGAAGCTCGCTGACAATCGCGCCGTCCTCGGCCAGCGTCAACGGCACGCTGACGCTCGGCGGCGGCACGCTGAACCTGGACGACAACATCCTGAACGTGAGCGGCGCGCTGACGCTGAACAGCCGCACCACGCTGACGGTATCCGGCAGCTACGGGTATGGCGACCACACGCTCATTACCGCGGGCAGCATCAACGGCAGCACGGACTACCTGACCGTCAGCGGAATTGCCGGGGGGTGCGAAATCAAGAGGCAGGGCAACAGCCTGATTCTCTCCATCGTCCATGTTGCGCGCGAAATCGCCTTCCCGAAGGGCGGTAGGTGGGAGAACGACGGCAAAACCTACTCCGACGGCGACAACGTCACCTTTACCGACAGCGGCAAGGTGACAGTAGTCGGCACCGTGAAACCGGGCAAGGTGACCGTACAGGGCAGCGGCTCCACCACGTGGAGCGGCACCGGTTCCGTGGCCGGTGGCGCCACCCTTACCAAGACCGGCAAGGGTACGCTCACCATCAACACCGCCAACACCTACACCGGCGGCACCATCGTGAAGGAAGGCACGCTGACCGTAGGCAACGGCAGCGCCCTCGGCCTGGGCAAGGTCACGCTTTACGGCGGCACGCTCAAGATTTCCGCAGGCAAGGCAACCGTTGCGAACGAAATTGAGGTGATTGGCTCAGCCGTGCTCAACAACGGCAGCACGCACAGCGGCGACATCACCGTGGACGGCGACCTGCTCAAGGGCTCCACCATCAAGCTGATTGACAAGAACCAGCGCGTCAAGCTCGGGGACGGCGCCGTGAACGGCACCATCAGCGGCATCGGTCACGTGGACATCGATGGCGAGGTGGACCTCACCGCGGGCAAGCTCACCGCGGAGCAGGTCTACCTCAACGGCACGCTCACCCACGCCAAGGGATGGACGCTCACCAAGGGGCAGACGCTCACGCTGGGCGGCGGCAAGGTGGAGGGCAACCTGGTTGTGTCCACGGGCTCCGTGCTGAACTTCAACGACCACACGCTGGCCGCCGCGCCGGAGCTCAAGGGCGGCACGCTGGACATGGGAGCCGCATCCTCCATCTCCATCACGGGCAGCAAGGCCTCCGTCACCATCGACAAGCAGGGCGTGTACGTCACCTCCAAGGGCACCATCCTGACGGATGACGACCTGGACGTGAAGGGCGGCACCGTGACCCTCACCGCGCTCAACGGCTACAGCGGCAAGTTCCTGGTGGAGGGCGGCACGCTCAAGATCTCCACCGGCAAGGCAACCGTTGCGAACGAGATTGAGGTGGCAGGCGAAGCCGTGCTCAACAACGGCAGCACGCACAGCGGCGACATCACCGTGGACGGCGACCTGCTCAAGGGCTCCACCATCAAGCTGATTGACAAGAACCAGCGCGTGACACTCAAAGGCGGCGCCGTGGCCGGCACCATCAGCGGCATAGGCCGCGTGGATGTGAACGGCAGCGTGGACATCACGCAGGGCAAGCTCACCGCGGAGCAGGTGTACCTCAACGGTACGCTCACCCACGCCAAGGGATGGACGCTCACCAAGAACCAAACGCTCACGCTGGGCGGCGGCAAGGTGGAGGGCAAGCTGATCGTGGCCACCGGCTCCGTGCTGGACTTCCACGACTACACGCTGGCGGACGCACCGGAGCTCAAGGGCGGCACGCTCGACATGGGCGGCAAGGCCTCGCTCACCATCACGGGCAGCAAGGCCTCCATCACCCTCGGCAAGCAGGATGTGTACGTCACCTCCAAGGGCACCATCCTGACGGATGACGACCTGGACGTGAAGGGCGGCACCGTGACCCTCACCGCGCTGAACGGCTACGGCGAGGACCTGGTGGTGGAGGGCGGCACGCTCAAAATCTCCACAGGCAAGCAGATTGTGGACAACGACATCCGCATCGAGGATTCCGCCGTGTTGAACAACGGCTCCACACACAGCGGCGACATCACCGTGAACGGCGACCTGCTCAAGGGCTCCACCATCAAGCTGATTGACAAGGCCCAGCTCGTCACGCTCAACAGCGGCGCTATGAACGGCACCATCAGCGGCATCGGCAGCGTGAATATCGAGGGCAGCGTGGACATCACGCAGGGCAAGCTCACCGCGGAGCAGGTGTACCTCAACGGCACGCTCACCCACGCCAAGGGATGGACGCTCACCAAGGGGCAGACGCTCACGCTGGGCGGCGGCAAGGTGGAGGGCAACCTGGTTGTGTCCACGGGCTCCGTGCTGAACTTCAACGACCACACGCTGGCCGCCGCGCCGGAGCTCAAGGGCGGCACGCTGGACATGGGAGCCGCATCCTCCATCTCCATCACGGGCAGCAAGGCCTCCGTCACCATCGACAAGCAGGGCGTGTACGTCACCTCCAAGGGCACCATCCTGACGGATGACGACCTGGACGTGAAGGGCGGCACCGTGACCCTCACCGCGCTCAACGGCTACAGCGGCAAGTTCCTGGTGGAGGGCGGCACGCTCAAGATCTCCACCGGCAAGGCAACCGTTGCGAACGAGATTGAGGTGGCAGGCGAAGCCGTGCTCAACAACGGCAGCACGCACAGCGGCGACATCACCGTGAACGGCGACCTGCTCAAGGGCTCCACCGTCAAGCTGATTGACAAGAACCAGCGCGTGACACTCAAAGGCGGCGCCGTGGCCGGCACCATCAGCGGCATAGGCCGCGTGAATATCGAGGGCAGCGTGGACATCACGCAGGGCAAGCTCACCGCGGAACAGGTGTACCTGAACGGCACGCTGAGGCACGACAAGGGATGGACGCTCACCAAGAACCAAACGCTCACGCTGGGCGGCGGCAAGGTGGAGGGCAAGCTGATCGTGGCCACCGGCTCCGTGCTGGACTTCCACGACTACACGCTGGCGGACGCACCGGAGCTCAAGGGCGGCACGCTCGACATGGGCGGCAAGGCCTCGCTCACCATCACGGGCAGCAAGGCCTCCATCACCCTCGGCAAGCAGGATGTGTACGTCACCTCCAAGGGCACCATCCTGACGGATGACGACCTGGACGTGAAGGGCGGCACCGTGACCCTCACCGCGCTCAACGGCTACAGCGGCAAGTTCCTGGTGGAGGGCGGCACGCTCAAGATCTCCACCGGCAAGGCAACCGTTGCGAACGAGATTGAGGTGGCAGGCGAAGCCGTGCTCAACAACGGCAGCACGCACAGCGGCGACATCACCGTGAACGGCGACCTGCTCAAGGGCTCCACCGTCAAGCTGATTGACAAGACCCAGCGCGTGACGCTCAACGGCGGCGACATGGCCGGCACCATCAGCGGCATCGGCCGCGTGGATGTGAAAGGCGGCGTGGACTTCACGCAGGGCAAGCTCAGCGCGGAGCAAATCTACGTGAACTCCGGCGGCCGCCTGGTCAACACCAAGGCCTGG
>JAKSOU010000072.1 GCA_024405435.1 Akkermansia sp. | reverse complement strand
TGATAATCTCGCACCCCGCCTCCGCCAGCGCCAGGGATTCCCGCACGCAGGATGCGGTGTCCAACGTGTCGCTGGTGAGCATGGACTGGATGCGGATGGGGTTCTCTCCGCCGATTCCTGTGTTTCCGACGGCGACCTCGCGCGTGGCGCGGCGGGTGTATTTGTAGAGGCTGGGGCAATGAAGCTGGCTCATGCCGCCATTGTACGCCGCCGCGCGGATGATTCAAGACAAAAGGGGAGGCTGCATGCGCATTTCCGCCTTGCGCGGGGGTGGAAATCTGGTAGGATAGGGGGCATGAGAATTTGGACTGCAGTATGCGGATTGCTGGTGGCGGCATCCGGGTTGGGCCTGGCGCAGAGCGAGAACGCGCGCTCCGCGGCAGAGGAGGCCCGCAACTACGGCACC
Organism: Akkermansia sp.; assembly: GCA_024405435.1. Classification (GTDB taxonomy): domain Bacteria; phylum Verrucomicrobiota; class Verrucomicrobiia; order Verrucomicrobiales; family Akkermansiaceae; genus Akkermansia. Next base: position 9,129 of record JAKSOU010000072.1, on the reverse strand, counting down.
GCCGTGCGCAGCTGCGATATGCGCTGGGTGCTGGAGGCCATGTACCCCCCGCTGCGAAACACCTACGCGGAAATGCTCGTCAACCGCGGAAACCCCGGCGCCGAGGCCGAGGCCGCACGCCGCATCATGGGCCTGGACAAGAAGCCCGGCGAGACGTCGACGGAGCGCGCACGCCGGGAGGCGGAGAACCGCCGCCGCCTGGCGGAGAGCAACAAGGCCCTCCAGCAGCGCTACATGCAGATGGGCGAGGAAATGAAGAAGCAGGGAATCAAGATCGAGAGCTACTCCATCGGCACGCCCACGGGCGAGTACGTGGTCACCCCCGCCAACGCCACGGCTTCCTCCGTCCACCGCGCGGAGGTGGACCGCCGCTTCCGCGAGCAGGGAGACACCCGCACCAGCAACGGCTGGCCGGAGCAGCCCCCCAGGGGGCAGTTCAGCCTGTCGGGCGAGACGGCGGACCGCTCGCGCATCGTCATCATCCCCACCACGCTGGTGGTGAGCATGCCCGGCCGCAACGGCGCGCGCACCCGCGTGGAGCGCAAGGGATACATCTACGCCGTGCGCGATGAAATCATCTCCGAACAGGGAGCGAACCGAGAGACCACCAAGAACAAGTGGTACCTTATCGACGGCAACACCAACATCGGCACCCTGCGCACGTTCTTCCCGGACCTTCCGCTCTACCTGGACCGCCCCACCTGCGGGGAGCGCGTGCTCAACTAATCAACCCCCACCCAAAACTACCCTGAACAACACAGTGGGATGGCTCACTGAACAGACGCTTGCAGACTTTTCCGAAACCGGCGTGCTCTCCGGCGCCACCGGGTTCGAGTTCCGCCCGCAGCAGCAGCAGATGGCCGCCGCCGTGGCGCTGGCCCTGGAGAACAGCGAGCCCCTGCTGGTGGAGGCCGGTACCGGCGTGGGCAAATCCCTCGCGTACCTCATCCCCTCCATCCGCTTCGCCCTGCAGAACGGCCGCAAGGCGGTCGTCTCCACCCACACCATCAACCTGCAGGAGCAGCTCTTCCACAAGGATATCCCCACCGTGAAGAAGGCGCTGGGCTGCCAGTTCCAGGCCGCCCTGCTGAAGGGCCGCGCCAACTACCTCTGCAAAACCCGCCTGCGCCGCGCCATGGAGCAGTCCCGGGACCTCTTCAACCAGGCGGAGGCCAAGCAGCTCCACCAGCTCCTGGAGTGGTACCGGCAGTGCCCGGAGGCCTCCCTCTCAGAGCTGCCGGAGGAGCTGGAAATCTCCCCCAAGGTGTGGGCGCAGGTGTGCAGCGAGAACCACGTGTGCACCGCGCGCAACTGCGGCCCGGACTGCCCCTACCAGGCCGCGCGCCGCCGCGTGCAGGAGGCGGATGTGGTGGTGCTCAACCACACCCTCTTCTTCGGCCTGCTCTCCCTGGCGGACGAGATGGCGGACGAGACCGACGAGGAGCGCATGGACGGGTTCATCTTCCCTGGCGATTTCGTGATACTGGACGAGGCTCACACCATCGAGAACGTGGCGTCGCAGCAGCTGGGCATCTCCCTGCGGGAGGCGGATTTGAAGTACGACCTGCTGCGCCTGTACAGCCCGCGCACCCACAAGGGCAGCCTGCGCCAGCTGGCCACGCCCAACCTCATCCAGCTCATCGAGGACTCGCAGACCGCCACGGAGGAATTCTTCAAGGCCGCGCGCGCGGACTGCCGCCTGGAGGAAAACCGCGGCACCGTGCGCCTGCGCACACCGGATTGGACGGAGGACATCCTCTCCCCCAGCCTCAACAGCCTCTACCTGGAAATCCACCGCATGGCCGCAGACCAGGAGAGCGAGCTCACCCGCGCAGAGCTCAAGGACACCGCCGCGCGCATCCTCGCCTTCGCCAACACCGCCAAGGAATGCGTCCACCTCACGGAGCTGGAGTCCTCCGTCTACTGGGCGGAAACCTACGGCCAGGACGGCGCCTACACCAACATATCCTCCGCCCTGGTGAACGTGGCGGACGTGCTGCGGGAAAAACTTTTCGAGAGCGGGCGCACCTGCATCTGCACCAGCGCCACCCTCTCCGGCGGGGACCGCGGCATGGGCTATTTTGCCGGCCGCGTGGGCGCGGAATCCGCCCCCGCCCTCCGCATCGGCAGCCCCTTCGACTTCGCGCGCCAGATGCGCGTATCGGTGGTGGGCAGCATGCCGCCACCGCCGGCCAACAGGGCTTCCGATTCCGAGGTCAACGGGTACAAGGCCGCCCTGGCGGATTGGATCATGCGCGCGCTGGACATGAGCGGCGGCCGCGCCTTCGTGCTCTTCACCAGCTACGCCCTGCTGCGGGACCAGGCGGCACGCCTGCGCCCCTTCTGCGAGGAGCGCGGGTGGACCCTGCTGGCGCAGGGGGACGGGCGGGACCGCTCCCGCCTGCTGCGCATGTTCAAGACGGATGTGGACAGCGTGCTGCTGGGCACGGACAGCTTCTGGATGGGCGTGGACGTGCCGGGGGAGGCGCTCTCAAACGTCATCATCACGCGCATTCCCTTTGAATCCCCCGGCAACCCGCTGGTGGAGGCCCGCAACGAGGACGTCGTCAAGCGCGGCGGCAACTCCTTCACCGACTACAGCCTGCCGGAGGCCGTGCTCAAGTTCCGCCAGGGCATAGGGCGGCTCATCCGCTCCAAGACGGACACCGGCATGGTGGTGCTGCTGGATTCGCGCATCAGCTCCCGCTACCGCTTCTACGGCCACTGCTTCCTGGATGCCATCCCCGAGGGCGCCGTGAAGGAATTCCTCTGATGCCGCACGCGGCTATGCCAGCGTGATGGACACCGGGCAGTGGTCCGACCCCGTGATGTCCGGGTGGATTTCCGCGGTTTTCACGCGCGGCAGCAGGGTTTCCGACACGCAGAAGTAATCGATGCGCCAGCCCACGTTCCGTGCGCGCGCACCGCCGCGGAAACTCCACCAGGAATAGGCGTCTTTCGTGTCGGGATGCAGGCGGCGGAAGGTGTCTGCAAAGCCCGCCTGCAGCAGTTGGGTGAAGCCCGCGCGCTCCTCGTCTGAGAATCCGGCGCTGAAATGGTTGGAATCCGGGCGCGCGATGTCGATTTCCTCATGCGCCACGTTCAAATCCCCGCAGAAGACCACGGGCTTTTTCTCAGCAAGCCCGGATACGTACCCGCGGAAGGCGGCGTCCCAGTCCTGACGGTAGGGCAGGCGCGCCAGCTCGTTCTGGGAGTTCGGCGTGTAGCAGCACACCAGGAAGAAATCCGGGAATTCCATGGTGGCCACGCGGCCCTCGGTGTCGTGCTCCGGCACGCCGATGCCGCGTGTGGTGGAGAGCGGCTGCACCCTGGAGAGGATGAGCACGCCGGAATATCCGGGGCGTTCCGCGGGGTTCCAAAGGGCGTGCGGCCAGGAAGCGAGCCACAAATCCGCCACCTGCTCCGGGCGCGCCTTGATTTCCTGCAGGCAGAGCACATCCGCCCCCAGGGCGTCCATCTGCTCCTGCATGCCCTTGCCCAGCGCGGCCCGCAGGCCGTTCACATTCCAGCTCACCAGCTTCATGGCACCCTCCTAATCTTAATCTTAATCCTAATCCTAATTCAGCCGTTCCACAACGGCTGCGCCCATCCCATCAGTGCTCACGGGCGTTTCCCCGGCGGCGGCCAAATCCGCCGTGCGGATGCCCTCGGCAATCACGCGCCGCACGGCGGCATCCACCGCGTCCGCGGCCTCGGCCTCGCCGCAGGAGTAGCGCAGCATCATGGCCATGGAGAGGATTTGCGCAATCGGGTTGGCAATGCCCTTGCCGGCGATATCCGGCGCAGAGCCGCCGGACGGCTCGTACAGCCCGAAGAAGCCGCGCTCCGTCCTGGCGCCCAGGGAGGCGCTGGGCAGCATGCCCATGGAGCCGCAGATCATCGCCATCTCGTCCGTCAGGATGTCACCGAAGGTGTTTTCCGTGACAATGACGTCGAACTGGCGCGGGTTGCGGGCCAGCTGCATGGCGGCGTTGTCCACGTACATGTGGGAGAGCTGCACATCCGGGTATTCCGGGGCCAGGGCGTTCATCACATCGCGCCACATCACGGAGGATGAGAGCACGTTCGCCTTGTCCACGCTGCAAAGGCGCTTGCTGCGCCCGCGCGCGGCCTGGAAGGCCACGCGGCCGATGCGCTCCACCTCGCTGCGCTTGTACACCAGGGTGTCGATGGCCATCACCTCGCCGTTGCGCTCGCCGTAGAACTTCGGCTCGCCGAAGTACATGCCGCCCGTCAGCTCGCGCACGCACAGGATATCGAACCCGCCCGGGATGAGGCTGTTCTTCAGCGGAGAGGCGTCCACCAGCTCCGGCATGCAGGTGCCGGGCCGCAGGTTCGCGTACAATGAGAAATGTTTCCGCAGCGGCAGCAGCGCCCCGCGCTCCGGCCGCTCGTCCGGCGGCAGCGTGTCCCACTTCGGCCCGCCCACGGACCCGAACAGGATGGCGTCCGCGGCCTCGCACGCCGCCAGCGTCTCCGCCGGCAGCGCCTTGCCGCACCGGTCGATTCCGGCACCGCCCACGGGGCACGCCGTGCGCTCCGTGGCGAACCCGAATTTGGCCTCCGCCGCATCCAGCACGCGCAGGGCCTGCTCCATCACCTCCGGCCCAATGCCGTCTCCCGCCAACACCGCGATTTTGTATTGTCTCATGGTGGAAGGATGGTACCACTTGCGAAACGCAGTGTCCAGAAATTTACAATCTACAATTTACGATTTACAATTTGAAGAATTCGGCGCGGCGTTCGCCTCGCGGGGTGGCGCGTGGTTGTTCTGCAACGATTGGCGGTAATGGTCGTGGTTGGTCGGCAAACCGCCCCCCCCCTCCTAATCTTAATCTTAATCTTAATCTTAATCTTAATCTTAAGCCTACTCCTACTCCTAATTCGCCGCCGGTAGGCGGCGTACCGCAAGAAGCGCCGCACTCCTTTCGGGGTGCGGCGCTTGAAATGATGGGGTGTTCAGCTATTAGAACGCGTACTGCGCGCCGAGCTGGGCTCCGAAGTTGTGGGAATCACCGCGGAGGATGATTTCCGCATTGCCGTAGATGGCCCAGTGGGCGCTCACCGGCATCGTGAGGCCCGTGCCGAGATCCAGACCCACGCGGTCGCGGTCCGCGGCCTTGATGGTGAACTGCTGGTCAGGCGTGCCCACGAAGTTGCACTTCATGTCGCTGTCCGTCTTGCCGGCGTCCACCGCCACGCCCAGCTGGAAGTACCAGGTGGCGTCCGGGGCGTCGGTCACGCATGCGAAGTCGCGGATGTAGCGGCCGCCCAGGGTGAACTCGGCGATGAAGGCGCTCTGCTTGGCCACATGCACGTTCAGGGCACCCAGGTCGCCGTCCGTGAAGTCCTTGATGCGGTTCCAGCTCAGGTCAACGGCGACAAACGGCTGAACGGTGGACTTCTCGTTGATCTTCCAGTCGTAGGTCACTTCCTCGGAGATGTTGAGGGAGGTGCCGCGCACATGGTTGTTCCTGGCGGTAAGGCCGCCGATGCCGCGCTCCACCTTGAAGTTGTGGATGCCCATGCCCACGGAGGTGTGGCTGCGCCAGTTGCCCTTCTGGAACTGGGCGTAGATGTCCCAGTAGAAGGAGCGCTGCTTGAGCTTCATGTTGTGGCTCGGGGTGATGTTGGACCAGCCGAGGGCCAGGTCCGCGCCGATGCGCCAATCCTCGTTGATGCAGGTGTCGCCGCCGATGAGGCCGCCCCATTCGCTGCGGCGGTAGCCCTCACCCTTGCTGCGGTCGCCCTTGAGGCGCTGGTTGTCGTAGAAGCCGGAGGCGTAGAGGTTGGCGCAGCCCTTGGCGTGGCGCAGGTTGCGGCCCGCCATGCTGCGGTTGCGCAGCATGCGCTGGTGGTTCAGGTTGCCCTCAACCTGGTTGTGCATCATCACGGAGTAGTTCACCGCGCCCAGGAAGTCCAGGGCTTCGCGAATCTCTGCGGCCTGATTGATGCCGTCCATGTTGAGCACCACGTTGATGACGTCCTCCAGTTCCTTGGGAATCGGCAGGCCGGATTCCTCCATCTGCTTGATGAGGTCGTACACGGCGCGCTGGTTGCGGTCGAACGTGGGATACGCATCCCCGGCGTTGGTTGTCTTCACCACGTAGAAGCCGCGGAAGCCGTCGCCCGCGTTGCGCGTGAGCACGCCTTCATCCGCGAAGCGCACTTCATAGCCGGCGCGGTCCAGTTTCAGCGTGTCGTCTTCACGGAGCTCAGAGGTGACGGTGCCGCTATTGTCAAGGATGCCGCTGACATCGATCAGGGCCACCTTGTCCAGGCTGCCGCTCTTCTCGCTGCCCATGATGTTCAGGAAGTAGTTGATTTCCGTGTTGCCCGCCACGCTGATGGTGCCCGAGTTGACGGTGGAGGTGATGGTGCCGGCGTTGTACGGGGCCGCCTCGTTGATGTAGGCGATGCCGTCCGTCAGCCATATTGTGCCGCCATCGAAGGTGAGGGTCTTGCCGCCGCCCACGGTGAGGTGGGTGTCGCAGCACGCCTTGAGCGTGGTGCCGTCCGTCAGGGTGAAGTTGTCGATGATGACCTCCGTGCCGTCGTTGTGCTCCGGAACAACGGAGAAGGTGAGCTTGCCGCCCTGGTTGTCGGGGCTGCCGGCCAGGATGGCGCCGTTGTACAGGCGCACGCCCTGGATGCCGTATGCATCCGGGGTCTCGTCCACCTTGAGCGTGCCGGTCACGAGAATCCTGGAGTCTTCGGAGACCTCCACAATGTTGAGGCGGGCCGTGGCTTCATCGGAGATGACCAGCTGGCCCACGCCGTAGTTGGGCATGCCGGTTTCCTTGCTCACGGTGCCCTTGTCGCCCACGTACATGGTGCCCTTGTGGGTGAGGAGGACGCTGCGTTCGTCAGCAATAAGCTCGGCATTCGTGGTGTCGCCGAATTGGTTGGTGGAGCCCAGGCGCACATCCGCATTGCCCAGGTTGACAATGCCGCCCTCGCAGACACGGAGGATGCCGTATCCGCCGTTGAGGCCGATGATGGTTTCATGCCCGGAGCCGGTGACATTGGTGACATTGAGCGTGCCGCTCACGGACACATCGCCCTTGGAGCGAATAGCGTCAGTCATCATGCCGATGCCCATTTCCAGGGAATCCGTGTTCACCACAGCGTCCGGATGGATGAACAGCATACCCTCGGCACCGCAATAGGTGTCCGTGGCGTAGCCGATGGAGGTGGTGCCTGCCACGACAACCGTGCCACCCTCGCGGACTTCCATCTTGTTGGCCATGTGTTCCTGGCCGGTCACGTTGTTGACACCGATGGAAAGGTTGCCGTTCAGGTGCAGGTAGCCTTCGCTGTCGCCACCCACGGAGACTATGGCCTCTCCGCCGCCGCTGGAAACCTGCAAGTGGTCGGCATAGACCTTGCTGTTGCCCTGTATGTAGAGCTCGGAACCAGCGCCCTCGCAGGTGCCCATGGAGATGTGCGTATCAACCGTCAGCGTGGCGCCATCGTCGATGGTGAGGACGCCTTTGGCCGCCTCGTAGCCCTCGGTAAGGGTGTGGGGCCAGCCGGGGCCGCCGATGAAGAGCGCGTTGGGCGTGGTGAAGTCGTCGCCGCTCAGCGTGAAGTAAGCATCGTATGCAACGCCGCCATCGTTGCCGTAGCCGATGTTGACGGTGCTGGCGGGAGCACTGCTGATGCCGGAGCCGAATTCATCGGCATTGGTGATGACGGTGGGGTCGCCGGAAGAGCCGCCCTGGTAGTACTGGTGGCCGCCGTCGATGATCACGTACGACGGAAGGGCGTACGCGGAGGTCATAGCCGCAAGAAGGGCGGCCAGGAGCATTTTGGGTAATCTCGTTTTCATAGTATCTCTTTTGTTGTCAGAAGACTTGGTTACAGGACGTTCATGACACGTCTGCGGGCAATTTAACCGCCAGCGGGAGCAATGTCAAGCAAAAAGCGAAAAAAATCACTAACAGGCAAAAAACGGGCACCCCGCCGGATTTGTTGTTCAAGCCGCTGGAGGAGTGCCTGCGGCGGCAGCTGTTCCCGGTGCACGCGGCCAACCTGCGCATCCTGCCCGCCGTGTTCGGCGCGGATTCCGGCCTCATCGGCGCCGTCACTCGTAGTGTCCGCGCGCGGAGCGGATGAATACCGTCTGCGCCGGCTCGTCCACGCAGTAGATGATGCGGTCCTTCATGTTGATGCGGCGGGACCAGTAGCCGGAGAGGTTGCCCACCAGCTGTTCGGGGCGTCCCTTGCCGCTGTACGGGGTTTCGGCAATCTCCAGCAGAAGCTCCGTGACCTTCTGCGCGGCCTTGCTGCCCGCGCGCTTCCAGAAGCGCAGGTCGTCCAGCGCGGCCTTGGAAAACTCAAGCTTCATCGTCCTGCATGAATGCCTCCAGCTCCTGCGGGGTCATCACCACGGTCTCGCCGCGCCGCTTCTGCTCCAGGGATTCGTTGAGGTGCCGCACGTTGGCGGGGGAGGACAGCTGCAGCATGGTCTCCTGCCAGGATTCCCACTCGTCCAGCGACATCATCACCACTTTCCGCTGACGCGAGGTGATGACCACCGGCGTGGAGTCGTCCACGCACGTCTTGATGGCGGAGGCCAAATTCTGGCGCGCCTTGCTGTAGGATAGGGAAATGGGAACCATGCACGCAGCGTACAATAAACCTGTACGCTTGTCAAGCGTAAAAAAATCGCTTTCGTTGTGTCATACTTTCAACAAAAATGTTAGAATGCGTCTTAACCTGTATAGAGAGCCGCGCACGCCGCGGCCTGAACAACACCGTACAACCATGCCAGAAGACAGCAACACACCGCCGCCGGTTCCCGCATCCCTGCCGCCCGTACCCTCCGTGCCGCCGCATGCCGCGCCGCACAGCCACCCGCACGCGCCCGTGAAGCCGCAGGGGCCGTCCACAGACCCGTCGTGGTGGCGGCAAGGCTGGGTGCCGCTGGTGGTGCTGGTGATGGCGGCGGTGTCGGCCGACCTGCTGTGGCCGCACATAGCGGCGAATACCTTCCCGGCGATGGGGCTGGGCGCGGCCATCGGCGCGGCGGTGTACATCGCGGCGGTGCTGATGCTGCGCCGCGACATCTCCCGCAACGAGTACATCTTCATGATTGCCATGGGA
>JAKSOU010000071.1 GCA_024405435.1 Akkermansia sp. | reverse complement strand
GTTACCCTGCACGCCCCTTTTATACCACCTCAAACTAATCGAGCCCCACCTGGAACACCGCCGACGGCCCCCGAAGGGGCGCGCCGCTTGCGGCGCGGTAAGGCGGGGTGGACAAACCGCGAAGCGTGTTTGCCCCGAAGGGGTGAGGGCGCGATGGGGCGCGCCCGAATCAAAGGTGGGGGACAACCACGTTGGACGTTTCGGCACGGAGTCCCGCCGAACGGCGGGGCGGATTAGAACTCCGCCCGCCTACCAACCACGCTCGTTCGCACCAATCATTGCATACCAACAACGCCCTTCACAAAAACAATTGAGACACATGTGCAATTTTACCAACACTGCTGCTTTCACCCACACTGCGCACGTGCTCATGTAAAAGAAATTGCATTTTTTTACAAATGGCGGTTGATTGGGCTGGACAGAGGGGGAAAATGCCGTGTTGTTTACCGAGCTTGATGCAAGACACCCCAAACTTGGGCTGGCAGGGCACTATGAGCCGCGGAAAAGGGTTCGGGCGGCATCGAAGCGCAGGAGGAGGGAATCGCAGGCGCCGCCCCTGTTCTTGACGATGTTCAGCCAGGCTTTACCGCGCACCTTTTCGCGCTCCTGCCCGGATGCAGAGGTATCCAGGGAAGTCTCCGGGCGGTGCAGCAGCATAACCAGGTCTGCATCTTGCTCTATTTGGCTGCTGCCCTTCAGATCGGCGATTTTGGGGGACCGCTCCGGGCCCCTGGCGCAATCCCTGTTGAGCTGGGCGAGGGCGAGGACGGGAGCCTTGACAAGCTTGGCGACGCGGCAGATGGCGCGGCTGACGGTGGAAACGTTGTCCACCTCGGAAGCCTGGGCGTGGAGGGACTCGCTCCTCAGCAGCTGGAGGTAATCCACCACAATGAGCCGCAGGGGCTCCCTGCGGTGCAGCAGGCGGATATACTCCACCACCTTCTCCACGCTTGTGCCGTAGGCTTCCAGGAAGGAGAAGGGCAGGCGGCGCAGGTAGGCGGAGGCCTTGACATAGGATTCCACAGCCTCCGGCGGGGCTTGTGCACCGGCGCCGAAGAAGGAGGCCGGATTCACGCCCCATGCGATATTGACGAGGTTCTGCATGAGCCTGGTGGGTTCAAGCTCAGCGGTGACGAACAGGGCGTTTCCCGCAATGCCGGACTCCTGGATGTCCTGTGCGGCCTGCAGGAGGACCTTGAGCGCCAGGGAGGTCTTGCCCTCACCGGGGCGCGCCCCCAGCACGTAGTAGTACCCGGGATTCAAGCCGCCGGTGAGGGCGTCCAGACCGGGCAGGCCTGTGGACACCGCAAAGCGCGCGCCCGGCTTGCTGGAGGCTTCGATATCGGTGGCGAGTTGCCACAGGACATCGGCCGCGGTGGCATGACCGGGCACGGTGCCGCGCGGTGCATCGGTCTGCAGCTGCTGCACGGGGCGGACAACATCATCCAGCGGCTGGCCGGCTTTCAGGTTGATGAGGGAATCCATCATCACCCTATAGGCGCGGCGCCTATCCCGCAGGTCCGCCAGCTCCCCGGTGTTGCGGGCAATGAGCGTAGGGATGGGCAAGCGTGTGAGCAGGTCGGCCATGCCGCCGTAGCCGCCCATGGCCCGCTTGTCGGCATCGCTTGCGCGATCTGCAAAGTTGACCATGTTGATATCCAGCCCATCCAGGTGGAGGGCGAGGAAAGTGCGGAACGCCGCCCTGTATCCCGGCACAATGAAGCACTCTTCGTCCAACCCTGCATCCAGCGCCTCCTGGAACGCCTTGTTCCCCCACGCGCTCTGCTGCAGCACCAGCTTTTCAATTTCCGGGGCCGTCAGGGATGCCGAAACCGCCTTGGGCGGGGTGTCACTGCCCTTTGCCATGGTCGTCGCCTCCAAGGTCGCGGAAGATTCTGGCGATACCCGCGCTCACCGCCTCCGAGGTGGCTGGGGTGGAGGGCATACCCTCAAAGGCGCTCCCCGCCTCCGGTGGGGGAGTGTCCTTTGAAAAATGCTCCCGCAAGGGAGTATTTGTTTCTTTATGGTTGGCAGGGGGATTGCAAGGGGGCTTGGCGGCGGCCTTTCGCCCCCGTGCGCTGGCGCGGCCACCCTTCCTGCCGCCGTTGCGCATCTTGAGGAAGCGCTCCTCCGCCTTCCGGGAATAGCTGTCCACCACAAGCGTTTCACCTTCCCAGTGCCAGAAGGGCGGGCGGTCACCCGCCAGGACCACCGCCGCCGACTTGGCGGAGAGGAATGCGCCGCCGCGCTCCAGCTCGTTGCACAGGAACCCGGCGCGGGCATTCTCAATGCGTCCGCCGTTCAAGCACTGGCGGCACCGTATCAACAGCAGTGCGTTCACGCCGGGCACGCGGGGATCTCCGTAGGCCAGCTCCCGCGAAATGGCGGATTGCAGCGCGCACGTCAGCGGCACATACTCATCGTTCCTGTTCCGGCATGCGCCGCCGCTGCCCGGGGCTTGCGGCGGCAAGGGTTTCACTTTATCCATGGCGCGCATTATCGCCATACCGGGGAGAAGGACCAACCCGGCGGCACACCACGCATGCCCTGCCCGCACACGGAACCCCTAGGCGCACTGCCGCGCGGAAGCCTTGAAAAAACCCCGCCGCGGGCCCTTGGTGGGCGGCGGCGGGGTGGTAGGGGTGGAACGGTTGGGTCAGATCTCGAAGAGATGGGTGACGGAATCGTTGTTGTGGATGTTCGCGATGGCCTGGGCCAGGAGGGGTGCGATGCTCACGGTGTCCACGTTCTCGCCGTAGGCCATGGGAACGGAGTCCGAGGTGAGGAGGCACTCGATGGGGCTGTCCTTGAGGCGTGCGCGGGCGGCATCATTGAGGACGCCGTGGGAGACGCCGGCGAAGATGCGGGCGGCGCCGTGCTCCTTCAGAATCTTGGCGGCCGCGCAGAGGGTGCCTCCGGATTCGGTCATGTCGTCGATCATGAGGACATCCTTGCCCTCCACGTTGCCGATGACGGCGTGTGCGTCCACCTCTGTGGCGGAGATACGCTGCTTGGCGACGATGGCGAGCTCGGTGCCAAGGACGTTTGCGTAGCTCTTGGCGTTCTTGACGCCGCCGATGTCCGGGGAGACAACCACCAGATTGCTCATGTTGTGGACGTACTTCTCCTTGAGGTGCTTGACGAGGACGGGGAGGGAGTGGAGGTGGTCCACGGGGATTTCAAAGAAGCCCTGGATCTGCGCGGCGTGGAGGTCCATGGCGAGGACGCGGTTCACGCCTGCGGCGGTGAGGAGGTTGGCCACCAGCTTGGAGGTGATGGGCACTCTGGGCTTGTCCTTGCGGTCCTGGCGCGCGTACCCGTAGAAGGGCATGACGGCGGTGATGCGGCTGGCGCTCGCGCGGCGCACGGCGTCCACCATCACCAGCAGCTCCATGAGGTTGTGGTTGGTGGGCGGGCAGGTCGGCTGGATGATGAAGGCGTCCGCGCCGCGGATGGATTCCTTGATCTGGACAAAGCTTTCACCGTCGGGGAAGGTGTTGACGGTTGCATCGCAGAGGGGCAGGCCCATGACGTCTGCAATGTTCTGCGCCAATTGTGGATGAGCGGTACCGCTGATGAGTTTCATAATGGAGCAAGGTTGCCCCTCTATTCTTGACAATTTGGCAAAAATTGCAATACTAAAGTGCAGGAGGACGGCAAATTTCACGATGGATACTGAGCCGGAGACAGATACGAGACAATGGTGGCGGCTGGGGCTGCCCGCCTGGATTGGGCTGGGCGTGTGCCTGGCGCTGCTGTGGTGGTACTACTTTTCCCTTACCGCGTACGTGGAGGGGTATGAGACGGCGTTCAGCTGGCTGACGCTGGCGTGGAACCCTGAGAACGACTTTGAGCACGGCTGGATGGTACCCCTGCTCTCCCTGTACCTGCTGCACCACGCATGGGGGCAGATGAAGGGCGTGGTGTTCAAGGGAAGCCTGCACGGGCTGTGGCTGCTGGGATTCGGGGCGCTGCTGGCGCTGCTGGCGGTGCGCACGCACCAGGGGCGCATTGCGATAGGCGCGCTGCCGTTCATGCTCACGGGGCTGGTGTGGTGCTACTGGGGCTGCAGGGCGGCGGCCAAGTGCGCGTTCCCGTTCTTCTTCATCTGGCTGTGCATCCCGCTGCCGGGGTTCCAGCAGGCCACGGTGGGCATGCAGCTGCTGGCCACCAAGGCCGCGCACTGGGGGGCCACGCTCTGCGGCGTGCAAACCGTGGTGGAGGGCACCAACATTGCATCCGCCACCGGCAACTGGGATGCCTTCAACATAGCGGGCGGCTGCTCCGGCATGCGCTCGCTCATGGCGCTCATCATGATCTCCACGGCCTGGGCGTACCTGGCATCCGGGCTTTCCCTGTGGAAGCGCGTGGTGCTGGCGCTGAGCGCCATCCCGCTGTCCATCCTGGCGAACGGGTTCCGCGTGGCGAGCATCTTCGTGTTCGCGGAGTACGTGAACCCGGCGTTCGCCAGCAAGACGTGGCACGATTGGTCCGGGCTGCTGTTCTTCTTCCCCGCCAGCCTGGTGTGCCTGATGCTGCTGCACGGGCTGCTGGCGGGCGAGCTGCCGTTCCTGAAGCGGCGCAAGGTGGTTCGCCGCATCAACAACGGAAAGGAGGTGCAATCATGAGAGCGTGGATATACGGACTGCTGCCGGCGCTGCTGCTGGGCGCGGTGTTCTCCCTGGTGGGAATCATGCCCACGCAGGACGCCCTGGTGGAATCCGCCATCCGCCCGGACCTGCCGCTGGGCATCACCGCCGGAACCTGGCGCGGCGAGCGCGAGCAGGAATCCGAGGTGGAGCGCGTCACCCTGGCCGCCGACACCAAGTTCTGCAAGGCCGTCTACCAATCCGTGAGCGTGAACCCGCTGCCGCCCATCTTCGCATCCATCGTCTATTCCGGCAGCGATATGAACACCTCCATCCACCGCCCGGAGCGCTGCCTGCCCTCACAGGGGCACTACGACCTGCAGACCGCGCCGGTGCAGCTCAAGCTCAAGGACGGCCGCGAGCTCACCTTCACCCGCATCCTCTCCATGAGCTCCCAGAAGCTGGCCAACGGCAGGGAAATCACCCTCCAGCACGTCAACTACTACGTCTTCATCGGCCACAACGCCATCATCTCCAGCCACCTCATGCGCACGTTCCGGGACATGTACGACCGCGTGGTGCACGGCTATGTGGAGCGCTGGGCCTACTACCAGGTGGGCACCTACTACGGGGAGGCCCTGCGCGTGAGCCGCGAGGACGCGGAGAACAACCTGCGCGCGTACATCTCGGAAACCCTGTCGGACCTCATCGACTGGGACATGCTGGAGAAATAAACCCATGGGCGGCATCAAGGACATCACAGGGCAGCTGGAGGAGGCGCGCGCACGCGGGCAGAGCGCGTTCGCCGCGCCGGAGCCCGTGGCCGCGCTGGCGCAGGAGCTGCTGCAAACCGCATGGGAGGGCATACGCCCCGCGGAGCGCGCCCTGGGAGACGCCCTGTTCCGCATGGTGGGCGACGAAGCGACGCGGCAGTTCGTGACCACGCTCTGCACGCATGTGCTGACGGCCACGGACCCCGCGCTGCAAATGGCCGCGCTGCGGCGGCTGGCGGGGCGCGGGAGCGAGCTGCCGGGCATCTTCACCCGCACGGCGCAGTGGCGCCTGAAGGCGGCGGCCATGCTGCCGGAGCGCCTGGCGCGCTACGCGCTGCCGGAGGCGCGGCGGGCGTTCCGCGCCGTGTTCGGCGGGCTGGTGCTTCCGGCGCAGGTGCGCCCCCTGCTTGTGCGGCTGCACCAGATGTCCACGGACGGCCTGAACGCGGCGCTCAACCCGCTGGTGCCGGAGGTGTGCGGCGGCAAGGGGGCGGCGCGCTACATGCGCAACCTGATATCCGCGCTGGAGGGGCAGGACACCGCCGGCGTGGTGGTGCAGCCCTGGCGCCTGTGCCCCAACCTCTCCCCCTACTCCCCCGCGGAGGGCGTGCGCGCCCTCGCCAAGCGCCTTCACAAGCTCATCCGCCTTTCCCTGGCCAAGGGGCGCATCCGCCCCGTCATTGTGGAGACCGGGCTCTCCCCCACCGCACACCTGGTGGCGGAGGCCCTCACCCTGGCCCTGCAGGGGCAGGATTTGCAGCGCGCGGATGTGGCCATCGAGCTGCCGGCCTACCTGGCGGGCACGCCGGCCCTGCTGCGCGGGCTCACCGCCTGGGCGCAGCGGCGCGCGGCCGCCGGGGGAGCCCCGCTCAAGCTCCTGCTGGTGAAGGGAAGCCACCTGGACGAGGAGCGGGAGTGCACCGCCCGCTACGGCGCCGCCGTGGCCGTGTGCCGCACCAAGGCGGAGACGGACGCCCGCTACAAGCGCATGGTGCATGCCGCCATGGCCGCGGACCCGCGCGCGGTCACACCCGTCATCGGCACCCACAACCTTTTCGACATAGCCTTTGCGCTGGAGGACTGGGCCGGCAGCGGCCGCCCCGGCATGCCGCCGTTCTGCCTGCAGGCGGGGATTGCGGACCACGTGGCGCGCACCCTGCATGCGCTGGGCTGCCGCGTGACCCTGGCGTGCGCGGTGGCCTCCGCCGGGCGGGTGGCCGCCGCCGCACGGCACCTGCTGGGCCTGGTGCACGAGCTTTCCCGCCCGGGCGGGTTCTTTGCCGCCGGGTATGAGATAGACCCGAATTCGCTGACCTGGGGGCGCCTGCACCGCGAGTTCACGGATTCCCTCACCCCGCCCGCGCCGCCCGCCGAACCGGCGGAGGTTGCCGCCGCGCCGCAGCGGAATGCCGCCTTTGCGCCCACGCCCCGCGCCCGCGCGTTCGACCGCAAGCGCCTCACCGCCCTGCGCCACGCCGCCGAGCGAGAGGCCAACCGCTGGCAGCGCCCCCTGGTGGCCGCGGACGACGGCTACGAGGGCAGCGAGGAGCTGCCCTGCGAGCGCGTCTCCACCTACAACTCCGAGCGCGTGGACTACCGCTACCTGGCCATGGACCACGCCACCGTGGAGAGCATCCTGGCCGCGGCGGCGCAGGCCGCCGCCACACCGCCGGAACCGCCGGAGGAGCGCCGCGCGCACCTGCTGCGCCTGGCGGCGGAGCTGGAGCTCAAGGAGGCCGTGTTCATCGGCCTGCTGGTGCGCGAGTGCGGCATCACCCTGGAGGAGGCGGAGCGCGAGCTGCTGATGGCTATCGATGCCTGCCGCCTGCACGTGCAGACGGCGGATGCCGCCGCGCCAGCCGCGGGCGGCGGCGTGGTGGCCGTGCTGCCGGGGGATGCGCACCCGCTGGCAGACGCCGTGGGCGGTATCGCCGCCGCGTGGATGACCGGGAACGCCGTGGTCTTCCGCCCGCACGCGCAGTCCGTCATGCTCGGCACACGCATCGCGGAGCTTTTCAAGCAGCAGGAATTCCTGCCGCCGCGCCTGCTCACCGTCATCTGCACGGATGAGGAGGCGGTGCGCCTGGCGGCGGATGCGCGCGTGACCGCCGCCATTGCCGTGGCGGATGCCGCGCGCAGCGCCGCGCTCTGCACCGCCGCCGCCGGCAAGCCCGTCATTGGCGGCTGCTGCGGCAGCTCCAGCCTGTACCTGGCCGCCACCGCAGACTGGCACGCCGCCGTGCGTGATATCGCCAAAAACGTTTTCGCCCACGCCGGGCGCTGCCCGGAGATGCCCCACATTGTGCTGGTGCACGCCTCCGTGTACGACAACCAGGCGTTCCAGAACGAGCTGAAGGACGCCGTGGGCTCCGTACCCTGCGGCCCCGGCTGGGTGGAGGGCGTGCAGATGGGCCTGCTGGGCTCCGTGCCCACGCAGGCGCAGGAGCTGCTGCTCACCGCCATGGATGCGGACGAGACCTGGCTGGTGCAGCCGCACCGCGCCGGGGAGGGCATGCAGCTGTGGTCCCCCGGCGTGCGCGCGGGCGTGGAGCCGGGCGGGTTCTTCACGCAGTGCGCGCAGGATGTGCCCGCCATCGGCCTGCTGCGCGTGCGCGATGCGGAGGAGGCCTTCGCCCTCCAGCACAAGCTCGCGGAGGGCCAGAACGCCGCCATCTACTCCCGCGACGAGGAGGAAATCCACCACTGGACCCGCCGCGTGGAGGCCTGCAACCGCTCCGTCAACTGCATCTGCCACCCCTACCCCGGCATCCGCCCGCAGGGAGACGGCCAGCTGAGCACGCCCATGCTCGGCGGGCGCCAGGTGGCGGCGCGCCTGGCCGCGCCGCATCCGGCGGCGGCCGATGCGCTATTCGGCGTGGAGCCGCAGGTGCCCATCAAGCCGTGGCACACGCTCCAGCCCGCGCCTTCCGCGGAGGACGCGGAGCGCCTGCTCACCGCGGCCAAATCCATCACCGCGCAGTGGGAGGCGGAGTTCGGCAGGGAGCACGTGCTCTCCGGGGATTCCCTGTACCGCACGGTGCTCTCCTACCGCCCGCTCAAGCTGGTGCTGCGCGCAGAGGCCGCCACCACGGATACCGACCTGTGCATCATGCTGATGGCGGCGCTGGCTGCGGAGTGCCGCGTGCAGCTGAGCACCGCCG
The DNA here is from genome assembly GCA_024405435.1 of Akkermansia sp. Lineage (GTDB taxonomy): Bacteria > Verrucomicrobiota > Verrucomicrobiia > Verrucomicrobiales > Akkermansiaceae > Akkermansia. The sequence goes on along the minus strand of JAKSOU010000071.1, from coordinate 1,252 downwards.
CCCTGCGCCCGTGGATGCAGGGCATGCTCTACCCGGAGGGCGTGGAAATCACGGTGGAGACGCAGCAGGCCTTCGAGGGGCGCTTCGCCACGCTGGCGGGCCAGGGATTCTGCGTGCGCCAGCCCGGCGCCACGCAGGAAACGCGCCGCGCCGCCGGCATCTGCCGCCTGGAGCTCATCACCCGCCCCGTCACAACCGACGGCCGCGCGGAGCTGCTCTGCTGCATGCAGGAGCAGGTGACCACCCGCCGCGCCAACGCCCCCGCAAACATCTTCTAACCCCCTTCCCCGCCCATGAGAAACCGCATATTCCTTGTCTGCCTAGTGCTGGCGCTCATCCTGGCGCAAGCCATGCTGCGCAGCGTGGAGGCCAACTACCTGACCGCCGCGCCAGGCGAAACGGTGTTCGGCGCGCCCGCGGACTGGGGGATGGCGTGGAGCCGGGCGGCGCTCACGTTCAGCCTGCCGTTCGCGGTGTTCACGGCGGGCGCGCTGGTGGCGGCGCTCGGCGCGGGCGCGGCGTGCCTCGCCGCGTTCTATGACAAGTTCGGCGAGAGCGAGCCCTGCAACGGCATCTACACGCGCCTCTCCACCTGCGCGCTCTGGTGCGGCTGGCCGGTCATGGCCGCCTGCACCGCCTCACTCTTCGGCACCTTCCCGAACGCCGCCGCCGGGGCGGATTCCCTTGCGCACAGTTCCCTCTTCCTGCAGCTGGCGGTGTGCGCGGGCGTGGTGGTGGCGTGCCACTGGCTGGCGCGCCGCTTTCAGGAGACCCCGGTGGCCCCGTGGGCGCGCGTGGCCGCGTTCATCACGGTATGGGATTTGGGCGCGGATTGGCTGTGCGGCGGGCACTTCGCCCACGCCTTGACCCTGCCGGCGCTTTCCTACCCGCTGGCGGGGCTGGCGCTGGCGTACGGCGTGCGGAGGCTGTGCGGCGGCACGCTGGCATCACGCATAACAGGTGCGGCGCTCATAGCGGCGGCGGCGGGCGGCGGGTGCCACTTCTTCGGGCACGGCTTCATCTTCCATTCGGACATCCCGTTCTTCGGCGCGCCGTGCTACATCTACACCGCCGCCACCCTGGCGGTGCTGGCCGCCCTCATCTGGCTGAAATACCGCGCCACCGGGCCCGATGAATAAATGGCACTGCACCATAATTTATGATTCAACGTCACTGCCATCCCATTGCAACGCGAAGAAAAACGCTCGGAGAGCTGCAGGCGTTAGTGTCACGAACCACCCCGGCAAGCGGG
>JAKSOU010000070.1 GCA_024405435.1 Akkermansia sp. | reverse complement strand
GTGTCTGCCAGCAGGGTCAGTCTCTTGCCCTCCGCCACGGTCAGGGAGCCCTCAAGCGTGCCGTGGCCGATGGTGGCGGAGCCGTTCAGCACGACTTTGTTACCGTCGGAACCGCCTATGTGGAAGGTGCTGCCGCCCATGTCGAATGCGGCATCGTTTTCCAAGGTGACGCCGCCCGTGATGGCGGTGTCTGCCAGCAGGGTCAGTCTCTTGCCCTCCGCCACGGTCAGGGAGCCCTCAAGCGTGCCGTGGCCGATGGTGGCGTTGCCCGCAAAGGTGAAGGCGGAGGTGTCGTAGGTGCCGCCCCCGAGGTCAAGCGTGGATTCGTTTCCCAGGGTGGCACCGCCGGTGATGGTGGTGTCTGCCAGCAGGGTCAGGCGCTTGCCATCCGCCATGGTCAGCTTGCCCTCAAGCGTGCCGTGACCGATGGTGGCGTTACCCGCAAAGGTGAAGGCGGAGGTGTCGTAGGTGCCGCCCCCGAGGTCAAGCGTGGATTCGTTTCCCAGGGTGGCACCGCCGGTGATGGTGGTGTCTGCCAGCAGGGTCAGGCGCTTGCCATCCGCCACGGTCAGCTTGCCGTCAAACGTGCCGTGGCCGATGGTGGCGGAGCCCTGCATAGTGAAGGGTCTGGAGAAGGTCTCACCCCCGAAGTTAAACGTGGCCCCGTCGCCCAGGATGATGTTGCCCTGGAGCTGCAGACCGGCATCCTTGCTCCAGGTGTAGGAGACATTATCCGCCAGTATCAGGTCGCTGGTGATGATGCCGTTTGTGATGGAGGCATCGGAGCCCTGCAGGGTGACGGAGAGGGAGATGGCTTGGTTGCCAAGGTCCAGAGAGGTCTTGTCTCCCAGGATGATGGTGCCCGAACCGGAGATGCCGCTGCCCAGGGTGAGCTTGCATTTTTCGCCCACGATGGCCAGCGTGCCGTCGATTGTAGCGTTGGCGATGTCGGCGGAGGTTCCCTCGATGATGACGGAGCCCTCCCGCACTTGCCACGTATCCACCGTCAGGGAGACATTGATGAAACGCAGCTCGCCCGTGCCGCTCTTATCCAGTGTGCCGATCTTGAGCGTGCCGGGCTCCAGGGTACCCTTTTCCTCGTTCTTCTTAAGCAAGAACCTGTAGTCGTACTCGTCGTTCACCACTTCCATGAGCGGGGTGTTGACATCTCCCTTCACATAGTTTCTGAACTCGTACGCGGCATCCGTGAACAGTACGGGGTGTCCGTTCTCGTAGCCGCTGGTGTAGGTTCCGTCCCCGATTTTCACGTTCCACCCGAGCGTGGTGTCGGTGGACCAGTATTCGGTTTCGCCGGTCCACTCCATCGGTGTGGCCGGGTCGTGGAGTGTGTTGTACAGCTCTTTCAGCTCGTCGGGTGTGTTGATGTGGCAGATGTCCGTGAGCCCCCACTTGGAGAAGCCGTCGCTGTGCCAAGCCTTCGTACACGCCTCGTCCGTGAATATCAGCAGGCGCTCGTTGCCTTTGCTATCCGCCTCCACCTTCAGGTAGATGTGCTCGATGCGGTACTCCGCATCGCCCGAATCCGCGATGTAGAGGGAATTCACCATGCCGTCCGTTCCAAGGGTGAAACCGTAGCAGGTGAGGGCGCAGTCGGTCAAGCTGTCGCTGGCGGTGAGCGTGGGAATGAGCCCCTGCTCCACGAGCTGCAGGGCGCCGTCTGCCTGCCGCACCAGGCCGAACGACTCGAAAATGCCCGATGTCACCTTATCCATGTCCACCACGCCTTGTGCTTGTGATGCGTAGACACCGCATTCTTTGCAGGTTTCTTTGCCGTCGTAGTATTCTCTGAAGAAGCCGCCTCCGCCAGGGCCGACGTTGCCGCTCATGTACCAATCAAAGGCATTGGTGACGCCTTTCTCCACGTCCGACCAGCTGTCGTAGAACTTCATGTTCACCTCCAGGCTCTGGGTGCCGCCCAGTGCCTCCAGGTTGTTCTTGTCGTAGGTGAGACCCTGCGGCAGATCGCGCGACTGATCCCACCTCTTGAAGAACGGCGCGTAGCAGTCCTGCCAGTATTGGATGGCGTTGGACCCCGCGTTGTACCAGCTGGTGAAATTGTCATTTATCAGCCCCTTGAACGCATCCGGGTTGAATTCCGGTTGCTTGACATAGCGCTCCCCCAGCTTCCCCATGAAGGAGAAATCCCCCGTGCGGTTGTACAGCTCCTCCGTGGTCGACAAGTGGCTGTACCAGTAGTAGGCTCCCTTGCCTACATCGTAGAACCGCGTGGAGGCCGTGATTTTTTCCAAACTCACCCCTGGCGCCAGATAGGTGACGGACGCGGTTTCCGCCGCGCACAGCGCCGGCAGCAATGCCGCCGCCAACGGCGCCAATCCCCTCATGAAAAAACTACGCAAACGCATGCCGCATTATCCTCCACGCCGCCCTGTATGTCAATTTCAAAGTTGCCGCTTCCCGCGGCGGAACTCCCTCCTTGACTCGGTGCGTGCGCGCGTGTATGATGTACCAATCATGAAATTCCGTCTATCCACATTAGCCGTATCCCTTTGCGCCGCCGCGGGGCTGTTCGCCGCGCCGCTGGCCGCCCAGGAGCAGGAAAACTACCCCGCAGAGCTGGTGCGCATGGGCACCTACAACTCCGAGCAGGAGGAGGTGCTGCAGGTGCCGCTCGCCACTTATGCTGATGCCCAAGGCCGCCAGATCGACCTGGTGGGCGCCATCCACATCGCGGATCCGTCCTACTACGCCGACCTGAACACGCGGTTTGCCACGTACGACAAGGTGCTGTACGAGATGGTGGACGGCGGGGACCTGCCGCGCATGCTGATATTGAAGCGCAAGGTGGACGGCAACACCGCCACGGATGAGGAGAAGGCGGAGTACGAGAAGCTGCGCGGTGAGATGAAGGAGCGCAAGGAGGATTCCATCCTCGGATTCGTCCTCAATTTCCTCTACGATTCCATCTCCACCCAGATGAACCTGCAGATGCAGTCGGAGGGCATCGACTACGGCAAGGAGAACTTCGTGTTCGCGGATGTCACCCAGGAGGAGCTCAGCAAGGCCATGCAGGACAGCGGCGAATCCTGGCTCGGCCTCATTGTGAAGAGCATGATCAGCAACATCGGGGAACTGGATCTCATGACCCTGCTGAACCCGGACCCCAAGCAGTACAAGCACATGATGATGGAGGCGCTCGCCAAGAGCTCGCAATCCGATTCCGTGATGGAGCAGTCCAGCATTGTGGTGGCCCGCAACGCCAAGTGCTTCGAGGTGCTGGAGGGCGTGCTCAAGGACCCCGCCGCCAAGCGCATTGCCATCTTCTACGGCGCCATGCACCTGCGCGAGATGGACGAGCGCCTCAAGAAGATGGGCTACACCCTGCAGAAGGTGGAGTGGCTGAACGCCGTCTCCGCCCCCGTCCCCACCCCCGCGCCAGCTGTAGCCCCCGCACCCGCACCTGCACCTGCACCTGCAGCAGCATAGCACCCCATCCCCGCGCCGGCAGGCGCGCTAGAATTCCAAATCGTCAATTGTAAATCGTAAATTGTAAATCCCCCGGATGCGTCCCGTCATCTATCAGCTCTTTGTCCGTCATTTCTCCAACCACATCATCGGCGGCAAGCCATGGGGCAGCCGTGAAACCAACGGCTGCGGCACCTTCGCCGGCGTGAACGACGCCGCGCTGGATGCCCTCGCGCAGATGGGCGTCACCCACGTGTGGTTTACCGGCGTGCTGCGTCACGCCACCCAGACCGCGCATTCCGGTTTGCCCGCCGACCCCGCGTGCGTGGTGAAGGGAATCGCCGGCAGCCCGTACGCCGTCACGGACTACTTCGACGTGGATCCCGATTTGGCGGAGAACCCCGCCAACCGCCTGCAGGAATATGCGGAGCTGCTGCAGCGGTGCCGCCGCCACGGCATGGTGCCGCTCATGGATTTCATCCCCAACCACGTCTCCCGCTGCTACCGCTCCACCGTGAGGCCGGATTGCAGCTTCGGGGAAGGGGACGACACCGGCGTGTTCTTCGCCCGCGACAACGCCTTCTACTACCTCCACCCGCAGAACAGCGAACGCGAGCTGCAGCTGCCCAAGGCGCCGTTCGAGCCGGAGCGCGGCCACGGCCGCGTGACCGGCAACAACGCGGAAACCTGGACCCCCGGCGAGTGCGACTGGTACGAGACCGTGAAGCTCAACTACGGTAGCGACTACCGCCAGGGCCCCTCCGGCGTGCCGTGGCAGCTCCCCGCACCGGGACAGGAGCCGCGCGTGTGGCGCATCATGAACGATGTGCTCGCCTACTGGCAGAAGATGGGCGTGGGCGGCTTCCGCTGCGATATGGCCCACATGGTGCCCGCCCCGTTCTGGCGCTGGGCCATCGCACGCGCACGCCTGCGCGACGAGGGCGTGTTCTTCATGGCGGAGGGCTACAACGACCACATGAAGCTCACCGAGGGCGACGTGCACGATATCCTGCTTCACGCCGGATTCAACGCCGTGTACGACAGCCCGTCGTACGACGCCCTGCGCGGCCTCTACGAGCGCGGCGGCTGGGCCAACGACCTGGATGCCTGCAACCACGACTCCCTCAAATCCTACCTCCGCGGCGTGCGTTACCTGGAGAACCATGATGAGCAGCGCCTCGCTGCACCCTCCGCCTGGAACGGGCGGGGCGCCGATGTCACTCGCGCCCTCATGGCCGCCCAGTTCGCCGCCACCGCCTGTCCCGTCCTGGTCTACAACGGGCAGGAATGCGGGGAGGACGCCTCCGGCCCCGGCGGCTTCGGCGGCGACAACGGCCGCACCAGCATCTTCGACTACACCTCCCTCCCGCACTTCCAGCACTGGACCGCAGGCGGAAAGTTCGACGGCTCCGGCATGACGGAGCGGGAGCGCGTCCTGCGCGACTACACCGCCGCGCTGCTGCCTATGCTCCAGCACCCCGCCCTCTCCAAGGGCGGCTTCTACGGCCTCAACTGGGCCAACCAGGAGACCCCCAACTTCGGCAGGGAGGCGGACGACACCGCCTCCGGCCACTACCTGTACGCCTTCCTGCGCCACTACCGCAAGGCCAAGTCCACCGTCCTGGTGGTCTGCAACCTCCATCCCTCGCTGGATTTCACCACCCGCGTCCACATCCCGGAGAACGCGCGCGAATGGTGCGCCAAGAAGCCCGGCGCGCAGTCCTTCCGCAACCTCCTGGACCCCGCCGCACTGCCCCTCTCCGCCACCGCGGAGGAGTTGGACGCCGCCGGCCTTCCCGTCACCGTCCCCGCCGGAACCGCGCTTTTCCTGGAATGGGCGTGACCGCGCGGAATCAATTTTGAATTTTGAATTGAGAATTTAGCATTTAGAATTTGTGTGTATGCACGCGTTGTGTGTGTACATGCAGGGTGATTGGCGGACGGGGCGTGTGGTGTGGTTGGTGTTGGCGTGCGCATGAGAGAAATCACGCCAACGCCCGCTTACCAGCCACCCTTTCCTAATCTTAATCCCAAATCCTAATTCGCCGCGCGCCAGCGCGGCGGTTTCACCGCATCCATCCCTGCATGAGGAACAACTGCTCGCACACCAGTTCCTTTTCTCCCTGGTTGGGCACGAACCACACCTGCCAGCGGCTGCCGTAGTACTGCCCCCAGTCGCCCGTGTACACCGCGAAATCGGGCTGCACCATGACAAGGGCGTGCTCCAGAACAATGACGTCTTTGGAATGGAAGCCGTCGATACCCAGTTTCGTGCCGGTGTTGTACTCGAAGGCTCGGATCTGATAATGCCCATCCCTGCGGGCATCCTTGGGCAGCCAGAGGGTGAGGTGGTAAATTCCCCTGGATGAGCTTTCCGCCAGCTGCAGGCGCGGCGTTTGGGGAAGCGGCAGCAGGGAATCGATGGTTTCCATGGCGGGATTTTGTGCCAGCTTGGCAAAAAGCGCATCGAACCGCTGGATGGCGTAGCCTCTCAGCCTCTCGTTTTCCGCTTTATCCCCACTCACGTCATAGCCCTTTCTCACATAGCTTGCCAGAGTCCAGCCGTTCCCCAGTTCCTCCACGGCATCGGCGGTGGCGTTGCCGCTTCTTTCGAACGGATCCCGGCGCCAGTCGCTCGGCGGCATGCCGGCGCAGAGCAGTCTGACGAAGCAGGTTTGCATGTTGACACTCCCCGGCTGGTCGGTGCATGCTTCACAGAGGATACACCTGGGCTCGTTGAGCAGCTTGGCGCGGAAAACGAACTCCCGGAGCAGGTCGGGATGCTGCTGCGCCAGCTTCTCCAGGTTCTCGGCCCGCGTGGGGAAGTCGCCCTCCGGCAGCGTTGATGGGGGCTCGGATGCCCCATGCTCGCTAGTTTTGCCGGCCAGCCGTTGCACGATGTCAGGCGCGTCCTCATCCACGCTCAAGCCGCCGGGCACCTCGAAATCCACGCCTTCCGGCACATGCCAGTATTGCGCCCCGCCGCCGTTGCAGAAAAACACGGCGCCAACGCCGCCAACCAAGAGAAGGCGCAGCACGCGGCTGCCCCAGCTCTGCTTGAAAAAGAGGCTGGCGATGAACCACAGTACAAGTGCAAGAAAGGATAGCGCGATGACACACAGGCAGGCTATCAGCGCCGTGCGGCCGAGTCCCATCCACGTTATCGCCGCCACGCACAGCAAATTCACCGCCAGACTGAGCAGGGGCACCATCCACGTGCTTCTCACCACGCGCTCCACCACCGCCCACGCGCCTCGCGTGCCTTGTTTCTCGTTGTCTAGTGTTTCCATAATTCTTAATCCTAATCCTCAATCCTAATTCGCCGCGCGCCAGCGCGGCGTTTTCACCGCATCCATCCCTGCATGAGGAACAGCTGCTCGCACACCAGCTCTTTTTCGCCCTGGTTGGGCACGAACCACACCTGCCAGCGGCTGCCGTAGTATTGGCCCCAGTCGCCCGTGTACACCATGAAATCGGGATTCTCCAGCACAAAGGCGTTCGCCAGCTCGTAGCCTGATTCCGGTTTCAGGGTGGGGTCGCGTTCCAGACTCAGTTCCGTGCCGGTGTTGTACTCGAAGGCGCGGATTTCATAGTGGCCATCCCTGCGGGCATCCTTGGGCAGCCAGATGGTGATGCTGTAGATGCCGGGCTGCGCGCTCTCAGCGAGCTTCAGGCAAGGCGTTTGGGGAAGGGGCAGGAGGGTCTCCACGGTCTCCATGGCGGGGTGTTGCGCGAGTTCGGCAAAGTGCCCGTCGTACTGCTGCACGGTGAAGGCTTGAATGCGCTCGCCGTCCAATTTCTCACCATCCCCGAAACTCACCTCTCTCATGAGGGACAGGAGGGACCAGCCGTTCTCCAGCTGTTCAACGGTGCTGACGGTGGTGTCGGGGCTGTCATCGAATATCTCATCGCGGGACTTGGTTGCCGGCGTGGTGCCGGTGCCAGCCAATTTGATGGTGCAATGGTACCCGGTGCCTCCTTGCGGCCACTCAATGAAGTGGCAGCGGGTGTATTCCTGCCTGCCCAGCAGCTTGGCGCGCATCCAGAACTCCCGGAGCAGGTCGGGATGCTCCTTGGCCAACAGCTCCAGGTTTTTCGGCGGCAGGGGAGAGGAACCCTTCGGCAGCGGAGTTTTTTCGGTTGATGTCCCGTGTCCGGATTTTTCCCCGGCCAGCCGTTTCACGATATCGGGCGCGTCGTCATCCACATAAAAGTCTGCCGGCACCTCCAGCGCCACGCCCTCTGGCACCACCCAATTGTCCGCCCTGTGGTCGTCGTTGACGAACGCAAACATCACCACATACATGACCAGAACCGCAAAGGTGGCGCCGCCCAGCAGAAGCGTGAAGAGAAGGCGCAGCCCGCGCTGCCCCCAGCTCTGCTTCATAAAGCAGGTGCCGATGAACCACAGCAACACCACGGGAACGGCCAACAGGGCGAATGCGGTTGTGAACTCAAGCACCATACTGCCCGCAGGCGTGGTGCGCGGCCTGTCGGTGCCAACCCAGGCTCCCACCACCAGGCTCAGCAGCTCCACCACCAGGCAGAACACGGGCACCATCCACGTGCTGCCCACCACGCGCTTCACCACCGCCCACACGCGCCGCCAGCCCCGCCGCGGCCCTTGTTCCGTGCTGTCGTTCGTTTCCATATCTACCCCCTATAATACACGCCGACGGGAAAATGCACAAAAAATTTGCGCCATGGCGTGATTTTTTTTGGATTCACGCCAACGCATGTCTACCCACCACCCCTATTCCCGCCAATCAACCACCCGAAATTTTCTTCGTCTCTTACATATTGGCATTGCGTGTCTTGCAAACCCGCTGCGATTTTTTTTGAAAAAAATGCATTTTTTGTTGTGCATTTCGCCTTTTGGGTGCTTAATGGGGTATAGACAAGCGCATGATCCGCATCGCCACAGCTCCTGTTTCACCAAGACGCGCCTACCGGTACGACACACTGGGCTGCCCCACATCGCGCATCCTAATTACAAGAATCCAGAGATGTCAAGAATTACAAGTAAAAATAAAGACACGGAAAATGAGATATTTCCCGTGCACGAGGGGGCAAAAGATGGAGAATTCAGAGAGTATATACCTAACAAAAAAAATATATAATGAAATACCACTTAATCCTAGTTTTATTTATGGTGTTTGTATCATGCTCCCAGAGAGAATTCGTTACAACCCATGAGATGCGTTGCAATAATGAGCAAATTAGAAAGATTACGAAAAATACAGCGTCGTTTTATCCTGTCTGGGACACTTCTCATTTCATCAGCGTGCCGCATGGCATTGTGGAAGCGATTCAAGATGCCAACAATATAACAAATCAACATAAAGTGGAAGTGACGACTGTTATTCCCACAATCGGATATATCAGAGTAGACGGAGAAGAATACCGTTGGCTCATCACCGATGAAGTTTTATCTGAAGAATTATTCAAGAAAGGGAAAATTATAAGGTTGCCAGATTCGTATTCATTGTACAAAAATATGACTCTTTCCGACTTCCACAAATTATGGAGACATGCAGAAAAGATACAAAGCAAAGACAAAAAAAACAACAAAAAAATGTCTGTATTGCTCCAATGCATTTTCGACAAAATGCATTGAATGTATCCCACGGAATAGGAAAGGGCAATAGACGTCTGTTTATGATACAGAACAAAAACACTTCCCCCTGAATATGTTTTTTTCAGGAAAAAGGAAACAGAATGAAAAACATGACTGGCGCACTGGAAACAATAATAGCTTTTTCCCTATCGAACGCAGGGCGGTTTTTCGAAAAAAATGCATTCAGCCTTTTAGGTGCTTAAAAGAGTATAGCGCATGACCTGCATCGCCACAGCTCCTGTTTTACCCCGCCGCTCCTACCAGTACGACACCCTGGGCCGTCCGACTTCCCGCACGCTCGCGCGGCAGGGTGCCACCCGCAATGATGTATTCACCTACAACGACAGGAGCGAAAGCCCCCGAAGGCTTGTAGGGGGATTGGACAAGACCGCCGACGGTGTAAGGCGGGTTAGCCTGTGGTGCAGCCACAGCCCTGCGAAGCAGGGTGAGGGCACAATGGGGTGTGCCCGAAGCAAACCGCGAAGCGCGTTTGCCCCGCAGGGGCGAGCAGGCAATGGGGTGCCTGCGAGTCAACTCATCAGCGACGTGGTGGACAGCACCGGACTCAAGCCTGAGTGTAACTATCAATATAAATAAATAACGAATTATCATGAAGATAAAACTATTATTATTATTGTTATTATTATTTCCCTCTTGTGTTACAATGAAAAAGTCATTTGCAAATGGTTCATTTGCTGATCCTTCAGATATTTTTTATTGTTTTTATAATTTTTCAGTTGACGAGGATGGGAACGGCACCATAAACCGCAACACTCGCCAATTAATTGATAAGCAAACGAATGCGATAATACAAGAACAAACAGTAGAAACTGTAAGCGTAGATAATTTACAATGGTTAATAAAAGATATCGAGTTGGCAGTTAACGAAGGATTTTTATCTCCTAATAAAATGGATGCCATGTATTCTGATTATCCTGAACTGGAATTTATTATATATTACAATCGAAAACGTTACTATTTACCAAGGTTACATTCTAAATCTCAGCAGTGGGTTGACACAACGGAAAATAAGATTATTATCTTTTTTAATAGAGCATTATCAGAAGCAAATCGACGTTAGAGTTCATATTTGTGGTCATATGGAGATGGCGGGCCCGATTTTACCTATGGATTTAAAAGAGAACCCATTATATACAAATGAAAAAGTTTCTACTTGCTTCTA